>CAYUPF010000086.1:0-11494 GCA_964446545.1 uncultured Rubrivivax sp.
TGAGCGCCGCGCGGCCGTTCCGAAGGCGCTCGCGCCCCCTTGGGGGGCCGGGCCGCAGGTACTGGGGGGCGACATGAGCGCCGCACGGCCGTTCCGAAGGCGCTCACGCCCCCTTGGGGGGCCGGACCGCAGGTCCTGGGGGGCGACATGAGCCCAGGGCGCCGCCATGCCGCCGGCGGCTGGGGTGCCTTGTTGCTGGTGCTGGCCGTGCTGGCTGGCTGCGCCGCCGACAAGCCCAAGCCCAAGCCGCTGGAGCCGGTGACGCCGAAGATCGCCGGCCGCCAGGTCTGGTCGGCCAAGCTGGACAGCGTGCGCTTTCCGCTGTCGGTGGTGTCGCGCGACGGCCAGTTCGTGGTCGCCGGCACCGACGGCACGGTGATGGCGCTCGATGCGCAGAGCGGCCGAGCGCTGTGGCGCGTCAGCGCCGGTGCCCCGCTGAGCGCCGGCGTCGGCAGCGACGGGCGCTTCCACGCGGTGGTCACCACCGACAACCGGCTGGTGGTCTTCGACGGTGAGCGTGAAGCCTGGCGCGCGCAGCTGAATTCGCGCGTCAGCACCGCGCCGCTGGTGGCCGGCGAGCGCGTCTTCGTGATGGGTGTGGACCGTGCGGTGCTTGCCTTCGATGCGCTCGACGGCAAGCGGCTGTGGACGCTGCAGCGCCCGGGCGAGGCCCTGACGCTGCTGCACATCGGCGTGCTCACCGCGGTCAAGGACACGCTGGTGGCGGGGCAGGGGCCACGGCTGGCCGGCATCGACCCGACACGCGGCACGATCCGCTGGGAAGTGCCGGTGGGCACGCCGCGCGGCACCAACGAGGTCGAGCGCCTGGCTGATCTGATCGGCCCGGCCACGCGCATCGGCAACCGCCTGTGCGCGCGCTCCTTCCAGGCGGCCGTGGGCTGTGCGGATGCCGAGTCGGGCCGGCTGCTGTGGTCGCGCAACGTCGGCGGCGTCAATGCCATCGGCGGCGACGAGGAACTGATCGTCGGCGCCGATGCCAGCGACCGCATCGTCGCCTGGAAGACGGACAACGGCGACACCGTGTGGAGCAGCGAGCGCATGGCGCTGCGCCGGCTGAGCGCGCCGGCCAGCATCGGCCCGACCATCGTCTTCGGCGACTTCGAGGGTTATGTGCACTTCCTCGACCGCAAGGACGGGCAGCCGCTGCTACGACTGTCCACCGACGGTTCGCAAGTGGTGGGCAAGCCGGTCTTGTCGGGCACCACGCTGCTGGTGGCCACGCGCAATGGCGGGCTCTTTGCCTTCCGGCCCGAATAGGCTGGAACGGTCGCGATGAAACCCGTGCTTGCCATCGTCGGGCGGCCCAACGTGGGCAAGTCCACGCTGTTCAACCGGCTGACACACAGCCGCGATGCCATCGTCGCCGACTTCGCCGGCCTGACGCGCGACCGGCACTACGGCGACGCCAAGGTGGACGAGCGCGAGTTCATCGTCGTGGACACCGGTGGCTTCGAGCCCGACACCAGCGACGGCATGCTGCGCGAGATGGCCAAGCAGACGCGCCAGGCCGTCGCCGAGGCCGACGTGGTGGTGTTCGTGCTCGATGCGCGCGCCGGGTTGAGTGCGCAGGACCACGAGATTGCGCGCTATCTGCGCAGCACCGCGCGGCGCGTACTGCTGGCGGTGAACAAGGCCGAAGGCATGAGCGAGTCACCGCGCCTGGCCGAATTCCACGAGTTGGGCATGGGTGAGCCGCACCCGATCTCGGCAGCGCACGGGCAGGGCATCCGCAGCCTGATCGAAGCCGCCTTCGAAGGCGAACCCGAGCCCGAAGCGGAGCCGCCGGAGGAACTGGGTGCCGACAAGCCCATCCGCTTGGCGGTGGCCGGCCGGCCGAATGTCGGCAAGTCCACGCTGATCAACACCTGGCTGGGTGAAGAGCGGCTGGTCGCTTTCGACCAGCCCGGCACCACGCGCGACGCCATCCACGTGCCTTTCGAGCACCAGGGCCGGCGCTTCGAGCTGATCGACACCGCGGGCCTGCGGCGCAAGGGCAAGGTGTTCGAGAGCATCGAGAAGTTCTCGGTGGTGAAGACGCTGCAGGCCATCGCCGATGCCAACGTGGTGCTGCTGCTGCTGGATGCGACCCAGGGCGTCACCGACCAGGATGCGCACATCGCCGGCTACATCCTGGAATCGGGCCGCGCCGTGGTGCTGGCCGTCAACAAATGGGATGCGGTCGACGCCTACCAGCGCGAGACGCTGGAACGCTCGATCGTGCAGCGCCTGGCCTTCCTGAAGTTTGCGCCGGTGCAGCGCATTTCGGCCAAGAAGCGCCAGGGGCTGGGCCCGCTGTGGAAGGCCATCGCCGATGCCCATGCCTCGGCGATCAAGAAGATGCCCACGCCGGTGCTGACGCGGCTGCTGCTCGAAGCGGTGCAGCACCAGGCGCCCAAGCGCGCCGGCAACTTCCGCCCCAAGCTGCGTTACGCGCACCAGGGCGGCATGAATCCGCCCATCGTCGTCATCCACGGCAATTCGCTGGAGCATGTGACCGACGCCTACAAGCGCTTCCTGGAAGGGCGCTTTCGCGAACATTTCAAGTTGGTGGGCACGCCTTTGCGCGTGGAAATGCGCTCCTCACGGAACCCTTTCGTCGATCGCGGGTCATGAAAAAGCAGCCGATGACGCACCCAAAGTGCGTGCCTGCATTCATGTTGCAGTGCGGGACGCCGGTGTCCCGCGTGTGATAAGGTCCAAACTCCAAGAACTTTCATCACGGAGCATATCGTGAGCAATAAAGGGCAGTTGTTGCAGGATCCGTTTTTGAACCTGCTGCGCAAGGAACATGTTCCGGTGTCGATCTATCTGGTCAACGGCATCAAGCTGCAAGGGCACATCGAATCCTTCGACCAGTACGTGGTGCTGTTGCGCAACACGGTCACGCAGATGGTCTACAAGCATGCCATCTCCACGGTCGTGCCTGGACGCGCAGTGAACTTCCACGCCAGCGAACCTGGCGAGCAGGCTTGATGCCGGCGCGCCCGTCAAGGCGTTGGCCAATCCGCACTTGAGCTCTTCCTCCCCCCCTTCGGCCACGCAGGCGGGTCTGGCCACGCGTGCCGTTCTCGTCGGGGTGGTCTTCGGCAAGGACGCCGGCTTCGACGCCACGCTGGACGAGTTGGCTTTGCTCGCGCAGTCGGCCGGCGACGAGCCGGTGGCGCGCATCGTCGCGCGCCGCAAGGCGCCGGATGCGGCGTTGTTCGTCGGTTCGGGCAAGGCCGACGAGATCAAGTCGCTGGTGCTGTCCACCGATGCGCAGGGCGTGATCTTCGACCAGGGCTTGAGTCCGGCGCAGCAGCGCAACCTGGAAAAGCATCTGGGCGTGCCGGTGGCCGACCGCACCGGGCTCATTCTCGATATCTTTGCCGCGCGTGCACAAAGCCACGAAGGCAAGCTGCAGGTCGAGCTCGCACGCCTGCAGTACGTGGCGACGCGGCTGGTGCGACGCTGGTCGCACCTGGAACGGCAAAGCGGCGGCATCGGCCTGCGCGGCGGCCCGGGCGAAGCGCAGATCGAACTCGACCGCCGCATGATCGGTGATCGCATCAAGTCGGTATCGGCGCGGCTCGAGAAGGTCAAACGCCAGCGCGGCACGCAGCGCAAGGCGCGCGAACGGCGCGGCACCTTCCGCATCTCGCTGGTCGGCTACACCAATGCGGGCAAGTCGACGCTGTTCAATGCGCTGGTCAAGGCGCGGGCGCTGGCGGCCGACCAGCTGTTCGCCACGCTGGACACGACCACGCGCGCGCTGTGGCTGGGCAGCGATGTCGGCGCGGTGTCGCTGTCCGACACCGTGGGTTTCATCCGCGACCTGCCGCACAAGCTGGTCGAGGCCTTCCAGGCCACCTTGCAGGAGGCGGCCGATGCCGACCTGCTGATTCACGTGGTCGATGCCTCCAGCCCGCTGCTGCTCGAACAAGTGGCCGAAGTCGAGCGTGTGCTCGACGAGATCGGCGCTGCGCAGGTGCCGCAGGCGGTGGTCTACAACAAGTGCGACCTGCTCGAGGATTCGCGCCGTCCGCGCCAGCGGGTGGACTGGGTCGAGCGCGCCCACGGCGTGCGCGCACGCCGCGTCTTCATCAGTGCGCGTGAGGGGCAAGGCCTGGACGCGCTGCGCGAGGTGCTGGCCGACGCCGTGCGCGAGCGCTTGAATGCCGCCGCGCTGCCCCCATCTGCGGCGCACGACCCGCGCTCCATTCCCGCAAGCTCGGGCCTTTCAATCCCCTCGCATCCCCCACACCATGCCTGAAATCCACCGCGACCGGCACACTGCCAGCCCAGGTGAAGTTGCCCGTGCGGCGCTGGCGCTGTTGCGCGCCTTGCTGCATCTGCCGCGCACGCGCACCGCCGCCGACGACACGCTGGTGCTCAGCGGCGGCCGCAACGACGGGCCGCCGGACCTGGACGAACTGTGGCGCGACTTCAACCGCAAGCTCAGCGGCATGTTCGGCGGCAAGGGCGGCGGCCAGCGGCCGAACCGCAACAACGGCGAGCGTCCGCCCGACAGTGGCCCGCCCTTCCAGCCCAACCTGAAGAGCGCGGGCATCGGCGTCGGCCTGATCGCCGGCGTGGTGGCGTTGGTGTGGTTGGGCAGCGGCGTGTTCATCGTGCAGGAAGGTCAGCAGGCGGTGGTCACTTCCTTCGGTCGCTATGCCTACACGGTGGACGCCGGCATCCAGTGGCGCTTTCCGTATCCCTTCCAGGCGCACGAGACGGTGCCGGTGACGCAGCTGCGTTCGGTGGAGATGGGCCGCAACACGCCGGTGCCGGCCACCGGGCTGCGTGATTCGTCGATGCTGACGCAGGACGAGAACATCATCGACATCCGCTTCACCGTGCAATACCGGCTGAAGGATGCGCGTGCCTTCCTGTTCGAGAACCGCAACCCCGACGAGGCGGTGGTGCAGGCCAGCGAGTCGGCGGTGCGCGAGGTCGTCGGCCGCAGCAACGTCGACGCCGTGCTGTACCGCGCGCGCGACCAGCTGGCCGCCGATCTGCTGGTGTCGGTGCAGGCGCAACTGGACCGCCTGAACACCGGCATCCAGGTGGTCAACGTCAACGTGCAGTCGGTGGCCGTGCCCGACCAAGTGGTGGCGGCCTTCAACGATGCCGTCAAGGCCACGGCCGACCGCGACCGTTTCAAGAACGAAGGCGAAGCCTACGCCAGCGACGTGATCCCCAGGGCCCAGGGTACGGCCGCGCGCTTGCGCGAGGAGGCCGAAGGCTACCGGGCGCGCGTGGTATCGGTGGCCGAAGGTGATGCCGAGCGCTTTCGTTCGGTGGTCGACGAATACAAGAAGGCACCGGTGGTGACGCGCGACCGGCTCTACATCGACGCCATGCAGCAGGTGTTCGGCAACGTCAGCAAGGTCATGGTCGACAGCCGTTCCGGTTCCAACCTGCTGTACCTGCCGTTGGACAAGCTGATGCAACAGGCCGGCGGCGCAGCCGTCGCGGCGCCCACGCCGACGCCTCTGCCCGAATCGCCGCCCGCGGCGGCGGATGCGCGTTCTCGCGACGGTGGCCGCAGCCGCGACCGCGAAATCCGCTGAAGGCCGGGGAGACACGACAATGAATCGAATCGGAATGCTCGCCGCGGCCGCGCTGATCGCGCTGATGATCGTGGCCTCGACGATGTTCATCGTCGACCAGCGCCAGGTGGGCGTGGTCTTCGCGCTGGGCGAGATCAAGGAAGTCATCACCGAGCCGGGGCTGAAGTTCAAGCTGCCGCCGCCGTTCCAGAACGTCGTCTTCCTGGACAAGCGCATCCAGACGCTGGACAACTCGGAGACGCGGCCGATCTTCACCGCCGAGAAGAAAAGCCTGGTCATCGACTGGCTGGTCAAGTGGCGCATCAGGGAGCCGCGCCAGTTCATCCGCAACAACGGCACCGACTTCCGCAACCTGGAGAACCGCCTCGGTCCGGTGGTGCAGGCGGCCTTCAACGAAGAGATCACGCGGCGCAACGTGTCCGGCGTGCTGTCGGTCGAACGCGAGAAGGTCATGCAGGACGTGTTGCGGCGGCTGGCGGACGAAGCCCAGGCCTTCGGCATCGAGGTCGTCGACGTGCGCATCAAGCGTGTCGACTTCGTCGCCGACATCACCGACTCGGTGTTCAAGCGCATGGAGTCGGAGCGCAAGCGCGTGGCCAACGAGTTGCGCTCGCAGGGCATGGCCGACGGCGAGAAGATCCGCGCCGACGCCGACCGCCAGCGCGAGGTCATCGTCGCCGAGGCCTACCGCGATTCGCAGAAGGTCAAGGGCGAGGGCGATGCCAAGGCCTCGGCGCTGTATGCCGAATCCTTCGGCCGAGATCCGGCATTCGCCAAGTTCTATCGCAGCCTGGAAGCCTACCGCACGAGCTTCCGTTCGCGGTCGGATGTGATGGTGATCGACCCGAACAGCGAGTTCTTCCGCGCGATGCGCGGCGGCTCGGCGGCGGACTCGAAGTAGTCGTCCGCGGTCTGCGTCTGCCGGCGCCATGTCGGACCTGCTGCTCGGCGCCGTCGCCTTGATGCTGGTGCTGGAAGGGCTGCTGCCCTTCCTCAGCCCGCAAAGCTGGCGCTCGATGTTCGAGCGCGCCACGCGCTTGAGCGACGGCCAGATCCGCTTCTTCGGCCTGAGCAGCATGCTCGTCGGCGTGGTGCTGCTGCTGGTCTACTGGAGCTGAGCCGCCGCGGTGGCCTGCTCGGTACAATGAATCTTTACTTACCCGGGTTTCTTCATGTCCTCTGCGTGGCTGCTGCCGGAGCACATCGCCGATGTCCTGCCGGCACAGGCGCGCCGCATCGAGGAGCTCCGGCGCAGCCTGCTCGACCGCGCGCGCGGCTACGGCTTCGAGCTGATCATGCCGCCGCTGCTGGAGCACCTGGATTCGCTGCTCACCGGCACCGGCCATGAACTGGACCTGCGCACCTTCAAGCTGGTCGACCAGCTGAGCGGCCGCACGCTGGGGCTGCGCGCCGACACCACGCCGCAGGCCGCGCGCATCGATGCGCACCTGCTCAACCGCCAGGGCGTGACCCGCCTGTGCTATTGCGGCCCGGTGCTGCACACTCGGCCCAGGGCCTTGAGTTCGCGCGAGCCGCTGCAGTTCGGCGCCGAGATCTTCGGCCATGCCGGCCTGGAGGCCGACCTGGAGGTGCAGGAGCTGGCGCTGGATGCGCTGCGATCCGCAGGTGTCGACGGCCTGCTCATCGACCTGGCCGATGCGCGCATCGTGCGCGGCGTGCTCGCCGGGCTGCCGATCGAGGCGGCGCAGCTGCAGGAGGTGGTGGCGGCATTGTCGAAGAAGGACGCGGCCGTGCTGGAGTCGCTGGCGCAGGGCTTTCCCGCCGACACGCGGCATGCGCTGCGCGAGCTGCTCACGCTCTACGGTGGCGAGGAGGTGCTGGCCGAGGCGCGGCAGCGGCTGCCGCAGCACGCGCTCATCGGCGCGGCGCTCGACGACCTGCAGTGGCTGGCCTCGCACCTGAAGCGCGACCATCCGGGCGTGAGCCTGGGCTTCGACCTGTCGGACATGAGCGGTTATGCCTACTACAGCGGTACGCGCTTCGCGGTCTATGGCAGCAGCTCCAGCGAGGCGCTGGCGCGCGGCGGGCGCTACGACGAGGTCGGCGCGGTCTTCGGCCGGCGCCGACCGGCGGTGGGCTTCAGCCTGGACCTGAAGGTGCTGGCCGAACATGCGCCCGAGCCGCCGCGGGCCAGTGCGGTGCGCGCCCCCTGGGGCGAGGACCTGAAGCTGCGCGCCGCGGTGCGCCGGCTGCGCGAGGCGGGCGAGACGGTGCTGTGCGTGCTGCCGGGCCACGAACACGAAGGCCAGGAGTTCGACTGCGACCGCGAGCTTGCCTTCATCGACGATCATTGGGTGTTGCGCTCGCTCTGAAGCGGGCGAGGGCATCTCTATTGCACCCGGAAAGGTTTGCACTTGAACATGCAGCAGGGCCAGGGCGGCGCACGCGGCCGCAACGTCGTCATCGTCGGCACCCAATGGGGCGACGAAGGCAAGGGCAAGATGGTCGACTGGCTGACCGACCATGCTCAGGGCGTGGTGCGCTTCCAGGGTGGCCACAACGCCGGCCATACGCTGGTCATCCGCGGCCAGAAGACGGCGCTGCAGCTGGTGCCCTCGGGCGTGATGCGCGACGGCGTGCCCTGTTACATCGGCAACGGCGTGGTCGTCGACCCGGCGCACCTGCTGCAGGAGATCCAGCGCCTGGAGACCGCCGGGCTGGAGGTGCGCTCGCGGCTGTTCGTCAGCGAGTCCTGCCCGCTGATCCTGCCCTTCCACGTGGCCGTGGACCTGGCGCGCGAAGGCCTGCGCGAAAGCAGCGGCGCCGGCAAGATCGGCACCACCGGCAAGGGCATCGGCCCGGCCTACGAGGACAAGGTGGCCCGGCGTGCGCTGCGCGCGCAGGACCTGAAGCATCCGGAACGCTTCGCGCGCAAGCTGCGCGAGCTGGTGGAACTGCACAACTTCGCGCTAGCCGGCTACCTCAAGTCCAAGGCGCTGGACTACCAGCAGATCCTCGACGAATCGATGCGTGCGGGCGAGCAGATCCGCCCGCTGCTGGCCGATGTCGGCTATGCGCTGCACCGCGCGCACCTGGCCGGCTCGAACCTGCTGTTCGAAGGCGCGCAGGGCACCTTGCTCGACATCGACCATGGCACCTATCCGTATGTCACGTCGAGCAACTGCGTGGCCGGCAACGCCGCCGCAGGCTCGGGCGTCGGGCCGGACATGCTGCATTACGTGCTCGGCATCACCAAGGCCTACACCACGCGCGTGGGCAGCGGTCCGTTCCCGACCGAGCTGCCGATGGACGTGTCGGGCAGCGTCGGCCACCACCTGTCGACCGTGGGCCAGGAGCGCGGCACCGTCACCGGCCGCGCGCGGCGCTGCGGCTGGCTGGATGCGGCGGCGCTGAAGCGCTCGACCATCATCAACGGACTGTCGGGGCTGTGCATCACCAAGCTCGACGTGCTCGACGGCCTGGCCGAGATCAAGGCCTGCGTTGGCTACAAGCTCGGAGCAGGCGCCATCGATGTACTGCCGCTGGATGCCGACGAGGTGGAAGCCTGCGAGCCGATCTACGAGAGCTTTCCCGGCTGGAGCGAGAAGACCGCCGGCCTGACCGAATGGGATCAGCTGCCGCTGAACGCGCGCCGCTACCTGGAACGGGTGCAGGCGCTGATCGGCACGCCGATCGACATGGTCTCCACCGGCCCGGACCGCGACCACACGATCCTGCTGCGCCACCCCTACCAGGGCTGAGGACGCGGCATCACCACTTCATCACCACGCAGCGGAAGAACCCATGCTCACCGACGACGGCAAACACCTTTATGTGTCCTGGGACGAGTACCACATGCTGATCGAGCGTCTGGCGCTGAAGGTGCACAACTCGAGCTGGGCCTTCGACCAGATCCTGTGCCTGGCGCGCGGCGGCATGCGCCCGGGCGACGTGCTGTCGCGCGTGTTCGACAAGCCGCTGGCGATCATGTCCACCAGCTCGTACCGCGCCGAGGCCGGCACCATCCAGGGCCGTCTGGATATCGCCAAGTACATCACCTTGCCGAAGGGCGAACTGGCCGGGCGCGTGCTGCTGGTCGACGACCTCGCCGATTCGGGCGTGACGCTGCAGGCGGTGGTGGAGCGGCTGCGCGGCATGCCCTCGATCGACGAACTGCGCTCGGCGGTGATCTGGGTCAAGGGCGTGTCGACCTACACGCCCGACTATTTCGTCGAGCGCCTGAGCACCAGCCCGTGGATCCATCAGCCCTTCGAGGACTACGACAACATGCGCCCCGAGCGCTTGGCCCAGAAGTTCGTCGTTTGACGCCCAAAAAGGAAAGGGGCCGGCATTGCCGACCCCGTTCTCTTCACTTCAACATTTGGTGCCCAGGAAGGGACTCGAACCCCCACGGAGTTACCCGCTAGTACCTGAAACTAGTGCGTCTACCAATTCCGCCACCTGGGCACTGCAACTCGGCATCATACCATCAAAGAATCCATCCAACAGAGCCCCGGCGCAGCCTTGCTGAGCGAAATCGAGGGCATGGTCGAAGGCCACCAGGACGGGCACGGTTTCGTGCGCCGCGACGACGGCCAGCCGTCTATTTACCTGTCGCCGCAGGAAATGCGCGCGGTGCTGCACCGCGACCGCGTGCGTGTGCGCATCGTGCGCTACGACCGCAAGGGCCGCCCCGAGGGGCGCGTGCTCGACATCATCGAAAGGCGCAAGGCGCCGATCATCGGCCGGCTGCTGCACGAAGCCGGCATCTGGCTGGTGGCGCCCGAAGACCGGCGCTACGGCCAGGACATCATGGTGCCGAAGAACGCTACCGCCAATGCCGCGGTGGGGCAGGTGGTGTCGATCGAGCTGACCGAGCCGCCGTCGATGTATTCGCAGCCGATGGGCCGCGTCGTCGAGGTGCTGGGCGAGATCGACGACCCGGGCATGGAGATCGAGATCGCGGTGCGCAAGTACGAGGTGCCGCACCGTTTCTCGCCCGAGACGCTGGCGCAGGCCGCGGCGCTGCCCGACAAGCTGCGCCCCGCCGACCGGCGCCACCGCATCGACCTGAGCGACGTGCCGCTGGTCACCATCGACGGCGAGGACGCGCGCGACTTCGACGACGCGGTGTACTGCGAGCCCTTCACGCGCGGGCGCGGCAAGAGTCTGTTCAAAGGCTGGCGGCTGGTCGTCGCCATCGCCGACGTCAGCCACTACGTCAAGCCGGGCGAGCCGATCGACGACGATGCCTACGAGCGCGCCACTTCGGTGTACTTCCCGCGGCGGGTGATTCCGATGCTGCCGGAGAAGCTGTCCAACGGCCTGTGCTCGCTCAACCCGGAGCAGGATCGGCTGGCGATGGTCTGCGACATGGTCATCGACGGCGAAGGCGCGATCGACGCCTACCAGTTCTATCCGGCGATCATCTGCTCGCATGCGCGGCTGACCTACACCGAGGTGGCGGCTGTGCTGGCCAATACCCGCGGGCCGGAGGCCAAAGCCCGCGCCGATCTGGTGCCGCATCTGCTGCACCTGCACGAGGTCTACCGCGCACTGTTGAAGCAGCGCGCCAAGCGCGGCGCGGTCGACTTCGAGACCACCGAGACGCAGATCGTCTGCGACGAGAACGGCCGCATCGAGAAGATCGTGCCGCGCACGCGCAACGAGGCGCACAAGCTGATCGAAGAAGCCATGCTCGCGGCCAACGAGTGTGCGGCCGGCTTCATCGAGGCGGCGGATCATCCGGCGCTGTTCCGCGTGCACGAGGGCCCCACGCCCGAGCGCCGCGTGACCTTGCAGAACTACCTGCGTGCGCTGGGCATCGGCCTGCATCTGAGCGACGACCCGAGCCCCGGCGAGATCCAGACCATCGCGCTGGCCACCAAGGACCGGCCCGACGTGACGCAGATCCACACCATGCTGCTGCGCTCGATGCAGCAGGCGGTGTATACCGC
>CAYUPF010000086.1:11594-16880 GCA_964446545.1 uncultured Rubrivivax sp.
TGACGCAGATCCACACCATGCTGCTGCGCTCGATGCAGCAGGCGGTGTATACCGCTTCCAATGCCGGCCACTTCGGCCTGGCCTATGGCGCCTATGCGCACTTCACCAGCCCGATCCGGCGCTACCCCGACCTGCTGGTGCACCGCGTCATCAAGGCCATCCTCGGCGAGAAGCGCTACCAGCTCGATGCCGCGCTGGTGGCGCGTCTGCCGCCGGCACCGCCGCGGCGCGGCGCCAGGCCCGGCGCGGCCAAGCCGGCCAAGGCGATGAGCAAGGAGCTGCAGACCTGGGAGGCCGCCGGCGCGCATTGCAGCGCCAACGAACGCCGCGCCGACGAAGCCTCGCGTGACGTCGAGGCCTGGCTCAAGTGCCGCTTCATGCGCGAGCACCTGGGCGAGGAATACGCCGGCACGGTCAGCGCCGTCACCAGCTTCGGCCTGTTCGTCACGCTCGACGCGCTTTATGTCGAAGGGCTGGTGCACATCACCGAACTCGGCGGCGAGTACTACCGCTTCGACGAGGTGCATCAGGAACTGCGCGGCGAGCGTTCCGGGGCGCGCTATGCGGTTGGCACGCGTGTGCGCGTGCAGGTCAGCCGCGTCGACCTGGACAGCCGGCGCATCGATTTCCGCCTGGTGCGCGATACCGAAACGGGCCTGTCGCCGACTCGCGCGCGCGGCGAGCGTGCGCGTGCGAAAACGGCGGTGGACGAACTGCAGGCGGTGCAGGAGGCCGACCGCGCGGGCAAGAGCGCCGTGCGCCGCAAGGCCGGCAAGAAGTCGGTGGCCGCGCCCAAGCCGGCGCGCACCACGCGCGAGCGCAAGGCGCCGACACGCACGCGGCGCTGAGACGCGCGGACTCAACGCCGCGCGGCCGCCGCCTCGCGCATGCGTTCGATCAAGTCGCCGGCGCGCAGCGCCAGGCTGCGCGGCGCCAGCGCCAACTGCAAGTCGGCGGCATGGCCGTGCAACCAGGCGGCCGCCTGCGCGGCCATCTGCGCCGAACCTTGATCGCCATGCGCGCTCGCCAGCTGCGCCCAGAAGCCGCCGGCCCAGCCGGCGAGCACATCGCCGGTGCCGCCGCCGGCGAGCAGGCCGTTGCCGCTGGGGTTGAGCACAGGCAACTCGCCCGGCGCGGCGATCACGCTGCCCGAACCCTTGAGCAGCACGACGCAAGCGTCCCGCTGCGCCAGCGCGCTCGCGGCCTGCAGCCGATCGGCCTGCACGCCGGCTGCGTCGCTGCCCAGCAGGCGCGCCGCTTCCAGCGGGTGCGGCGTCAGCAGCGTTGCCTGGCCGCGTGCGGCGCGGTCGCGCAGTTGGTGGCGCAGGCCTTCGTCGGCGGCCAGCGCGTTCAACGCATCGGCGTCCAGCAGCAGCCGCGGGCAGCGGCTCAGCAGCACCGGCAATACCTCGCGCACCGCCGCACCGCCGCCGCAACCGCAGACCACCGTGCTGCGTGCCAGCGTGGCCGGTTCGCTGCGCCACCATTGCGGCCTGAACATCAGTTCGGGATGCTGCGGGTCGCATGGCAGGCCGTTGGCATCGAGCAGGCTGACGAACACACGCCCGGCGCCGCTGGCCAGCGCGGCGCGGGCGGCCAGCAAGGCCGCGCCGGTCATGCCGGCCGCGCCGCCGACCACGGCCAGGTCGCCATGGCTGCCCTTGTGGCTGGCATGGGCGCGCGGCCCCAGCACCTGCATCGCATCGGCGCCCGCCAGGCGGGCGGTGGCGCTGTCGGCCGCGACCCGTACGCCCAGCGCGTCGAGCCAGATCTGCCCGGCATGGTCGCGCCCGACGCCGGTGAACAGCCCCGGCTTCAGCGTCAGCAGCGACAGCGTGTGCGTGGCCGTCACCGCGGCCGCACCCAGGCGCTGGCCGGTGTCGGCATGCAGCCCCGAGGGTAGATCTACCGCCAGCACCTGGGTCTGCATGGCGTTGATGGCGGCAATGGCCTCGGCCAGCGCACCCTGCGGCGCCCGCGAGGCGCCCAGGCCGAGCAACGCGTCGATGACCAGGTCGCAGCGCGTGTCGGGCGGCTGCGCGGACACGGCCACGCCGTCGTGTTGGGCATCGGCCAGCGCCTGGCGGGCATCATCGGGCAGGCGTTGTGCATCGCCGAACAGCGTGGCCTGCACGTTGAAACCGGCGCGGTGCAGATGACGCGCCGCGACCAGCCCGTCGCCACCGTTGTTGCCAGGGCCGCAAGCTGCCCAGACGCGCTGCGCATGCGGCGCCACGGCCAGCGCCAGCCGCGCCACAGCGGCGCCGGCGCGCTGCATCAGCACATGCGGCGCATGCTGGGCCAATGCCGCGGCTTCGATGGCGCGCGAGGCCTGCACGTCATGCAGCGCGGCCGGCGCATTGCCGG
Source organism: uncultured Rubrivivax sp. (assembly GCA_964446545.1). Classification (GTDB taxonomy): domain Bacteria; phylum Pseudomonadota; class Gammaproteobacteria; order Burkholderiales; family Burkholderiaceae_C; genus Rubrivivax. The sequence continues at coordinate 13,962 of CAYUPF010000086.1, forward strand.
GAAGGATGCGTTGCGGCCCGGGGCTGCGTGGGGTGGACATGGACGAGGCCATCGAGGTCGAGCCCGATTGTGCGGCAGCGGTTCAGGCCTTCAAGCGCTGCGGCAGCAGGCCGCCGACGTCGATGTCGGGCGTGCGCTGCGCCATCAGGTCGGCCAGCACGCGCGCCGAGCCGCAAGCCAGCGCCCAGCCGCTGGACCCATGGCCCAGGTTGAGCCAGATGCCCGGGCTGCGGCTCGCGCCCAGCAGCGGCGGGCCGTCCGGCAGCATCGGCCGCGCGCCTTTCCAGGCGCTGGCCTGCGACAGCCGCGCCGCGCCGGGGAACCAGTCGTCGAGTACCTTGTACAGCGTGGCCAGCGCCGCCGCATTCATGCGCCCGGGCGTGCCGCCGAGTTCGGCGCTGCCGGCGACGCGGATGCGCTGGCCCAGCCGAGAGATCGCGACCTTGAACCTCTCGTCCATCACCGCGCCGCGCGGGCCCGGTGCCGACGCGTGCTCGATCACGCTCAGCGGTGCGGTGATCGAGTAGCCGTACACCGGCGCCATCGGCAGCGACAGCCCCAGCGGACGCAGCAGCCGGTTGGCCTGGTGGCCAGTACACAGCAGCACGGCGTCGAAGCGCGTCTGCGCCGCCTCACCCTTGGTGGCCAGATCGCGGCTGCGGACCGTGGGTGTGGCGCCCGAGGCCAGCGACAGCACCTCGTGGCCGAACAGGAAGCGCGCTCCATGGGCCTGCGCCTGGGCCTTGAGCAGGTGCGCGAAGTGGCGGCAGTTGCCGACCTCGTCTTGCGGCAGCGAGATGCCCGCTCGCAGCGGCATCGCCGCATTCAGCCCAGGCTCCAGGCGGTGGCATTGGGCGGCGTCGAGCAGCTCGAAGCCGACCTGCAGTTCCTCCAGCATGCGCAGCGCGGCCTGGGCCTGGGCCAGGTCGCGCGATGTGCGCAGCAGCACGAGCACGCCGCGTGCCTGTTCGTAGTCCAGCCCCAGCGCGTCGGTCAGTGCGTGCAGGCGCTGGCTGCTGTAGCGCGCCAGCTGGTACATGCGCGCGCGGTTGGCCTGGTACACCACCGGGCGGCAGGCACGCCACCAGTGCCACATCCACGGCAATTGCCCCAGCGCGTTGACGCCACTGAAACGCACCGGCGCATGGCGGCCGAACAGGTGGCGCAGCACCTTCAGCGGCATGCCGGGCGCGGCCCAGGGCGTGACGTAGCCCGGTGCGATGACGCCGGCGTTGGCGAAGCTGGTCTCGCTGGCCACGCCGGCGTGGCGCTCGTACACCGTGACTTCATGGCCATCGCTGGCCAGCTCATACGCACTCGTGACGCCGACGATGCCGGCGCCGATGACAGCGATACGCACCTTTCAGCGCCCCGGCGCGGCGAGTTCGCGCTCGATGGCCAGCGACACGTCGAGCACGGTGTCGTCGCACATCGAGGGCGCCCAGACCATCAGGCCCACCGGCAGCTCGCCGGCGGCCTGGCAGGGCAGCGTCAGCGCGCAGCCGTCCAGGTAGTTGACTGCCGAAGGGTTGCGCAGCAACAGCGCGTTGGTGGCGAAGAAGGCCTCGTCGTCTTCGATCAGCGGCTGCAGCGGCGGCGCGACGATCGGCACGGTCGGGCAGATGAAGGCGTCGATGTCGACGGCCAGCGCCTCGACCTGCGCGATCCAGCGGCGGCGCGCCTGCAGGCGGTCGATGTAGTCGGCGGCCGTGATGCTGCTGCCGCCGCGGATGCGCGCCAGCACGCGCGGGTCGTAGTCGGCATGGCGCGCGTCCAGCCGCGAACGGTGCCAGGTCCAGGCCTCGGCCGAGCTGATCTGGCCGCTGCTCAGCGCTGGTGCGTCGTCGGCCGGCAGACTGCGTTCGACGATCTCGGCACCGGCCGCGCGCAGCCGCGCCAGGCAACGATCGAAGGCGCGGGCCACCGTGGCATCGAGGCCGTCGAGCATGCCGCCGCCGGGCAGCGCCAGGCGCAGCGCGCGCAGCGGGCGGCCGCGCAGCCGCACGCGGCGCCCTGCCAGCACTTCGTGCAGCAGCACCGCATCGCGCACGCTGCGCGTGATGGCGCAGGCGGTGTCGAGCGTGAAGGACAGCGGCACGCTGCCTTCGGTGGGCGTCAGCGCCTGCGTGTTCTTGAAGCCCACCAGCCCATGCAGCGCAGCAGGCACGCGGATCGAGCCGCGCGTATCCGAGCCCAGCGCGGCCCAGGCGGCGCCGGTGGCCACGGTCACCGCACCGCCCGAGGTGGAGCCGCCGGGGATGCGCGGCACGGCATCGAGCGCCGGCGTGGCGGCGTTGGCCGGCGTGCCGTGGTGCGGATTGATGCCGATACCGGAGAAGGCGAACTCGGTCAGGTTGGTGTGGCCGGTGAGGGCGGCGCCGGCGGCGCGCAGTCGCGCCACGGCCGGGCAGTCGGCCAGCGCAGGCGCGGCGTCGGCCAATGACCTGGACGCGGCGGTGCTGGGTTGGCCAGCCACGTCGAACAGGTCCTTCACCGACACCGTCAGGCCCGCCAAAGGCGGCAGCGGGGCGCCGGCGTCGCGAGCGGCGTCCGCCGCGGCCGCGGCGGCGCGTGCCATGGCGTCGAAGCGGCGCACGTAGGCGTGCTTGCAGGCCGGTCCGTCTGCGGCGGCGATGGCGCGCTCCAGGTCGTCCGCAGCGTGCAGCTGCCCGCCGCACACCTGGGCCGCTGCGGCGCGCAGGTCCGAGAGGGGCCCGCGTGCTAGAATTCGCAGGTTTGCTGATGCATCCATTGCGACGATTGTCGCAGCATCATGCAACGACGCCGCGAACCCGGCCGCCGAACGGTGCCACTCTTCACGGGAGTGGTTCTGGCTGGAGTTCAAGACCCAACCTTCGGAGCAATCATGACCGTATCCATGCGTGAAATGCTGGAAGCCGGTGTCCATTTCGGACACCA
>CAYUPF010000087.1:0-16859 GCA_964446545.1 uncultured Rubrivivax sp.
ACGCCGGCCAGATGCTGTCGCAGGGCATGAAGGCGCTGCTGCTGCTGAACGTCGAGCCCGAACTCGATGCCGCCGACGCACCGGCCGCGCGTGCCGCGCTGCAGCGCAGCGGCCTGGTGGTCGCGCTGACGGCCTTCAAGGACGCGAGGGTCGAAAACGCCGACGTGCTGCTGCCGATCGCGCCCTTCACCGAAACCGCCGGCAGCTTCATCAATGCCGAAGGCCGGCTGCAGGCCTTCACCGGCGTGGTGCCGCCGCTGGGCGAAACCCGTCCGGCCTGGAAGGTGCTGCGTGTGTTGGGCAACCTGCTCGGCCTGCAGGGCTTCCAGCAGGACAGCGCCGAGCAGGTGCGTACCGAGGCGATCGGCGACCCGTCCAGCCTGGCCGCACGGCTGGACAACCGCGCTGCGGCGCTGCCGTCTTCGCTGGGTGCGCCGGTCGCCGGCTGCGAGCGCATCGCCGACGTGCCGATCTATGCCGCCGACGCGCTGGTGCGCCGCGCCGAATCGCTGCAGCTGACGGCCGACGCGCGTGCGCCGCTGGCCGGCCTGCCGAGCGCGCTATGGGCCGAGCTTGGCCTGCACCCCGGCGTGCCGGTGCGCGTCGCGCAGGGCGAGCAGGTGCTGCTGATTGCCGCTGTCGAAGACCCCAGCCTGGCGCCGGGCGTGGTGCGCGTACCGGCCGGGCATGCCGACACGGCTGTGCTGGGCGCGATGTTCGGCCCCATCACCGTCACGCGGGCCTGAGGAAGCGGCATGCTCGAGTCCGTCAATCAATTCGGCGTGTCGCTGATGGGCCCCACGCTCTGGGCCGTGGTCTGGAGCCTGATCAAGATCGTGGCGCTGCTGCTGCCGTTGATGGGCTGCGTCGCCTACCTGACGCTGTGGGAGCGCAAGGGCATCGGCTTCACGCAGCTGCGCCCGGGCCCGAACCGCGTCGGCCCCTTCGGACTGCTGACGCCGATCGCCGATGCGGTCAAGCTGATCTTCAAGGAGATCATCCGCCCGAGCGCGGCCAACAAGCCGCTGTTCTTCCTGGGCCCGGTGATGACCATCATGCCGGCGCTGGCCGCCTGGGTGGTGATCCCCTTCGGCCCCGAGGTGGCGCTGGCCAACATCAACGCCGGGCTGCTGTTCCTGATGGCCATCACCTCGCTCGAGGTCTACGGCGTCATCATCGCCGGCTGGGCCAGCAACTCGAAGTACGCCTTCCTCGGCGCGCTGCGCGCGTCGGCGCAGATGGTCAGCTACGAGATCGCGATGGGCTTCGCGCTGGTGGTGGTGCTGATGGTTTCGGCCAGCCTGAACATGAGCGATATCGTGCTGGCGCAGGACCGCGGCCGCTTCGCCGACATGGGGCTGAACTTCCTGTCGTGGAACTGGCTGCCGCTGCTGCCGATCTTCCTCGTCTACTTCATCTCCGGCCTGGCGGAAACCAACCGCCACCCCTTCGACGTGGTCGAGGGCGAATCCGAGATCGTCGCCGGCCACATGATCGAATATTCGGGCATGTCCTTCGCCATGTTCTTCCTGGCCGAGTACGCCAACATGATCCTGGTGTCGATGCTGGTGGTGATCATGTTCCTGGGCGGCTGGCTCGCCCCGATCGACATCGCCCCGCTCAACTGGATTCCGGGCTGGGGCTGGATCATCCTCAAGACCTTCGTCGTGGTGACCATGTTCCTGTGGGTGCGCGCCACCTTCCCACGCTACCGCTACGACCAGATCATGCGCCTGGGCTGGAAGATCTTCATCCCCGTCACGCTGGTGTGGCTGGTGGTGGTGGGGCTGTGGATCCAGTCGCCGCTGAACATCTGGAACTGAGGTCAGCCATGTCCGCCGTCACGTCGATCAAGGAACTGATGTCCAGCTTCATGCTGGCCGAGCTGTTCAAGGGCATGCGCATCACCGGGAAGTACTTCCTGGCGCGCAAGATCACGGTGCAGTTTCCCGAGGAGAAGACACCGCTGTCGCCGCGCTTTCGCGGCCTGCACGCGCTGCGCCGCTACGAAAACGGCGAGGAGCGCTGCATCGCCTGCAAGCTGTGCGAGGCGGTGTGCCCGGCGCTGGCCATCACCATTGAATCCGAAGTGCGCGACGACGGCTCGCGCCGCACCACGCGCTACGACATCGACCTGACCAAGTGCATCTTCTGCGGCTTCTGCGAAGAAAGCTGCCCGGTCGATTCGATCGTCGAAACCCACATCCTCGAATACCACGGCGAAAAGCGCGGCGACCTGTACTTCACCAAGGACATGCTGCTGGCCGTGGGCGATCGCTACGAAAAAGAAATCGCTGCCGCGAAGGAGGCCGACGCCAGGTACCGCTGAAAGCAAGCGGGCCTTCGGGCGCCACCCAAGATCATGTCGAGCGCGCTGTTCTACGTCTTTTCATTCGTGCTGCTGTTCGCGGCCTTTCGCGTCATCACCGCGCGCAGCACCGTGCATGCGGCGCTGTTCCTGGTGCTGGCCTTCGCCACCGCGTCCTGCATCTGGATGCTGCTGCGCGCCGAGTTCCTGGCCATCGCGCTGGTGCTGGTCTACGTGGGCGCGGTGATGGTGCTGTTCCTGTTCGTGGTGATGATGCTCGACGTTGATGCCGACGCGGTACGCCAGGGCTTCTGGAAGCACTTCCCGCTGGCCGGCTTCATCGGCGCGCTGATCGCGCTGGAAATGGCGCTGGTGCTGATGGGCGGCTTCCGCCTGACCGAAGCGCCGCCGCCCGACCCGATGGAACTGAAGCTGGGCAACAGCAAGATGCTGGGCATCGAGATGTACACCCACTACCTGTACCCGCTGCAGGTGGCCGCGGTGCTGCTGCTGGTGGCCATCATCGCGGCGATTGCGCTGACGCTGCGCCAGCGCAAGGACAGCCGCCAGATGGACCCGAGCGAGCAGGTCAAGGCGAAGAAGTCCGAGCGCGTGCGCCTGGTGCAGATGCGTCCGACGATCGAACGGCCTTCGGCGCCGCCGGCGGAAGGGAAAGACGCATGAGCTTTGGCGCTGTGACCCTCGGCCACTACCTGTCGCTGGGCGGCATGCTGTTCGCGCTGTCGGTGGTCGGCATCTTCCTCAATCGCCGCAACCTGATCGTGCTGCTGATGGCCATCGAGCTGATGCTGCTGGCGGTGAACCTGAACTTCATCGCCTTCTCGCACTTCCTCGGCGACATGGCGGGGCAGGTGTTCGTGTTCTTCATTCTCACCGTCGCCGCGGCCGAATCGGCCATCGGGCTGGCGATCCTGGTGGTGCTGTTCCGCAACCGGGCCACCATCAATGTCGACGAGCTCGACGCGCTGAAGGGCTGACATGGCGGCCACACTGAACCCGAACCTGTTGCTGCTGATCGCGCTGGCGCCGCTGGCCGGCTCGATGATCGCCGGTCTCGCCGGCTCCAAGGTCGGCCGCGCGGGCGCGCACTGGGTCACCATCCTCGGCGTGCTGGTGTCGTTCATCGGCTCGGTGGCCGTGCTCAACGACGTCGCCAACCACGGCGCGCGCTTCAACGCCACCATCTACGAATGGATGGTCGTCGGCGGCCTGAAGATGGAGATCGGCTTCCTCATCGACGGCCTGTCGGCGATGATGATGTGCGTCGTCACCTTCGTCTCGCTGATGGTGCACATCTACACCATCGGCTACATGGCCGACGACGACACCTCGCCGGGCGGCTACCAGCGCTTCTTCAGCTACATCTCGCTGTTCACCTTCAGCATGTTGATGCTGGTGATGAGCAACAACTTCCTGCAGCTGTTCTTCGGCTGGGAGGCGGTGGGCCTGGTGTCGTACCTGCTGATCGGCTACTACTATGCCAAGCCGACGGCGATCTTCGCCAACATGAAGGCCTTCATCGTCAACCGCGTCGGCGACTTCGGCTTCATCCTCGGCATCGGCCTGATCGCCGCCTATGCCGGCACGCTGAACTACGGCGAGACCTTCGCCCAGGCCGGCGAGCTGGGCAAGCTGTCCTTCCCCGGCAACGACTGGATGCTGATCACCGTGATCTGCATCTGCCTGTTCATCGGTGCGATGGGCAAGAGCGCGCAGGTGCCGCTGCACGTGTGGCTGCCCGATTCGATGGAAGGCCCGACGCCGATCTCTGCGCTGATCCACGCCGCCACCATGGTCACGGCCGGCATCTTCATGGTGGCGCGCATGTCGCCGCTGTTCGAGCTGTCGGACACGGCGCTGAACCTGGTGCTGATCATCGGTGCGATCACCGCGCTGTTCATGGGTTTCCTCGGCGTCATCCAGAACGACATCAAGCGCGTCGTCGCCTATTCCACGCTGTCGCAGCTGGGCTACATGACGGTGGCGCTGGGTGCGTCGGCCTATTCGGTGGCGGTGTTCCACCTGATGACGCACGCCTTCTTCAAGGCGCTGCTGTTCCTGGGCGCGGGCTCGGTGATCCTGGGCATGCACCACGACCAGGACATCCGCAACATGGGGGGCTTAAGCAAGTACATGCCGATCACCTGGATCACCTCGCTGCTCGGCTCGATGGCGCTGATCGCGGTGCCCTTCTTCGCCGGCTTCTATTCCAAGGACAGCATCATCGAGGCGGTGCACTTCAGCAAGCTGCCGGGCTCGGGCTTCGCCTACTTCGCGGTGACGGCCAGCGTCTTCGTCACGGCGCTGTACAGCTTCCGCATGTACTTCCTGGTGTTCCACGGGCCGGAGCGCTTCCGCCACAAGCCCTTCCCGGGCGAGCACGATCACCCCGATGAGCACGGCCACATGCATGTTCACGAGCCGCATGAATCTCCGGCCGTGGTGACCGTGCCGCTGGTGCTGCTGGCCATCGCCTCGGTGGGCATCGGCTACCTGATGATCCAGCCGATGCTCTATGGCGGCTTCTTCAAGGACTCGATCGTCGTGCTGCCGCTGCACCCGGCGATGGCCGAGATGGCCCGCGAGTTCCGCGGCGCCTGGGGCATGGCCATGCATGCGGTCAGCACCTTGCCCTTCTGGCTGATGGTCGCCGGCGTGCTGGTGGCCTATGTGCTGTACATCCTCAAGCCCGAGCTGCCCGCGACCATCCGTTCGCGCTTTGCCTTCGTCTACCGTGTGCTCGACAACAAGTACTACTTCGACTGGTTCAACGAGAACGTGCTCGCGAAACTTGCGCGTGGCATGGGCACGGGGCTGTGGAAGGGCGGCGACCAGGGGCTGATCGACGGGATCATCAACGGCTCGGCGCGCGCCGTCGGCGGCCTGGGCGCGGCCATGCGCCTGCTGCAGACCGGCTTTCTCTACTGGTACGCACTGGTGATGGTGCTCGGCGTGTTCGTCTTGCTGAGCTGGCAGCTGTGGCCCTACCTGTCGGGCCTGATCGGTCGTTGACGAGCAGCAGCTGCCGCGGAGAACAACAAATGGGTCTTTTGAGTGTCGCCATCTGGCTGCCGATCATCGCCGGTGCGGTGTTGCTGGCGCTGGGACGGGACGAGCAGGCGGGGGTCGTACGCTGGATCGCGCTGCTGGCGGCGTTGGCCAGCTTCCTCGTCACCATTCCGCTGATCACCGGTTTCGACGTCAGCACCGCCGCGATGCAATTCCAGGAGGACCTGCCCTGGATCTCGCGCTTCAACGTGCGCTACCGCCTCGGCGTCGACGGCATCTCGGTGTGGTTCGTGCTGCTCACGGCCTTCATCACCGTCATCGTCGTCATCGCCGGCTGGGAAGTGATCACGCAGCGCGTCAACCAGTACATGGGCGCGTTCCTGCTGCTGTCCGGGTTGCTGGTGGGCGTGTTCAGCGCGCTCGACGGGTTGCTGTTCTACGTCTTCTTCGAGGCCACGCTGATCCCGATGTACATCATCATCGGCGTCTGGGGCGGGCCCAACCGCGTCTACGCGGCCTTCAAGTTCTTCCTCTACACGCTGCTGGGCTCGCTGCTGATGCTGGTGGCGCTGGTCTATCTGTACATCAGCTCCGGCGGCAGTTTCGACATCCTCACCTGGCACAAGCTGCCGCTGCCGGCGCATGCGCAGGTGCTGCTGTTCTTCGCCTTCTTCGCCGCGTTCTCGGTGAAGGTGCCGATGTGGCCGGTGCACACCTGGCTGCCCGACGCCCACGTCGAGGCGCCCACCGGCGGCTCGGTGGTGCTGGCGGCGATCATGCTGAAGCTGGGTGCCTATGGCTTCCTGCGCTTTTCGATGCCGATCGCACCCGACGCCAGCCGCGAATGGGCCGCCTTCGTCATCGCGCTGAGCCTGATCGCCGTGATCTACATCGGCCTGGTGGCGCTGGTGCAGCAGGACATGAAGAAGCTGGTGGCGTACTCGTCGATCGCGCACATGGGCTTCGTCACGCTGGGCTTCTTCATCTTCAACGAGCTCGGCGTGGCCGGCGGCATCGTGCAGATGATCAGCCACGGCTTCGTCTCCGGCGCCATGTTCCTGTGCATCGGCGTGTTGTACGACCGCGTGCACTCGCGTGACATCGCGGCCTATGGCGGCGTCGTCAACACCATGCCCAAGTTCACCGCCTTCGCAGTGCTGTTCGCCATGGCCAACTGCGGCCTGCCGGGCACGGCCGGCTTCGTCGGCGAGTGGATGGTCATCCTGGGTGCCGTCAAGGCCAACTTCTGGCTCGCCGTGCTGGCCGCCACCGCGCTGATCTCCGGTGCCGCCTACACACTGTGGATGGTCAAGCGCGTGTACTTCGGCGCCGTCGCCAACGACCACGTCAAGCAACTCACCGACATCAATGCCCGTGAGTTCCTGATGCTCGCGCTGCTGGCCGCAGCCGTGCTGTGGATGGGGGTGTATCCGAAGCCCTTCACCGATGTGATGCAGGTGTCGGTGAGCGAGTTGCTCAGGCATGTGGCCATCTCGAAGATCAACTAGACATGAGCAGCCCCATGGACGCGATGAACTGGCCGGTGATCTATCCGGAGATGCTGCTGCTGGGGATGGCCTGCCTGATCACGCTGGTCGACCTGTGGGTGCGCGACCCGTTGCGCCGCGCCACTTTCTGGCTGACCCAGGCCACCTTGGCGGTGGTGGCGCTGATGCATCTCGGCGACTTCGACGCCGGCGCCACGATGTACGGCATGCAGGCCATGGTCGTGGCCGACCCGCTGGGCCACCTGCTGGCCTTCTTCGCCGCGGTCGCGATGATGGTCAGCATCGCCTATGCGCAGGCCTACCTGTCCACGCGCGACATGCTCAAGGGCGAGTACTTCACGCTGTCGCTGTTCGTCTATCTGGGCATCTCGGTGATGGTGTCGGCGAACAACTTCCTCGTCATCTACCTCGGCCTGGAGCTGATGACCTTGTCGCTGTACGCGCTGACGGCGATGCGCCGCGACCACGCCATCGCCACCGAGGCCGCGATGAAGTACTTCGTGCTCGGCGCGCTGGCCAGTGGCTTCCTGCTCTATGGCCTGTCGATGATGTACGGCGCCACCGGTTCGCTGGATCTGGGCGAGGTCTTCAAGGCCATAGCCACCGGCCGCATCAACAAGGAGGTGCTGACCTTCGGCATCGTCTTCATCGTCGCCGGCTTGGCCTTCAAGCTCGGTGCCGTGCCCTTCCACATGTGGGTGCCCGATGTCTACCACGGCGCGCCGACGGCGGTGACGCTGCTCATCGGCAGCGCGCCCAAGCTGGCGGCCTTCGCCATCGCCATCCGGCTGCTGGTCGAGGGCATGTCCGGCGTGGCAGTGGACTGGCAGCAGATGTTCATCGTCATGGCGGTGGCTTCGCTGGTGGTCGGCAACCTGGCGGCCATCGCGCAGAGCAACCTGAAGCGCATGCTGGCCTATTCCACCATCGCGCAGATGGGCTGGGTGCTGCTGGGCATGAGCGTGGGCGTGGTCAACGGCAACACGCTGTCGGCCGGCAATGCCTACAGCTCGGCGCTGTTCTACATGGTGGCCTATGTGCTCACCACGCTGGGCACCTTCGGCCTGATCCTGTACCTGTCGTCGCAGGGCTTCGAGAGCGAGGAGATTGCCGACCTGGCCGGCCTGGCGCAGCGCAGCCCCTGGGTGGCCGGCGTGATGACGGTGTTCATGTTCTCGCTGGCCGGCGTGCCGCCGCTGGTGGGCTTCTATGCCAAGCTGTCGGTGCTGCAGGCGCTGGTGTCCACTGGCTTGGCTGGGCACATCTGGCTGGCGGTGTTTGCGGTGCTGATGTCGCTGGTCGGCGCGTACTACTACATCCGCGTCGTCAAGCTCATGTACTTCGACGCCCCGTCGCGCAGCGAAGCCCTGGTGCGCAGCCGCGGTGTGAGCGCGCTGCTGGCGCTCAACGGTGTAGCCGTGCTGGTCTTCGGGCTGCTGCCCGGCGGGCTGATGAACATGTGCCGCGACGCCATCGTCAAGGCGCTGGCCGGTTGAAGCCCGGGCCACGCCCTTCATGAGCGACGACCCCCACCTGCGCGAACACGCCCTCGGCGGCCGGGTGCTGCACAAGGGCAACTTCCTCGAAGTGCGGCGCGACGACGTGCGGCTGCCCGACGGCGCCGCCGCCACGCGCGAATACGTGGTGCACCCGGGGGCGGTGGCGATCGTGCCGCTGCTCGACGACGGCCGTCTGGTGCTGGAGCGCCAGTTCCGCTATCCGGTGGGCCGGGTGATGCTCGAGTTTCCGGCCGGCAAGATCGACCCGGACGAATCCACGCTGGCCTGCGCGCAGCGCGAGCTGCTCGAGGAAACCGGCTACCGGGCGCGCGAATGGGCGCGTGCCGGCGTGATCCACAATGCCGCCGCCTACTCCACCGAAGGCATCGAGATCTGGTTCGCGCGCGGCCTGCAAGCCGGTGCGCAGCGCCTGGACGCCGGCGAGTTCATCGAGCTGTGTTTGCTCAGCGAGGCCGAACTCGAAGCCCATGCCGCGCGCGGAGAGCTCAGCGACGTGAAGACGCTGGTCGGCCTGCTGTGGCTGCAGAAATGGCGGGCCGGCCTGTGGGCATTGGACTGGCGCGCTGCAGACGCGGCGCCGATGGAGACAATGTCCCGATGAAAGTGCTGAACCTGCGCTGCGCCAATGGCCACGGCTTCGAGGGCTGGTTCGCCTCGGACGACGAATTCATGGCGCAGAACGGCAGCGGGCTGATCGAATGCCCGCTGTGCGCCGACCGCATCATCAGCCGCATGCCGACGGCGCCGCGCCTGAACCTGTCGGCCCCGCGCGAGCCGGCCCCCGCCGCCGCGCCGGCGCCGGCAGTCGCGCCGCCGTTGCAGACGCAGTGGGTGGCCGCGGTGCGGCGCATGCTCGACAACACCGACGACGTCGGCGAGCGCTTCCCCGAGGAGGCGCGCCGCATCCACTACGGCGAGATCGAGGCGCGCGGCATCCGCGGGCTGGCCTCGGCCGAGGAGCGCCAGGCGCTGCTCGACGAAGGCATCGAGATCATGTCCTTGCCGATTCCGGCGGCGCTGAAAGGGCCGGTGCAGTAGCGACGGCAGCCGGCGCGTCGAGCCGCTGCAACGCTCGCTGCACGCGCAGCACCTGGGCACCGCCGTCGGGGTGGCGCACGGCCTTGAAGCCCAGGCCTTGCGCCAACGACAGCATCGCGCGGTTCGTGGCCAGCACGTCGCCCGCCATGCGCTGCAGGCCGGCCTCGGCCGCACTTTGCATCAGGGTCTGCATCAGCCGGCGCGCCAGCCCCAGGTGCTGCCAGTCGTCGGCCACCACCACCGCGAACTCGCATTCTTCGCCGGAAGCGTCGACCACGTAGCGCGCCTCGGCCACCGCCAGCGCCTGATCACCGGCAAAGGTCTCGACGATGAAGGCCTGCTGCCGGTGGTAGTCGATCTGCGTCAGCCGCTGCAGCCAGCCTTCGGGCAGCTCGCGGATCGGCGCAAAGAAGCGCTGGTAGCGCGAGGCCGGCGACAGCGCACGCACCAGCGAGCGCTCCAGTTCGGCATCCTGCGGCAGTACCGGCCGCACGATCACCCGGCGCCCGCCGGGCAGCTGCCAGACGTCGATCCAGCGCGTCGGATAGTGCTCGATGGTGTAGCTCATCGCCGTCCTCCAGCGGGTTTCAGTGCGGGCCCGACAGCAGCGCGAACTGCGCGTCGCTGAGCGCGGAGACGATGCTCAGGCCATCGCGTTCGATCGTCGCCTCTTCGCCCGGCTCCAGCACGATGTCGCGCGGGTCGTTGTCCTGCGTCAGCCACAGCGTGCCGGCCAGGCACTGCACCAGCAGTCCCTTGCCGGCATCGATGCGATGCGATTGGCCATGGTGCAACGTGATCGCGGGAAGCTTCAGATCGGTGTTCATTGCGGGCTCCTTTGCATGCAGAATCTGCATTCGTTGACCTCACCCGGCACGGTGTACCGCATCGAGTGAAACGAAGTTTGCTCTGCGGGTGTCGCCTTCTCAAACGGTATGTTCGAATGTCTTGCATGCGAGAACGGAATGTGAATACCGATGCGCAACCGCACCTACGACCTGCCGCCGCTCGACCAGCTCGAGGCCTTCGAGGCCGCCGCGCGGCACCTGAGCTTCACCAAGGCGGCCGACGAGCTGGCGCTGACGCAGTCGGCCGTCAGCCGCCAAGTGGCGGCGCTCGAAAGCTTCTTCGGCGTGCCGCTGTTCCAGCGGCTGCACCGCGCCTTGCGCCTCAGCGAACAGGGCCTGCAACTGCAGCGCACGGTGGTCGAGGTGCTGCAGCAGCTGCACCAGACCAGCGCCGCGCTGCGCGGTGAACGACGCATCAAGACCGTGGTCGTGACCACCACCGCGGGCTTCGCCGGGCTGTGGCTGATCCCGCGGCTGGCCGGCTTCACCGCGTCGCGCCCCGACGTGGACGTACGCATCTCCGCCAGCTACGGCGTCGTCAACCTGGACCGCGACGGTGTCGACGTGGCCATCCGCTACCACACCGAGGAGGGCGCCGGCAGCGAAGGCCTGCGCCTGTTCGGCGAGGTCGTGACGCCGGTGTGCGCGCCGAAGCTGCGGCGCGATGCGGCGCGGCCGCTGAAGCAGCCCGAGGACCTGCGCCACCACTGCCTGCTGCACCTGGACAGCGGCCCGGGCTCGCACCTGCTCGAGTGGCCCCCCTGGCTGCGCGCGATGAAGCTCGAAGGGCTCAAGCCGGCGAGCGTGCTGCACTTCTCGATGTACGACCAGCTGATCCAGGCTGCGGTCAACGGTCAGGGCGTGGCGCTGGGCCGGCTGCCACTGGTCAACGAGCTGATCGCGCAGCGCAGGCTGGTGGCGCCCTTCAGCGCCAGCATGGTCTCGCCGCGCAGCTACTATCTGTTCCAGTCGCAGGCCTCGCGCCACAAGAGCGAGGTGCGCGAGTTCCTAAACTGGCTGATCGCCGAGGCCGCTACAGAACCCGCCCCGGGTTGAGCCGTCCCTGCGGGTCCAGCGCCTGCTTGATGGCGCGCATCAGCTGCAGTGCCACCGGCGACTTGCGTTCGGCCAGCTCCTCGCGCTTCAGCGCGCCGACGCCGTGTTCGGCCGAGATCGAGCCGCCCGCGGCGCCCACCGCGTCGTAGACCAGCGTGTTCACCGCATGCTCGTGGCGGTCCATGAAGGCCTGCGCCGGCATGGCCTCGGGCGCCTGCACGTTGTAGTGCAGGTTGCCGTCGCCGAGGTGGCCGAAGTTCACCAGCCGCATGCCGGGAAAGGCCAGTGCCAGCGCGGCATCGGTGCGCTCGACGAAGCCCGGTATCGCCGACACCGGCAATGCGATGTCGTGCTTGATGTTCGGGCCTTCCTGGGCCTGCGCCAGCGGAATCGATTCGCGCAGCTGCCACAGGGCTTGCGACTGCGCCAGACTCTCCGCAACCACCGCATCGTCGATGCAGCCGGCGTCCATCGCGGCTTCCAGCAGCGACTCGAAACGCGCGCGCGCCTGGGTTTCGCCTTCGCTGTCCGACTGTTCCAGCAGCACCGTCCAAGGTGCATCGGCCAGCGGCTGGGGCAGGGCGGGGAAGTGCTTCGCCACCAGGTCCAGCGAGAAGCGGTTCATGACCTCGAAGCCGGTCAGCGCTGCGCCCAGCCGCGCCTGCGCCAGGCCGAGCAGCGCCACACACTGTTGCAGTGATGAAGCCGCGGCCAGCGCCGTGCCTACGGCTGCGGGCTTGGGGCTGAGCTTCAGCGTGGCCGCGGTGATGATGCCCAGCGTGCCTTCGCTGCCGATGAACAGGTCGCGCAGGTCGTAGCCGGTGTTGTCCTTGCGCAGGCCCGACAACCCGTCCCACACCTGGCCGTCGGCAGTCACCACTTCCAGCCCCAGGCACAGCTCGCGCGCATTGCCGTAGCGCAGTACCTGCGTGCCGCCGGCATTGGTGGCCAGGTTGCCGCCGATGGTGCAGCTGCCTTCGGCCGCCAGGCTCAGCGGAAACATCAGACCGGCATCGCTGGCGGAGCGCTGCACCGCCTGCAGCACGCAGCCGGCTTCGACCGTCATCGTCAGGTTGGCAGCGTCGATGCCGCGCACGCGGTGCATGCGCGTCAGGCTCAGCAGCAGCTGCGTGCCGCTGGCATCGGGCACGCCGCCGCCGACCAGGCCGGTGTTGCCGCCCTGCGCCACCACGCTGGCACCGTGCGCCGCACAGGCGCGCAGCACCGCCGCCACTTCGGCGGTGTTGGCCGGTCGCACGACGGCCCGTGCGTGGCCGTGGAAGCGTTTGCGCCAATCCAACTCGTAGGCCGAGAGGTCGCCTTCGCTCAGCACATGGTCGGCGCCTACGCAGTCGCGCAGCGCCTGGAGGAAGGCTGCGCTCATGCCGTGGCCTCGCGCAAGCGGCGGTGGCGCCGCACCTGCAGCACGCAGGCAACGAACAGCAGCAGGCACAGCAGCACCTGCACGGTGGCCAGCGTGGCCGACAGGCCGGGGTCGGTGACGGCACGCACCACGCCTTCGCTGAAATACAGCCAGACCAGCAGGCTGAGCCAGCGGTAGGTGTAGAGCCGACCTCGCCAAAGCCCCGGCAGGGCCGGCAGCAGCGGCAACACCTTCAGCGCCAGCGTGCCCGAACCGGTGGGCGCCAGCCACAGCTCCCAGGCCAGACCCAGCACGATCAGCCCCAGCAGGCTGGCCAGGGCGAGCCCACGCGACCAGCGCAGACTGGCGTCGCCGTCGGCGGCTGCGGTGAATTCGGGTGCGACGACCATGCTGGCATCATAGCCAGCATGACGATGCGCGAGAGCCTGTGGCACCAGGGCGCCGAACAGATGGCGACGCTGCTGCAGACCCTGCGCAACTGGCCCTGGTTCGACACCGCGCGCACGCTGCGCCAGCGCTTCCGCGAGGACCGCCTCGGCATCACCGCCAGCAGCCTGACCTTCACCACGCTGATCGCGCTGGTGCCGCTGCTCACGGTGATGCTGGCGCTGTTCTCGGCCTTCCCGATGTTCGCCAGGTTCCAGGGTGCGCTGCAGCAGTACTTTCTGCAGAGCCTGATACCCGACGGCATCGCCAAGCCGGTGCTGGGCACGCTGACGCAGTTTGCGTCCCAGGCCAACCGGCTGGGCAGCGCCGGGCTGGTGGTGCTGCTGGCCAGCGCGCTGGCGCTGATGCTGACCATCGACCGCACGCTCAACGGCATCTGGCGCGTGCGCAAGCCGCGGCCGATCGCGCAGCGCGTGCTGGTGTACTGGGCGGCGATCACGCTCGGCCCGCTGCTGCTGGGCATCAGCCTGACGCTCAGCTCGCTGGCGCTGACGGCCTCGCGCGGCGTCGTCGACGCCTTGCCCGGCGGGCTGGCGCTGGCGCTGCAGACGCTGGAATTCGTGCTGCTGTGGCTGGGCATGTCGGCGCTGTTCCGCTACGTGCCCAACACCGATGTGCGCTGGCGCCATGCGCTGGCCGGCGGGATCTTCGTCGCCGTGGGGCTGGAGGTGGCCAAGCGCGTGCTCGCCTGGTACGTGGGCGCGATGCCGGGCATCTCGATGATCTACGGCGCCTTCGCCACCTTGCCGATCCTGCTGCTGTGGATCTACCTGGGCTGGCTGATCGTGCTCTTCGGCGCCGTCATCGCCGCCTATGCGCCCAGCCTGCAGATGCATCTGACGCCGCCCAGCGACGCGCCGGGGCAGCGCTTCGCGCTGGCGCTGGCATTGCTGCGCGAGTTGCAGCGCCAGCGCATCGCGCCGCCGCACGGCCTGACGCTGGCGCAGCTGGCCGCCGCACTGCGCGTCGATCCGCTGCAGGTGGAGGCGCTGCTGGAGCAGCTGTTGCGCCTCGGCTGGGTCGGGCGGCTGGACGAGGAGGCGCTGCGGCGCCACCTGCTGCTGTGCGACCCGGCGCTGACGCCGGCCGAGCCGCTGATCGACCAGCTGCTGCTGGCGCCGGACCCGCGCACCCAGGCTTTCAGGCAGCGCGCCGGCCTGGCGCAGACCACGCTGGCCGAGTTGATCGGACCCTGACGCACAACGGCGAGCCATGCCGTTTTGCGATAGCTGATAGTGCCGAACTGCGGTTGTGATCACAGCTGCGGCTGCCGATAATGCGCCGCCCAACCCACCCTCCGGAGCGCATGACCAGCCCCTCTCTGCACTGCATTTCGTCGATGGCGACGCGAACGCTGCTGGCCGATCTGGTCGAGCTGTGGCGCCAGCGCAGCGGCGTCGCAGTGCGTGTCGAATCGGTCGGCGGCGTCGATGCCGCCAGGCGTGTCGCCGCCGGCGAGGCCTTCGATCTGGTGGTGCTGGCGGCCGACGCCATCGACAGGCTGCAGGCTGGCGGCCACGTGGTCGCCGGCAGCCGCGCCGACCTGGTGCAGTCGGGCGTGGCGGTGGCCGTGCGCGCGGGCGCGCCACGGCCCGACATCGCCAGCGAGGCCGCGCTGCGCGCGGCCGTGCAGGCGGCGCGCAGCATCGGCTATTCCACCGGCCCCAGCGGCACCGCGCTGCTGCAGATGTTCGAGCGCTGGAAGCTGGCCGATGTGTTGCGCGAGCGTCTGGTGCAGGCGCCGCCCGGTGTGCCGGTGGGCTCGATGGTGGCGCAGGGCCAGGTCGAGCTCGGCTTCCAGCAGCGCAGTGAACTGATGCACCTGCAGGGCATCGAACTGGTCGGGCCCATGCCCGCGGGTTGCGCCATCGTCACCATCTTCAGCGCCGGGGTGTGCAGCCGCTCGACGCAGGCCGGGGCCGCGGGCGGGTTGATCGCCTTCCTGCAATCGCCGGCCACAGCCGACCTGAAGCGGCGCCACGGCATGGAACCGGCCTGAGCGAACATGGGAGAACCACGATGATCATCGACTGCCACGGCCACTACACCACCGCACCGAAGGCGCTGGAAGACTGGCGCAACCGGCAGATCTCCGGCATAAAGGATCCGGCGGCGATGCCGAAGGTGTCCGAGCTGAAGATCAGCGACGACGAGCTGCGCGAGTCGATAGCGAAGAACCAGCTGCGCCTGATGAAGGAGCGTGGCAGCGACCTGACCATCTTCAGCCCGCGCGCCAGCTTCATGGCGCACCACATCGGCGACTTTCAGGTGTCCAGCACCTGGGCGGCGATCTGCAACGAGCTGTGCTACCGCGTCAGCCAGCTCTTTCCCAAGCACTTCATCCCGGCGGCGATGCTGCCGCAGAGCCCCGGTGTCGACCCGGCCAGCTGCATCCCCGAGCTGGTGAAGTGCGTCGAGCAGTACGGCAACGTCGGCATCAACCTGAACCCCGACCCCTCGGGCGGCCACTGGACCAGCCCGCCGCTGACCGACCGCCACTGGTACCCGATCTACGAGAAGATGGTCGAGTACGACGTGCCGGCGATGGTGCATGTCAGCACCAGCTGCAACGCCTGCTTCCACACCACCGGCGCGCACTACCTCAACGCCGACACCACGGCTTTCATGCAATGCCTGAGCGGCGACCTGTTCAAGGACTTCCCGACACTGCGCTTCATCATCCCGCACGGCGGCGGCGCGGTGCCCTACCACTGGGGGCGCTTCCGCGGCCTGGCGCAGGAGCTGAAGAAGCCGCTGCTCAAGGACCACCTGCTGAACAACATCTTCTTCGACACCTGTGTGTACCACCAGCCGGGCATCGACCTGCTGACGAAGGTGATCCCGGTGGACAACATCCTGTTCGCCAGCGAGATGATCGGCGCGGTGCGCGGCATCGACCCCGAGACCGGCCACTACTACGACGACACCAGGCGCTACATCGAGGCCAGCAGCATCGTCGTCGGCGACGACCGGCACAAGGTCTACGAAGCCAACGCAAGGCGTGTCTATCCGCGGCTCGATGCCGCGCTCAAGGCCAAGGGGAAGTGAGATGAGCGGTTACAGCCTGGGCGTCGTGCGGCGCCACATCGAGCGTGCCGACCCGGCCGCGGTGCAGAAGTTGTCGCAGTTCGGCGTGGCCACGGTGCACGAGGCCATGGGCCGCGTCGGGCTGATGAAGCCCTACATGCGGCCGATCTACAGCGGCGCGCAGCTATGCGGCACCGCGGTCACGGTGCTGCTGCACCCCGGCGACAACTGGATGATGCACGTCGCTGCCGAGCAGCTGCAGGAAGGCGACGTCGTCGTCGCCGCCTGCACGGCCGAAAACACCGACGGCTTCTTCGGCGACCTGCTGGCCACGAGCTTCCGCGCGCGCGGCGCCAAGGGCCTGGTCATCGACGGCGGCTGCCGCGACGTCAAGGACCTGACGGCGATGCAGTTCCCGGTGTGGAGCAAGGCCATCAGCGCCAAGGGAACGATCAAGGCCACGCTGGGTTCGGTGAACGTGCGCGTGATCTGCGCCGGCGCCGAGGTCAACCCCGGCGACGTGGTGGTGGCCGACGACGACGGCGTGGTCGTGGTGCCCGCGGCCATGGCGGCGCAGGTGGCCGAAGCCGCCGCGGCGCGCGAGGCCAACGAGGGCGAAAAGCGCGCCAAGCTGGCGGCCGGCGTGCTGGGGCTGGACATGTACAACATGCGCGGCCCGCTCGAAAAGGCCGG
>CAYUPF010000088.1:0-16750 GCA_964446545.1 uncultured Rubrivivax sp.
CTGAGCCGCCCGGGCTACGCCGCCTTCGCGACGCTGGCCGCGCGCCGGCGCCGCCGGGCGCGTGCCGCCAGCGCCAGCCGGCGCACGCGCGCGATGTCCTCGTCGCTGTACACGCCCTTGACGCCGGAGATCGCCGCCAGCTGCATGCCGTGCTTCAGGCCGAGCTTGTAGATCTCGTGCACCTTGGCCCACTCGATGGCGCGGCCGACGGTGTAGTTCTCGAAGCGCCCTTCCAGCGCCAGCACGATGGTCTCGGCCAGGCAGGCGTAGACCACGCCCGGCGGCAGGCCGATGTTCTTCATGCGCACCTCGCCGGGCAGGCGGATCTCGCCGCTTTCGATGACCAGCACGTCGGGGCGCCTGGCCACGTCCTCGGGCGACAGGTCCAGCGGCCGCGCCACGTCGGTGATCACGCAGCCCGGCTTGGCCTTCATGATGTCGAGCACCTTCTTGCCCGCACCCGAGGTGGCGGTGACCACCATGTCCATCTCGGCCAGGTGCTCGTCGGCGCGCGCGCTCAGCACCAGCTTGGCGTCGGGCGTCTCCTGCAGGATCGAAGCCTTCAGCGCCAGCAGCTTGGCGGTCTCGGGCGACACCAGGTACACCTTGTCGGCGGCGCGCGCCAGCAGCCGCGCGCAGGCCGCGCCGATGGCGCCGGTGGCGCCGACCACCATGGCCTTGAACCTGATGCGCCCGCTGCCCTTCGGCCGCGGCAGCAGGCCCATGCGCAGCAAGGCATCGTGCGCGGCCCACAGCGCACCGCTGGCGCTGTAGCTGTTGCCGGTGGTGATCGGCAAGGGCGCACGCCGCGCCACGGTGACGCCGGCGTCGCCCACCACCTTGGTAAAGGCACCCAGCCCCATGATCTGCGCGCCCAGCTTGCGCGCCATCTCGGCGGCGGCCAGCAGGCGGCGGTAGGTGAACTCCGGGCTGTGGCTCATGATCTCGTGCGGCGTGCCGCCCACGCTGATCAACCAGCCTTCGGCCTCGACGCCGGTCGGGCTCTGGATGCCCTCGACGCGCGAGTACACAAAAGGCGGCGCATAGGCCATCACCTTCTCCAGCGTGTCCATCATCAGCGGCGGGGTCACGCGCGACAGCACCTCCACCGGCTTGATGATCTTGAAGTACTCCTGCGACAGCGGATGGATGACGAAGGCGAAGCGGTTGCGACGCTTGAAGCCGCCCGGGTACAGCAGCCGCGGCACCAGGCCTTCGCCGACCAGCACCTCGAGGTAGTCGTCGTCGAGCAGCAGGCTCGAGGACTTGCCGGTGGCGGCCATGATCATCGCGTCCAGCACGGACGGGTCCAGCACATGGCCCTGGATCTGCGGCGCACCGTCGATCACCAGGTGCACGCCCTTGTCGCGGAACTGCGCCAGCCGCTGCTCGTTGACGGTGGTCGTGATCAGCGTCTTGCCGGCCAGCTCCTCCAGCCCCATGTCGTCGAGCTCGTGCACCGGCGCCACCACGACATGCGCATGCGTCATCGCGCGGCGCAGCGCATGGCGGGCCCACTGCTTCAGCGCGCCGTCGGGCAGCAGGCGCGGCGGCAGCCAGCCGGCCACCGCGTGGGCGCCGCTGGCGTACAGGTCGAGCTGCTCCAGCGAGCCCAGCAGCTTGGGCACGCCGAGCTGCAGCAGCGGGTCGGCAAAGCGCAGGTTCGGCGTGTACTCGGCCATCGACAGCGCCAGCTTCTGGTGGGCCAGGCCGCTGAAGAACAGCACCCTGGCGTTGTCGAAGAGGTGGCCGAGCTCGGCCTGCGCGTGGCGCACCGCCCATTCCAGGAAGATGTCGGCCAGCCGCGCGCCGTTGCTGACCGGCGTGTGCCGCACCGAGCGGGCCAGCCGCGCGGCCGCGACGCCATCGCGCGGCCCGCTGCCCAGCAGGTCGCTGTCGCTGACCAGGCCCAGGCCGATGGCGTCGCACTTGCGGTCCCACTGGCGCAGCAGGCGCGCCGCCGCGTCGAGCTTGCCGTCGGCGCCGAGGCGGCGCACGCGCAGCGTCTGCCCCAGGAAGGGCGTTTCGAACGCATGATCCTGCCGGCTGGAACCGAGACTGATGCCGATCACCTTCTTCATGGCCACACCACCCCGCCTGGGACGTGGGCCATTGTCGACAGGCCACCCGGGGCGCGCCTTGACGCGCGACAGATCGCAGACCTTCGGCGCGGAGCCGTCGCCGCTCAGTTCGACTGCTTGATCATGCGCCCGGCAGCGCGCTGGATCGGCCGCGCGTTCATCGGGTACAGCCGCGAGAAGGTGTCGATCTGCCGGGCCGACACCGTCACCGGCTGCTGCATCACCAGCCACAGCACGCCCTCGGTGCAGGGCGGCGTGGTCATCGAGCCCATGTAGGTGTAGTAGCGGCGGTCGGCCGGCAGCAGCTGGCTGGGGTCGAGCGGCGCACGCGCGGCGACGGCTTCATGCCTTTCCAGCGGCAGGTTGTTCCACACCGTCTGCAGCAGCGGCTGGGCGGCGCCGCGTTCCAGCAACACCACCACCACCGCCATGCGGCCTTCGGCGTCGCGGTGCACCAGGTGCACGTCCATCTCGAACTGGCGCCCGTCGATGCGCTCTTCGGACGGACGGTGGAAGTGGAACTGCTGCAGCGCGTAGCGCCGGCCGTTGACCTCGATCGCGTTGCCTGCCGCCACGTCGACCTGCACCGTGTAGCCGGTGTCGATGACCGAGAAGCTGCCCGGGCGGTAGTCGAACTGCACCGGCTCCAGGTCCAGCGCGATGCCGTCGCGGATGTCGATCGGGCTCTGGCGCTGGCCGACCGCGCAGGCGCTGTACTCGCGCTTCAGGCGGCCCCACACCCGTGGGCCGGTCATGCCGCCATAGCTCCAGTGCTCGGGCGCCGACGCGTCGGGCGCGGCGGCCACGGGCCTGTGTGCATGACTGACCGGTTGCATGCGGTCGCTGCGCGCGAGCACGCGCAATTCGCCCGCCTGACCCGTCTGCACCGCGCCCTTCGCGCCCAGCACCTCGCCGAGGCGGCGCTGCAGCCGGTCGATCGGCACCTCGGCCAGCCGCACCGGCGGCGCCGCGCGCGGCGGCCCGGGTTGGGGCTCTGGTGGCTCGGGCGGGGCGTCGGCCGCTGCGCTGGCCGCGTCGTCCGGCGCCGAGGCGGCTGTGAGCACAGGCTCGGCCGCCGCCGAAGCCGGCGCGGCTGCGTGCGGCACCGCCTTGGCCTTGGTCTTGGCCGGCGGCTGCGGCCACAGCCAGACCAGCAAAGCAGCCAGCACGGACACCGACAGCAACGCCGCGCCGCCGGCGACGATCATCAGCTTGGGGTTGAAGCGGCTGGGCGCAGCAACGGCCTCGGCCGCGGCGTTTTCGGAACTCATGCGCCCGTATCGGCCGTGGCACCCGCGGCTTGAGCGACGCGCGTCCGGGAATGCAGGCTCAGGTCACGCGCGGCTTGACCCAGACCCAGGCAACGATGCCGATGCCCAGCATGCCGATCGAGGTCAGCGCCAGCCCCGCGGCCGAATGCATGACCAGCGGCGCGATCACGCCGGCGACCAGGCCGTTGGCCATGCTGCCGATGAAGGCCTGCACCGAACTGGCCATGCCGCGCCGCTCGGGCACCAGGTCCAGCACCAGCAGCGTCACCACCGGCACCATCAGTGCCCAGCCGAAGGAGAAGACCGACACCGTCAGCATCGCCCAGAACGGGTGCGGCGTGCTCAGCAGGTTCATCGCCACGTTGACCAGCGAGGTGCCGAGCATGATGACGAAGCCGTGGCGGATCTGGTGCTTGGGCTTGATGCGCCCGGCCAGCCTGCCCGACAGCCAGGCACCGAGCATGATGCCGGACACGCTCATGCAGAAGAACCAGAAGAACTGCGTCGGTTGCAGCTGCAGGATCTCGCCCAGCCACACCGGCGCGCTCAGCACGTACAGGAACATACCGTTGAAGGGGATGCCGCTGGCCAGCGCCAGCATCATGAAATGCGGGTTGCGCATCATCTGCACGTAGCCGCGCAGCAGCGGGCCCACATGCACCGGCTGGCGCTGCGTGGCGTGCAGCGTCTCGGGCAGTTTGCGCCAGACGGCCCACCACAGCGCCGCGCTGATCAGCGCCAGGAACCAGAAGATGGCGTGCCAGCCGACGCTGACGAAGAGCCAGCCGCCGACCATCGGCGCCACCGCCGGCGCGACGCCGAAGTAGATCGTCACCTGCGACATCACGCGCTGCGCGTCGGCCGGCGGGAACATGTCGCGGATGATGGCGCGCGACACCACCATGCCAGCGCCCGCACTCATGCCCTGCAGCGCGCGGAAGAACACCAGCTGGCCGATGGTCTGCGACAGCGCGCAGCCCACCGAGGCCAGCGCGAACACGCCGATGCCCCACAGGATCACCGGGCGGCGGCCCAGGCTGTCGGACAGCGCGCCATGGAACAGGTTGAGCGCAGCAAAGCCGAACAGGTAGGCCGACAACGTTTGCTGCATCTGCACCGGCGTGGCGCCCAGCGAGCGCGCAATCCCCGAAAAGGCCGGGATGTAGGTGTCGATCGAGAACGGCCCGAGCATGCCCAGGCAGGCGAGCAGCACCGCCAGCGTCCAGCGCGGGCCGCGCCAGAGGATGTGGGCGTCGGGGTTCATCGGGGGGGGGTGGGCCGGCCGGCAGGCGCGGCGGATGGGGAACCATTCCAGTGTAAGGTGGCTCTTCATGAGCATGCTGTCGCACCGCACTCCGAAGCCTGGTCGCAGGCGCTTCACGCTCGGCGCCGGCGCTGCACTGCTGGCCTGGCCGGCGTTGGCCAGTTCGCGCCGCAGCGTCGCCGGCATGACCGACGGCCCCTTCTACCCGCCGCGCGCCTGGCGCGAGCAGTGGAACGACTGGGACGCCGACCTGAGCCGCGTGCAGCGCGATGGCCGCACGCTCGAAGCGCGCGGCGAACTGCTGGGGCTGGAACTGCAGGTGATGGATGTCAACGGCCGCCGCGTCGACGGCGCCGAGGTCGAGATCTGGCAATGCGACGCGTTGGCCGCCTACCGCCACCCGCGCGTGCGCCTGGTGGCAGGGCAGTACGACCCCGGCTTCCAGGGCTTCGGCGCCAGCCGCAGCGATGGTAACGGGCAGTTGCGCTTTCGCAGCATCAAGCCGGTGCCCTACCCCGGGCGCACGCCGCACATCCACATCAAGATCCGCCATGCGACTTTCGGCGACGTGACTTCGCAGCTGTTCATCGCCGGCGACCCGGGCAATGCGCGCGACTTCCTGTGGCGCGCCATCGACGAGGCCGACCGCGCGATGCTGGAGATGCAGCTGCAGCCGGCCGCGGCCGACAGCGGCCTGCACTGGCAGGTGCGACAGGCACTGGTGCTGCCGGCCTGAGCGGCCCTACAGGCTGCGCCGCCAGCGCAGCGCCCAGCGCGACAGCGGCTCGAAGGCGACGATCAGCTCGCGGCCCAGCGGCGTCAGCGCGTAGCCGTCCTCGCCGGCTTCGACCAGCGCCGCCTCGCGCAACTCTGCCAGACGCTGGTTCAGCACCGTCGGCGAGATGTCGCCGCAGGCGGCCCGCAGCGTCCTGAAGTTCAGCGCGCGCTCGCGCAGCTCCCACAGCACCCTAAGCATCCAGCGCCGCTGGAACAGCGCCAGCGCCTGGTTGATCGCCGCCTTGGCCTCCATCTGGCGTGCGTTGGGCGGCATGGTTTCGGCTCCGGTGGATAGATTGCTACGTTTATTGTAGCATCCATGTCGCTACAGTTTATGTAGCAATCCAGCAAGGAGATGACCATGAATCGCATTCCACCCCTCGAAGCGCCGCTGCCCGACGACGTGGCGCAGCGCATGTCGCGCCTGCTGCCGCCGTCGATGACGCCGCCGGTGCTGTTCCGCGCCGTGGCGCGCAACGCCGGGCTGTTCAACTTCCTCGTCGACAGCCGGCTGATCGGCCCGACCGGGCTGCTCGACCGGCGCGTGCTCGATGCCGCGCTGCGCGAGGCGCTGATCCTGCGCGTGTGCGCGGCCTGCGGCAACGACTACGAATGGCGCTTGCACGTGGGCACCATCTCGGCACGCATGGGCCTGTCGCCCGAGCAGATCGCCGACACCCGCGCCGCCGTGCCGGACGCGCGGCTGTGGAGCGAGGCGCTGCTCGCGACGATGGCGCTGGCCGATGCGCTGGTGGCCACACGCCAGATCGACGATGCGCTGTTCGCGCGGCTGCGCGCCCACTTCGACGAAGCCCAGCTGATCGAGCTGACGCAACTGGTCGGCCTGTACACCGGCGTGGCCATGCTGGTGGCACTGGTGCAACCAGCGCTCGACGACTATGCGGCGCGGCTGCCGGCTCGGGAAAATGTGTGAAGCAAGCCTATAGGCCGGATTCTGTGCGGCGCGATGTTCTTGCGAACGCCGCGCCGTGACCGCCATTCATCTGGGCCGCACATCACTGTGCGGCTCGGTGCCACCTACCCGCACACTTGCCCCGGGCCGGGGTTTCGTCGAGCGCGGCACGTGACCGCGCCGCTCTGCGTGTGCCTATTTGGTGTTGCTGCGCGTAGAGATTGCCCGTTTCACCCGGAGCGGCTTTGCCGCTGCGGGTGGCTGCTCGGCCCACGGCTTTCGCCGCGGCCGGGCGGCTTTCGCCACCCGGTGACCGGCTGACGCCGGCCCCTCGCAGAACACCCCGTGCGGGACCGTTCCGACTCGTCTCTGTTGCTCTGATCCTCACCTCGCGGTGGGCAGCCGTTAACTGCTACGCCGCCCTGTGCAGTCCGGACCTTCCTCCAGTGCGGCCTTTCGGCACTTGCACCAGCGGCGGTCTGGCTTGCTTCACCATGCGATTATCGCGCCTGCAGGCAACGAAAGGCATCCAATGAAGGCAAACAGCATCCTCGACACCATCGGCAACACGCCGCACATCCGCGTCAACCGGCTGTTCGCGAACTCGCCTGGTTCGGCGCAGGTGTGGATCAAGTCCGAACGCGCCAACCCCGGCGGCTCGATCAAGGACCGCATCGCGCTGTCGATGGTCGAGGATGCCGAAGCGCGCGGCCAGCTCAAGGCTGGCGGCACCATCGTCGAGCCGACCTCGGGCAACACCGGCATCGGGCTGGCGATGGTCGCCGCCGTCAAGGGCTACAAGCTGGTGCTGGTGATGCCCGACAGCATGAGCGTCGAGCGCCGCCGCCTGATGCTGGCCTACGGCGCCACCTTCGAGCTGACGCCGCGCGAGAAGGGCATGAAGGGCTCGATCGCGCGCGCCGAGGAGATCGTCGCCGGCACACCCGGCGCCTGGATGCCGCAGCAGTTCGACAACCCGGCCAACATCGAGGTGCACGCGCGCACCACCGCCAAGGAAATCCTCGCCGACTTCCCAGAGGGCCTGGACGTGCTGATCACCGGCGTCGGCACCGGCGGGCACATCACCGGCTGCGCGCAGACGCTGAAGATGAGCTGGCCGAAGCTGCTGGTCTTTGCGGTGGAGCCCTCGGCCTCGCCGGTGATCAGCGGCGGCGCGCCGTCGCCGCACCCGATCCAGGGCATCGGCGCCGGCTTCATCCCGAAGAACCTGCACACCGCCGTGCTCGACGGCACGATCCAGGTCGATGCCGAGGCGGCACGAGAGATGGCGCGCCGCAGCGCGCGCGAGGAAGGTTTGCTGGTGGGCATCTCCAGCGGCGCGACGCTGGCCGCCATCGCGCAGAAGCTGCCGGAACTGCCTGCCGGCAGCCGCGTGCTCGGCTTCAACTACGACACCGGCGAGCGCTACCTGTCGATCGAGGGGTTTCTGCCGACGTAGCCCAGAAGCAAGGGCGGGTTGCGGCGCATTGTGGCTGCTGACGTTGTCCTGCGCGAGCCGAGGACGGCGGATGAGCGAATCCGCTCCTGTCCCCCGCCCGAGCTGACGCTCGGGCTCCTCCTTTACCTCGCGGATTCGCTCACCCACCATCCTCGGCTGGGCACCACCGAGATGTTCATCGCGTTGCCAACAGCCGAAATGACGAACGAACGTCTGGCGTTCGTGTTTGGTCTTGGCTGTTGACGCAGCCGCGAACACTGCAGCAGCGGCCGGCCGAGGGACGGGGTGCGAATCCGAAAGGTAAAGGAGGAGGGGCGGGCGCCAGCTCGGCCCGGGGGAGAGAGTCCGGACACAAAACAGTGCGGGGACTGTTTGTGCCTGGCGAGCGCCTGGGGCTATGCCCCAGACAGGAGCGGATTCGCACCTCCCGTCCTCGGCCCGCGGAGGACAGAAGCAGATGGCTGCTTTGCCCCGGGAATCGAAGCTCGCAACCCCGGACTCGCGCGCCATTAGCCCCGGTCGACGGAAAGCACCGAAGTCGCGCGGCGCTGGTCGGCCTATGCAGCTTGCTGCAACCGCGCGATGCGCTCTTCCATCGGCGGATGGCTGGAGAATAGCGCCATGATGCCGCTGGGCCGCGAGCTGATGCCCATCGTCTGCAGCGTCTTCGGCATCTCGCCCGGGTCCAGCCCGCCCAGCCGCGCCAGCGCGTTGATCATCGGCTGCTTGCGGCCCAGCAGCTGCGCCGAGCCGGCGTCGGCGCGGAACTCGCGCTGGCGCGAGAACCAGGCGACGATCATCGCGGCGACGAAGCCGAGCAGGATGTCCATCACGATGGTGGTGATGAAGTAGCCGGGGCCGACACCACCGCGCTCGTTCTTCAAGATGACGCGGTCGACGAAGAAACCGACCACGCGCGAGATGAAGACCACGAAGGTGTTCATCACGCCCTGGATCAAGGTCATCGTCACCATGTCGCCGTTGGCCACGTGCGCCACCTCGTGGCCGATGACCGCCTCGACCTCCTCGCGCGTCATGCTCTGCAGCAAGCCGGTGGACACCGCCACCAGCGCCGAGTTCTTGAACGCGCCGGTGGCGAAGGCGTTGGGCGCGCCTTCGTAGATGCCGACCTCGGGCATGGCGATGCCGGCCTTGTCGGCGAAGCGCTTCACCGCATCGACGATCCAGGCATGCGTCGGGTCGCGCGAGTCGTTGATGATCTGCGCGCCGGTGCTGCGCTTGGCGATGAACTTGCTCATCAGCAGCGAAATGATCGCGCCGCCGAAGCCGATCACCAGCGAGAACACCATCAGTCCGCCGACGTTGAGCCCGCTTTCGTCGATGAAGCGGTTCAGGCCGAAGACGTTGATGACGATGCCCAGCACGACCATTACGGCCAGGTTGGTCATCACGAAGAGCAGGATTCTTTTCATGGGGCTGTGCCTTTGTTGCGTCCTCGGCGGTGATGATGGGGACGGACGGAGCGAATTAAAGCCCGGTACCGCACCGCAGGGCCAATACTGCCCGAGTGCCGTAGGTTATTCAGGCGCCCTTGGCCAGCCGCTTGTCGCGCAGCACGAACTGCGTGCCGCGGCGGTCCAGATCGAACAGCTGCGTCGCCTCGATCAGGTCGAGCAGCTTGCGGTAGCCGTAGTTGCGCGGATCGAAGGAGGCCTGGTTGCCGATCTGCTGGCCCACCGCGCCCAGTGCCGACCAGCCGTCCTCGCCGGCGGCCGATTCCACCGCGTTGCGCAGCAAGGTCACCAGGCGCGCATCCTGCTTCAGTGCCGATGCGTCCAGCCGCGTCGGCGCGGCCTCGCCATTGCCGTTGCCGCTGTTCTTGGCGGCCGCCTTCGGCTTGTGCGCCGATGACTTGGCGGCGCGCGGCTCCTCGGCCGCCACCGGCTGGCCCAGGTTCTCCAGGTACAGGAAGCGTGAGCAGGCGTTGACGAAGGGCAGCGGCGTCTTCTTCGCGCCGAAGCCGAAGACCTGCGCGCCCTTGGCCTTCAGGTGCATCACCAGCGGCGTGAAATCGGCGTCCGACGACACGATGCCGAAGGCCTCGGGCTGGTCGGTGTACAGCAGGTCCATCGCCTCGATGACCATGCCCATGTCGGTGGCGTTCTTGCCCTTGCTGTAGTCGAACTGCTGCACCGGGCGGATGGCGTACTCGTGCAGCACCGCTTCCCAGCCCTTCAGGCCGTCCTTCTTCCAGTTGCCGTAGGCGCGGCGGATGTTGGTCACGCCCACCTTGGCCAGCTCGGCCAGGATGACGTCGATCTTGCTGGCGGGCGAGTTGTCGGCGTCGATCAGCAGCGCGATGCGCGGTTGTTTTTCGATCATGCGGTAGCCTCTTCGTGCAACTGCCAGTTCAGGGTCTCGCCACCGCACAGCGGCTTGAGTCGTTGTGCGCCGAAGGGCACGGCTTCAGGCAACACCCAGGGCCGGCGGCGCAGCGTGATGCGGCCGCGATTGCGCGGCAGGCCGTAGAAGTCGGCGCCGTGCAGGCTGGCGAAGCCTTCCAGCTTGTCCAGCGCGCCGGCGTCGTCGAAGGCCATCGCATACAGCTCCAGCGCCGACAGCGCGGTGTAGCAGCCGGCACAGCCCAGCGCGTGCTCCTTCAGCACCGCGGCATGCGGTGCGCTGTCGGTGCCGAGGAAGAACTTCGCCGATCCCGACGTGGCGGCGGCCACCAGCGCCAGGCGATGCTCCTCGCGCTTGAGCACCGGTAGGCAGTAGTAGTGCGGACGCAGGCCCCCCAGGAAGAGGGCATTGCGGTTGTACAGCAGGTGGTGCGCGGTGATCGTCGCCGCCAGCCCGGGTTCGGCCTCGGCCACGTACTGCGCCGCCTCGCGCGTGGTGATGTGCTCGAAGACGACCTTCAGGCCCGGGAAGTCGCGGCGCAGCGGCTGCAGTACACGCTCGATGAACACCGCCTCGCGGTCGAACAGGTCGATCGCCGGGTCGGTGACCTCGCCGTGCACCAGCAGCAACAGGCCTTCGCGCTGCATCGCCTCGAGCGTCGCATGGGTCTTGCGGATGTCGGTGACGCCGGCGTCGCTGTGGGTCGTCGCGCCGGCCGGGTACAGCTTCAGCGCGACGATGCCGGCTTCGCGCGCGCGGCGCATCTCGTCCGGTGGCGTGTGGTCGGTCAGGTACAGCGTCATCAGCGGCTCGAAGTCCGCGCCCTCGGGCAGTGCGTCGAGGATGCGGCGGCGGTAGTCCAGCGCCAGCGCGGTGCTGGTCACCGGCGGCTTCAGGTTCGGCATGACGATCGCCCGGGCAAACTGCTGCGCGCTGTGCGGCAGCACCGCGCGCAGCGCATCGCCGTCACGCAGATGCAGGTGCCAGTCGTCGGGGCGGGTCAGCGACAGCGTTCTTGTCATGCCGAATTGTCGCCGCTTTGCTGCAGTTGCCACATCTGCGCATAACGCCCGCCGCGCGCCAGCAGCTCGGCATGGGCACCGCGCTCGACCACGCGGCCCTGGTCGAGCACGACGATCTCGTGCGCGTCGACCACCGTGCTCAGCCGGTGTGCGATGACCAGCGCGGTCTTGCCCTGCGCAGCGCTGCGCAGCTCGGCCTGGATGGCGCGTTCGTTGGCCGAGTCCAGCGCGGAGGTGGCCTCGTCGAAGATCAGGATCGGCGGGTTCTTCAGCAAGGTGCGCGCGATGGCCACGCGCTGCTTCTCGCCGCCCGACAGTTTGAGACCGCGCTCGCCGACCATGGTGTCGTAGCCCAGGGGCTGCGCGGCGATGAAGTGATGGATGTGCGCGGCCCGGGCGGCGGCTTCGACATCGGCGCGCGACGCGCCGGTGCGGCCGTAGGCGATGTTGTATTCGACGGTGTCGTTGAACAGCACAGTGTCCTGCGGCACGATGCCGATGGCCTGGCGCAGACTGGACTGCGTGGCCTGGCGGATGTCCTGGCCGTCGATGCTGATGCGCCCGCCGCTCACGTCGTAAAAACGGTACAGCAGCCGCGCCAGCGTCGACTTGCCGGCGCCCGAGGGGCCCACCACCGCCAGCGTCTTGCCGGCCGGGATCTCGAAGCTCACGCCGTGCAGGATGGGCCGCGCCGGCTCGTAGGCGAAGGACACGTCGTCGAAGCGCACCACGCCCTGGCTCACGCATAGCGGCTGCGCACCGGGCAGGTCGTCGACCTCGCGGTTTCGTTCCAGCAGCGCGAACATCTTGTCCAGGTCGGTCAGGCTCTGTTTGATCTCGCGGTACAGCACGCCCAGGAAGTTCAGCGGGATGTACAGCTGGATCATGAAGGCGTTGATCATCACCAGGTCGCCCAGCGTCAGCCGCCCATCGACCACGCCCTGCGTGGCGCGCCACAGCATCGCCACCAGCGCGCTGGCGATGACCAGTTGCTGCCCGGTGTTGAGCAGCGACAGCGTGCTCTGGCTCTTCAGCGCCGCGCGGCGCAGCCGCTCCAGGCTCTGGTCGTAGCGCCTGGCCTCGAAGTCCTCGTTGTTGAAATATTTGACGGTCTCGTAGTTCAGCAGCGAATCGACCGCGCGGGTGTGCGCCACCGCATCGAGCTCGTTCATCTGCCGCCGGAACTTGGTGCGCCATTCGGTGACGCTGACCGTAAAAGCCACGTAGAACACCAGCGCTGCCCCGGTGATCCAGGCGAACATCGCGTCGAACTTCCACGCCAGCAGCGTCAACACCATCGCCACTTCGATGATCGTCGGCACGATGCTGTAGAGCGAATAAGAGACCAGCGAATGCACCGCGCGCGTGCCGCGCTCGATGTCGCGCGTCATGCCACCGGTCTGGCGCTCGAGGTGGAAGCGCAGGCTTAAGCCATGCAGATGGCGGAACACCTGCAACGAGATGCTGCGCGCCGTGCCTTCGGTGGCCTTGGCGAAGATCAGTTCGCGCAACTCGGTGAACAGCGCGGTCGAGAAACGCAGCCCGGCGTAGGCCAGCAGCAAGCCGACCGGCACCACCATCAGCGCCGCGGCATCGCCGGGCCTGAGCGCCAGGCCGTCCACCAGTTGCTTCAGCAGCACCGGCACGCCCACGTTGGCGGCCTTGGCCGCGACCATGAAGCCCAGCGCCAACGCGACGCGGCCGCGGTAGCGCCACAGATAGGGCAGCAGCTTGCCGAGCGTGGCCCAGTCGGAGCGCGTGCGCGATGCCGCAGCGGCTTGGGGCGGAACAGGCAGGGCAACTCCGGTGCGGCGCATGGCGGGACGTGGAAGGCGGGCGTGAAAGAATGCGGCAGGATCCGAGGCCTGGAGATGACGCCGATGAGCAGCGATTCAAGCAACGAGCCGGGCAAGCTCGACGGCCCCCTGAGTTTGCCTGACGGCAGTGCGCTGGTGATGCGCGTGATGCCGCAACCGGCCGACGTCAACGGCAACGGCGACGTCTTCGGCGGCTGGATCATGGCCCAGGTGGACATTGCCGGGGCGATCCGGCCGGCGCGCATCGCCAAGGGCCGCATCGCCACCGTGGCCGTCAACCAGTTCGTCTTCAAGCAGCCGGTGTCGATCGGCGACCTGCTGAGCTTCTATGCCAAGGTCGAGCGCATCGGCCGCACCTCGGTCACCGTGCATGTCTCGGTCTATGCCGAGCGCAACCCGGCCGACCCGCAGGTCGTCAAGGTGACCGAGGCGAACCTCACCTATGTCGCCATCGACCGCGAGGGCAAGCCGCGGCAGATTGCGATGCCCTGAGGCGCTGCTCAGCTCGACGGTCGGGCGTGCGGACGACTCACGGCGCTTCACCGACCATGGGCTTTGCGTGAATCGTCGGGCGCCTCGGCACGGTCGTGCAAACCATAGTCGCGGATGACCTGCGCCACCCGCAGTCGATAGTCCGCGAAGAGGGTCTGCCGGCCCGCGCGTTGTGTTCGACGGTGTTCCTCGACATTGCGCCACCGCTGGACGGCGTCCTCGTCGCGCCAGAACGACAGGGAAAGGATCTTCCCCGGTTCCGTCAGGCTCTCGAAACGCTCTACCGAGACAAAGCCGTCGATCTGGGCGAGCAACGGCCGCAGCTGTTCGGCGGCGTCGAGATAGCCGCCCTTGCGGGCTGGATGCGGCCGCACCTCGAAGATCACTGCGATCATGTCGGCTCCCCTGGGGAGCATGCCGGCACACGGAAAGCCCCCGCTACCGTTTCGACAAAGCTTCGTTCCTCGCGAAGAATGAAGCGCTTCGCCTGCGCCAGCGCGAAGTTCTCGCGCCCTTCCGGGTCGACCTTGAGCCTGGTCCGATACGCCTCATACGCGGCAAGGCTGTCGAATGCGATCAACCCCCAAGCGATGTTGTTGGTGCCCTCATGGGGCAGAAAGTAGCCGACGAGATCTCCTCCGCAGCGGGGGATGATGCGGCCCCAGTTCTCCGCGTACGCCTTGAAGGCGTCGCGCTGGAAGGGATCGATCTCGTAGCGGATGAAGCAGGTGATGGCCATGTGCGTCCTCCTGGGGTTCTGACCACCGCACGATACGTCTTTGTGCCGCCGCAATGGTTCGACTAAGATCGAACCATGAAGGATGGTCCGAATATCGTTCGCATTGCCGCCCTCATCGGGGACCATGCCCGGGCCGAGATTCTGACGGCCCTGATGTCCGGCCAGGCACTCACCGCCACCGAACTTGCGCAGGTCGCCGGGGTCACCAAGCAGACCGTGAGCACACACCTCGCCAAGCTGCTCGACGCGCAGCTGCTGGCCGTGACGAGCCAGGGTCGGCATCGCTACTTCCGCCTTGCGCAGCCCGACGTGGCCCGGCTGCTTGAAAGTCTCATGGGCGTTGCCTATCGGGTGGGCGCAGTACGGGTTCGCTCGAGCCCCCGGGAACCCGCGCTGCGCAAGGCGCGCGTTTGCTACGACCATCTTGCGGGTGAACTTGGCGTGCTTGTCTTCGATGGTCTTGAACAACGGCGCTTCTTGCGATCCGACGATGATGGACTCGCACTGACTTCGCAGGGGCAGCGCTTCTGCATGGAGTTCGGCATCGACGTCGCCACGCTTGCGCGCCAGCGGCGTCCGCTGTGCCGGGCCTGTCTGGACTGGAATATGCGCCGCAATCATCTCGCCGGCGCAGTGGGCGCCGCTTTGCTGAAGCGATGTCTGGAGCTTGGGTGGGCACGGCGGGAGCGCCACTCGCGCGTCGTGACTTTCTCGGCGGCCGGCGAGAACGCACTTCGAGAACGATTCACTCCGTCGCGAAATTGAACGAACCGCGCCGCAGGCCCGCCGCTCGGCAGCTGCGGCTGTCGGCAGCTGCGGCTTGAAGCACCGAAGCAAGGCTCGTAGCATCGCCCCACGATGACGCTCAGCCCCAAACAGCACGAGTACCTCGTTCTATCCCGTGGCAAG
Organism: uncultured Rubrivivax sp.; assembly: GCA_964446545.1. Lineage (GTDB taxonomy): Bacteria > Pseudomonadota > Gammaproteobacteria > Burkholderiales > Burkholderiaceae_C > Rubrivivax. The sequence continues at coordinate 15,109 of CAYUPF010000088.1, forward strand.
TGGGATGCGAGCAAGACGCCCGCGCAGATCCAGCAGGCCATCGATGACTTCTACGCCTGGCACGAACGCTCGCAGGCGCAGGGGCGGATGAAACCGGGCCATCGCCTGGCCACCGAAGCCAGGCGGGTCGGCCGCGGCAGCGTCATCGACGGGCCTTTCACGGAGGCCAAGGAGGTGATCGGGGGCTACTGGTTCATCGTCGCGGGCAGCCTGGAAGAGGCCGCCGCCATCGCCGGCGAGAACCCGTGCATCGCCTGTGGCCTGGAGTTCGAGATCAGGCCGCTGGAACTGGAGCGAGCCAGCGCCTATGCGCAGGCGAACGAAACGCCGGCCGCGCCGCTGCCGGCCATGCGCGCATCGGACACCGAAAGCCGCGCCCGCACCTTCTTCGACGAGTTCGTCGAAGCCTTCCGTTCCTTCGACGCAGATACGATCGCGCAGCGCTACCTGGCGCCCTATCTGGCCTTTCACGCCCAGGGGTCCGCGCAGGTCTTCATGTCGCACGCCGAAACGGCTGCGTACTTTCAACGCATCGTCGACGGCTACCACGCCCGAGGTTGCCGTTCTTGCCGCTACAAGGACCTGGCGGTCGTGCCGCTGGGCCAGGACTGCGCGCTCGGCACGGTCAGCTGGGAGCTTCTTGCCGAAGACCGCTCCATCGTCGCCACCTGGCGCGAGTCCTACAACCTGTGCTGGGTCGAGGGCCGCTTCAGAGCCTTCAGCTCCACCGACCATAGGGGCTGAACCGGCGCGCGCCAAGCGGCGCTTCGAGCTCGGCCGTCAATCGACGAAGAAGTCCGGGATCAGGTCCTTCGTGCCCGGCGTCACGCTGTACTTCTCCAGGTCGGTGACGCCGCGTTCGGCGAGCAGCGCCTCGTCGATGAAGAAGTTGCCGGTCGTGGCCTTGGCGTCGCTGGTCAGGATCAGCCAGGCCGCGTCGGCCAGGATCTGCGGCGTGCGGCACTTGCCGATGTCCACGCCCGGAATCATCTGCAGTGCCGCGGTGTTGATGGCCGTGCGCGGCCACAGGCTGTTGACGGCGATGCCGTGGCGGCGCAACTCGCCGGCATGGCCCAGCGTGCACATGCTCATGCCGTACTTGGCCATGGTGTAGGCCACGTGGTGCTCGAACCAGTACGTACGCATCGACAGCGGTGGGCTCATGTTCAGCACGTGCGGGTTGCGGCCGGAGCGCGCGCTCTTGATCAGCTCGTCCAGGCAGGCCTGCGTGCAGCAGTAGGTGCCGCGCACGTTGACGCCGAACATCAGGTCGAAGCGCTTCATCGGCGTCGAGGGCGTGTCGGTCAGGCTGATGGCGCTGGCGTTGTTCACCAGGATGTCGATGCCGCCGAAGCGCTGCGTCGCCTGCTGCACCGCCGCGGCCACGCTGGCCTCGCTGCGGATGTCGCATTGCAGCGCCAGCGCGTGGCCGCCGGCCGCTTCCACCTCGGCTGCGGCCGAATGGATGGTGCCCGGCAGCTTGGGGTTGGCCTCGGTCGTCTTCGCGGCAATGACGATGTTGGCACCGTCCTGCGCCGCGCGCTTGGCGATCGCCAGGCCGATGCCGCGCGAGGCGCCGGTGATGAAGAGGGTCCTGCCTTTCAGGTTCATGTCCAGGTCTCCTGGCGGGTCCGTTCAACGT
>CAYUPF010000089.1:0-1070 GCA_964446545.1 uncultured Rubrivivax sp.
ATGCCCACGCTCAGGCGCAGCAGATCCGGTGGCGCCGGCGTGCCCGCGCCTTCGACGCTGGCGCGGTGTTCGATCAGGCTTTCGGTGCCGCCCAGCGAGGTAGCGCGCTTCCATAGCTTGACGTTTGCCGCGGTGGCGACGGCGGCCGCCTCGCCACCTTTCGTGCGCAGCGACAACATGCCGCCGAAGCCACTGGACATCTGCCGTGCCGCGACCGCGTGGCCCGGCGCGCCGGGCAGGCCGGGGTAGAGCACGGCCTCGACGCGCGGATGCTGCGCGAAGTGTTCGGCGATGCGCTGCGCCGAGGCCGAAGCCTGGCGCACGCGCAGGTACAGCGTGCGCATGCCGCGCAGCAGCAGCCAGGCCTCGAAGCTGCCCAGCGTGCCGCCGAGCTGCGCACGCACCGTTTTCACGCGCTTCCAGAAGTCGTCGTCGCGGGCCGTGACCAGCACGCCGGCGATCAAATCGCTGTGGCCGTTGAGGTACTTGGTGCCGGCATGCATGACGATGTCGGCGCCATGTTCGATGGGCCGCGTCAGCACCGGACTGGCGACGGTGGAATCCACCGCCAGCAGCGCACCGGCGGCATGGGCGATCGCCGCGGTGGCGGCGATGTCGGTGATGCTCCACAGCGGGTTGGCCGGCGTTTCCACCCACACCAGCTTCGTCCTGCCGGTTTGCACGGCAGCCTGCACCGCGGCCGGGTCCGTCATGTCGATGAGTTCGACCTTCAGGCCCCAGTGCGTGGCGAAGTTCATCAGCCAGTTGCGCAGCGACCAGTACATCACCTTCGGCGCCAGCACGTGGTCGCCCGGTGCCAGCGCCTGGAACACCGCCGTGGCCGCGGCCATGCCGCTGGCGAACAGCGCGGCCTGTACACCTTGTTCCAGCGTGGCGATCAGCTGTTCGGTCTGGTCGAAGGCCGGGTTGTCGGCGCGTGCGTAGACGCGGCCCGAGCGGTACTGGTTGTCCGGGTCGCGCAGGTAGGTCGACGAGACATGGATCGGCGGCGTGATCGCTCGCGTCTTGTCGTCGACCCAGCCCAGGGCCTGGGCGGCCAGGCTTTCGGG
>CAYUPF010000089.1:1170-16292 GCA_964446545.1 uncultured Rubrivivax sp.
CCCATCGCCTCGCGCACGTCGCGCATCGTCTGCTTGGCCACGGTGCGCGCGCGCTCGGTGCCGTTTTCGACGATCCACTGCACCTGCTTCGGGTTGCTCAAATAACTCTCGGCGCGCTCGCGCCAGGGCTGCTGTTCCTTCAGCACGCCGTCGATCACCGGCTGCTTGCATTCCAGGCAACCGATGCCGGCGCTGGTGCAGCCCTTGACCACCCATTCTTGAGTCGCCGCATCGCTGTAGACCTTGTGGAACTGCCACACCGGGCATTTCTGCGGGTCGCCCGGGTCGCTGCGGTGCACGCGCGCCGGGTCGGTGGGCATGCGCCTGATCTTGCGCTCCACCTCGGCCGGCGCCTCGCGCATGGCGATCGAGTTGCCGTAGCTCTTGCTCATCTTGCTGCCGTCCAGGCCCGGCAGCTTGGTCACTTCGGTGTGCAGCGCCTGCGGCTCGGGCAGGATGGTCTTGCCGGCGCCGCGCAGGTGGCCGAGCAGCAGTTCGGTGTCCGATGTGGTCCAGCCCTCGATGGCCGCGGCCGAGCGCTGCACCAGCGCCTCGCCCTTGGCCAGCGGCTCGGCCTTGCCCGATTCGCCGAACTCGCGCTTCTGCTTGTTGAAGTAGCGCTGGTCGTCCTTGCTCAGCTTGGCCAGCGTGGCGGCGACCTGGGCCTCGAAGTCGGCAGCGCGGCCGTACAGGTGGTTGAAGCGCCGCGCCACCTCGCGCGTCAGCTCCACGTGCGAGGCCTGGTCCTCGCCTACCGGCACGAAGGCGGCCTTGTAGATCAGGATGTCGGCGGCCTGCAGCAGCGGGTAGCCCAGGAAGCCATAGGTCGCCAGGTCGCGGTCGGCCAGCTTCTCCATCTGGTCCTTGTAGGTGGGCACGCGCTCCAGCCAGCCCAGCGGCGTGCCCATGGCCAGCAGCGTGAACAGCTCGGCATGCTCGGGCAGCCGGCTTTGCAGGAAGATGGTGCAGCGCTCCGGGTCCAGTCCCGCGGCCAGCCAGTCGGTGACCATCTCGTACACGTACTGGCCCATGACCTCGCGGCTTTCGTAGTGCGTGGTCAGCGCATGCCAATCGGCGACGAAGTAGAAGCAGTCGTAGTCGTGCTGCAGCCGCACCCAGTTCTTGAGCGCGCCGTGGTAGTGGCCCAGGTGCATCGCGCCGGTGGGGCGCATGCCGGAAAGAACGCGGGGTTGCATGGTGGCTGAAGGCTGGGAGGGAGCGCCGATTCTAGGGGCGGCCCCTGATTACACTGCCCGCGATGAAGTCGATCGTGATCCTGATCTCGGGCCGCGGCTCCAACATGGAAGCCATCGTGCAGCGCTGCGCCGCCGAGGGCTGGCCGGCGGGCGTGGCGGCGGTGATCAGCAACCGCGCCGATGCGGCGGGCCTGCAGTTCGCGGCGGCGCACGGCATCGCCACCGCGGTGGTTGCGCACAAGGCCTTCGCTACGCGCGAGGCCTTCGACGACGCGCTGGCCACGGCCATCGACGGCTTCGCGCCCGACCTGGTGGTGCTGGCCGGCTTCATGCGCATCCTGGGCGAGCGCTTCGTGCGCCGCTTTGAAGGCCGGTTGCTGAACATCCACCCGTCGCTGCTGCCGATGTTCCCGGGGCTGCACACGCACCAGCGGGCCATCGACGCCGGCTGCAAGCTGGCCGGGGCGACGGTGCACTTCGTGACGCCGCAGCTCGACCATGGGCCGATCGTGCTGCAGTCGGTGGTGCCGCTGCTGGCCGCGGATGATGCCCACACACTGGCCGCGCGCGTGCTGGCCACCGAGCACCAGATCTACCCGCGCGCGGTGCGCTGGTTCGTCGAAGGCCGATTGAAGGTGGCGCATGGGGTGGTGACGCATCTGGACGGCGAGCCGCAGCTGCTGGCCAGCCTGTAGGCGGTGCACGGGACAATCCACCGATGCACCCTGCTGCGCTGCTCGACCTTTGCACCGACCTGGTCCGCCAGGTCCTGAAACTCGATGCCCCGGCCGATGGCGTGGTGTCCGCCTTTTTCCGCATGCACCGCAACCTGGGGCCGCGCGAGCGCCACACGCTGGCCGAAACCGCCTATGCGGTGCTGCGCCGACGGCTGCTGTATGAGCATCTCTCGCAAGGCAGCAGCGGCCCGGTGGAACGCCGCCTGGCGATGTTGGGCTGGCAGGGGGCCGACGGCTTCCTGCAAGGCGCGCTCGAAGCGCATGAGCGGCAATGGCTGGAACGTTGCCACGCCGTCGACGTGGCGACGCTGCCCGACAAGCTGCGCCACAACCTGCCGGACTGGCTGGCCGGCGCGCTGCGCGAGCAGCTGCCCGACAGCGATTTCCGGGCGCTGGCCGACGCGCTGCTGCAGCCGGCGCCGCTGGATCTGCGCATCAACACCTTCAAGGCCAAGCGCGAGGCGGTGCAGCGCGAGCTGGCCGAGGCCGGCATCGAATCGCTGCCCACCCCGTACTCGCCCTGGGGGCTGCGCGTGGTGGGCAAGCCGGCGTTGCAGCGCTTGGGCGTGTTCATCCGTGGCGAGGTCGAGGTGCAGGACGAAGGCAGCCAGTTGCTGGCCCTGCTGACCGACGCCAAGCGCGGCGAGATGGTGGTGGACTTCTGCGCCGGCGCCGGCGGCAAGACGCTGGCGCTGGGCGCCGCGATGCGCAACACCGGCCGGCTGTATGCCTACGACACCTCCGGCCACCGCCTGGACGCGATGAAACCGCGCCTGGCGCGCAGCGGCCTGAGCAACGTGCACCCGGTGCAGCTGGCACACGAACGCGACGAGCGCATCAAGCGCATGGCCGGCAAGATCGACCGCGTGCTCATCGACGCGCCCTGTTCCGGGCTGGGCACGCTGCGCCGCAACCCCGACCTGAAATGGCGCCAGTCGCCGAAGGCCATCCAGGAGTTGCAGGCCAAGCAGCGCGCCATTCTCGACAGCGCTGCGCGGCTGCTCAAGCCCGGCGGGCGGCTGGTCTATGCCACCTGCAGCCTGCTGCGCAGCGAGAACGAGGAGGTGGCCGACGCCTTCGAACAGCAGCAGGCGGAGCACTTCGTGCCGCTGGCCGCGGGGGAGTTGCTGGCGCAGGCCCAGGTGGCGGGCGCGGCCGAGCTGGACACGGCCGGCCGGCTGCGGCTGTGGCCGCAGCGTCACGGCAGCGATGGTTTCTTTGCGGCGGTGTGGCAGTGCCGCTGAGTCGCGCAGGGCTTTTTGATCTGCCGCAACAGCGGTTGCGGAACCGGCGATTGGGCAGTCCACACTAAGCAATTCCCGGCATTGACGGACGGCATGGCCGCTTACAATGCGAAATTGGTCCGCTTCCGGACAAGCAAGGCAAATAGACAATGAATGAACTCATGACGATGCACGACGCAGTCGTTGACCTGTTGGCCCACGGCCTGCTCGGCGCATCGGCGTGGCAGGTGGTGCTGGTGACGCTGGTGTTCACCCACATCACCATCGCCAGCGTCACCATCTTCCTGCACCGCTCGCAGGCCCACCGTGCGCTGGAGCTGCACGCCATTCCCTCGCATTTCTTCCGCCTGTGGCTATGGCTGACCACCGGCATGGTGACCAAGGAATGGGTTGCCATCCACCGCAAGCACCACGCCAAGTGCGAGACCGTCGACGACCCGCACAGCCCGGTCACGCGCGGCATCAAGACCGTGCTGCTCACCGGCAGCGAGCTCTATCGCGCCGAAGCCAAGGTGCAGGACACGCTGGACAAGTACGGCCACAACACGCCGGACGACTGGCTGGAGCGCAACCTGTACAGCCGCTACAGCTGGCAGGGCGTGGGCATCATGCTGGTCATCAACCTGATGCTGTTCGGCGCCATCGGCGCCACGGTGTGGGCCGTGCAGATGGCCTGGATTCCGGTCACCGCCGCCGGCATCATCAACGGCCTGGGCCACTGGTGGGGCTACCGCAACTTCGAGGCGCCCGACGCGTCGACCAACATCTCGCCCTGGGGCATCATCATCGGCGGCGAGGAGTTGCACAACAACCACCACACCTACCCGACCTCGGCCAAGCTGTCGGTCAAGCCCTACGAGTTCGATATCGGCTGGCTCTACATCCGGCTGATGGAAATGGCCGGTTTGGCCAAGGTGCGCAAGATCCCGCCGCAGCTGAAGCTGGGCGCGGTGCGGCCGGTGGCCGACGGCAAGACGCTGGAGGCGATCATCGCCAACCGCTACGAGGTCATGGCCAACTACGCGCACGAGCTGAAGCGCGCCTGCGCCGGCGAACTGGCGCGCATGAAGGCGCAGGGCCTGCACAGCAGTGCGCACTGGAAGAGCATGAATGCCGCCAAACGCTGGCTGCACCGCGACGACGACAAGATCCCGCACGGCCAGAAGCCGCTGCTGGCCAAGGCAGTGGGCGACAGCCCGGTGCTGGGCAAGCTGGTGACGATGCGCGAGGAACTGCGTTCGCTGTGGACGCGCACCAACGTCTCGGCCGACCAGCTGGTGGCCGACCTGCAGGCCTGGTGCAAGAAGGCCGAGGACAGCGGCATCAAGTCGCTGCAGGAGTTCTCGCTGAAGCTGCGCGCGGCGCACGCCTGATCGGGCCCGCCTCCGAAGCGGCTTCGCCGCTCCCGCGGCGGCTGCTGGATAGAGGCGGCAGCGCTCTCCCCAATGAAAAAATGGCCCGCATTGCGGGCCATTCGTTTGCCGGGCGCTGCGAGCCGTTCTATTTCAGCTTGGTTTCCTTGTAGATCACGTGCTTGCGTGCGACCGGATCGAACTTGTTGAACTCCAGCTTGCCCGGCGTCGTCTTCTTGTTCTTGCTGGTGGTGTAGAAGTGCCCGGTGCCTGCCGAGGATTCGAGCTTGATCTTTTCGCGTCCGCCTTTGGTGGCCATGGTCGTGCTCCCGCTTCAGTTCAGAGTTCGCCGCGGGCGCGCAGGTCGGTGACGACCTTGTCGATGCCCACCTTGTCGATCAGCCGCAGTGCCGCGTTGCTGATGCGCAGGCGTACCCAGCGGTTCTCGCTCTCGACCCAGAAGCGCCGGTACTGCAGGTTCGGCAGCCAGCGGCGCTTGGTCTTGTTGTTGGCGTGGGAGACGTTGTTTCCCACCATCGGGCCTTTGCCCGTGACCTGACAGACGCGTGCCATATCACCCTCTTTCGCAAAACTCTGTGCTGCCGAATCCGGCAAAGCCCGCGAGTATAACTCAAGCGCCCTGTTCCAGGAAGCGCTGCGCGTCCAGGGCCGCCATGCAACCGGTGCCGGCGCTGGTGATCGCCTGGCGGTAGACATGGTCCTGCACGTCGCCGGCAGCGAACACGCCGGGGATGCTGGTCATCGTCGCCATGCCGGACAGGCCGCTGCGCGTGATCAGGTAGCCGTCCTTCATCTCCAGCTGGCCCTTGAACAGCTCGGTGTTCGGCTGGTGGCCGATGGCGATGAAGCAGCCCTTCAGCGCGATCTCGGTGGCGGGGCCGCCGTCGGTGGACTTGAGAAGCACGCCGGTCACGCCGGTGCTGTCGCCCAGCACCTCGTCGAGCGTGTGCCACAGGTGCAGCACCACCTTGCCGGCGGCGGCCTTGGCCATCAGCTTGTCGACCAGGATCGCCTCGGCGCGGAACTTGTCGCGCCGGTGCACCACGTGCACGCTGCGCGCGATGTTCGACAGGTACAGCGCCTCCTCGACGGCGGTATTGCCGCCGCCGACCACGCACACGTCCTGGTCGCGGTAGAAGAAGCCGTCGCAGGTGGCGCAGCCGCTGACGCCGCGGCCCATGAAGGCCTGTTCGCTGGGCAGGCCCAGGTACTTGGCGGAAGCGCCGGTGGCGATGACCAGCGCGTCGCAGCTGTAGACGCCGGCATCGCCTTGCAGCTTGAAGGGGCGCTGCGACAGGTCGACCTGGTTGACGTGGTCGAAGACGATCTGGGTGTCGAAGCGCTCGGCATGCTTGTGGAAGCGCTGCATCAGGTCGGGGCCCATCACGCCGTCGACATCGGCGGGCCAGTTGTCCACGTCGGTGGTGGTCATCAGCTGGCCGCCCTGCGAGATGCCGGTGATCAGCAGCGGTTGCAGGTTGGCGCGGGCAGCATAGATGGCGGCGGTGTAGCCGGCCGGGCCGGAGCCGAGGATCAGCACCTTGGCGTGGGTGGTGGAGGCGGTGCTCATGGGCAGTTCTTTCGCTGGGAGACCGTCGCGTGAATCCGACGAGGCTCGACACTTGGGGCCGTGCCGGGCTGGAAACAAGCCAGTCCATGGGCACAATAAAGGAAATTGTAGTGACCACGGCACCGCCCGTGGCCTGCAGGGCCAACCAACTACGAGGGGACCGTCGATGTCGCTGATGTCCAACCTGGACCTGATCCGCCGTGTACCGTTGTTCTCGATGCTGACCAACGAACAGGCGCAGTCCATCGCCGATGCCGTCGTCAAGCGGCGCCTGCGCCGCGGCGAGCTGGTGGTCGAGCAGGGGCGCAAGAGCAATGCGCTGTTCATCCTGCTCAATGGCCGGGCGCGGGTGCTGACCTCCGATTCGCGCGGCCGCGAGGTCATCCTGGCGGTGCTGGAGGCCGGCGACTACGTCGGCGAGATGAGCCTGATCGACAACGAGCCGCATTCGGCCACGGTGCGCGCCGAGGTGCAGACCGATATGCTGGTGCTGGCGCGCGCCGATTTCGCGCGCTGCCTGCCGGAGAACTCCACCTTGTCCTACGGCGTGATGCGCGGCCTGGTGCGGCGGCTGCGCAATGCCGACCGGCAGATCGAGTCGCTGGCACTGCTCGACGTCTACGGCCGCGTGGCGCGCACGCTGCTCGACATGGCCGAGGACGACAAGGGCGTGAAGATCATCCGCCACAAGGTGTCGCGCCAGGACATGGCCAAGGTGGTGGGCGCCTCGCGCGAGATGGTCAGCCGGGTGATGAAGGACCTGGAAGAGCGCGGCGTCATCGAGACGCAGGAGAACGGCTCGGTGATCATCAAGGAACGGCTGCAGAACGACTGATCAAGGGGCTGCGCCGGCCTGACCGGCCACAACGCATGTAGTGCGTTGGGGTGCAGGCTCATGTCGCGCAGCGACGTGAAGGCGGCGCGAGCCGCCGTGCCGTAGCCATAATCGCGCCCATGACCTTTCCGCTTGGTTCGCTGCGCGCCGAAGGCGCTGCATCGGGCGCCACCTATACCCGCAAGTCCTCGTCCAAGTCCGCGCCGCCCGTCGCGGCGCCGCCGTCGCTGCTGGCGCGCTGGCGCCACCAGGCGCTGCTGATCGTCGGCGCCGTGGCCTGGCTGCTGTTCCTGCTGGCGCTGGCCACGCACGACCTGGGCGATCCGGGCTTCTCCACCTCGGGCGACGGCGAGCCGCTGCGCAACAAGGCCGGCGTGTTCGGCGCGTGGCTGTCCGATCTGGGCCTGTTCCTGTTCGGCTGGTCGGTGTGGTGGCTGGTGCCGGTGGGGCTGCGCGCCTGGTTGTCGAGCCTGGCGCGCGCGCTACGCCGACAAGGCGAGCAGGCCGCCGCCGAGCCGGCGCTGCCGCGTGTGGCCTTCTGGGTCGGTCTGCTGCTGCTGATGGCGGCCAGTTGCTCGCTGGAATGGACGCGGCTGTACCAGTGGGAAGCGCGGCTGCCCGGCCATGCCGGCGGCGTGCTGGGCTTCACGCTCGGGCCGCTGTCCTCGCACTGGCTCGGTTTTGCCGGCTCGGGCGTGCTGTGGATCGCCGCGCTGGTGGCCGGCATGTCGCTGGCATTGGGCTTCTCCTGGCTGGCGCTGGCCGAACGCATCGGCAGCGCCATCGACGCGCTGCGCGAACGCCGCCAGCAGCGCAAGGAGCAGGCCGAGGACCGGCGCATCGGCGAGAAGCTGCAGGTGGAGCGCGAGCACGAAGTCGAGGTCGAGCGCCAGGAGGTGGTGGACCATCTGCCGCTGGTGATCGAGCCGACGCTGCTGGAAGTGCCCAAGTCCGAGCGAGTCGCCAAGGAGCGGCAGAAGCCGCTGTTCGTCGAGCTGGCCGACACCAGGCTGCCGCAGGTCGACCTGCTCGACGCCGCGCCGGCGCGCGTGGAGACGGTCACGCCCGAGTCGCTGGAGATGACCAGCCGGCTGATCGAGAAGAAGCTGAAGGACTTCGGCGTCGAGGTGCGCGTGGTGGCCGCCTCGCCCGGCCCGGTGATCACACGCTACGAGATCGAACCGGCCACCGGCGTCAAGGGCGCGCAGGTGGTCAACCTGGCCAAGGACCTGGCGCGCTCGCTGTCGCTGGTGAGCATCCGCGTGGTCGAGACCATCCCCGGCAAGAACTACATGGCGCTGGAACTGCCGAATGCGCGGCGCCAGACCATCCGTCTGGCCGAGATCCTGGGCTCGTTGGTCTACAACGACGCGGCTTCGATGCTGACCATCGCGCTGGGCAAGGACATCGTCGGCAACCCGGTGGTCGCCGACCTGGCGAAGATGCCGCACTGCCTGGTGGCCGGCACCACCGGCGCGGGCAAGTCGGTGGGCATCAACGCGATGATCCTGAGCCTGCTGTACAAGGCCGAGGCGCGCGACGTGCGCCTGATCCTGATCGACCCGAAGATGCTGGAGCTGAGCGTCTACGAAGGCATTCCGCACCTGCTGTGCCCGGTGGTCATCGACATGAAGCAGGCGGCCAACGCGCTGAACTGGTGCGTCGGCGAGATGGAGCGGCGCTACAAGCTGATGAGCCGCCTGGGCGTGCGCAACCTGGCCGGCTACAACAAGAAGATCGCCGAAGCGGCCGAGCGCGGCGAGAAGCTGCCCAACCCCTTCAGCCTGACGCCGGAGGCGCCCGAGCCGCTGGAACGGCTGCCGAACATCGTCGTGCTGATCGACGAGCTCGCCGACCTGATGATGGTGGTAGGCAAGAAGATCGAGGAACTGATCGCGCGGCTGGCGCAGAAGGCGCGCGCCTGTGGCATCCACCTGGTGCTGGCGACGCAGCGGCCCAGCGTGGACGTGATCACCGGGCTGATCAAGGCCAACATCCCGACGCGGCTGAGCTTCCAGGTCAGCAGCAAGATCGACAGCCGCACCATCCTCGACCAGATGGGCGCCGAGGCGCTGCTCGGCCAAGGCGACATGCTGTACATGGCCTCGGGCAGCGGGCTGCCGGTGCGCGTGCACGGCGCCTTCGTCAGCGACGAGGAGGTGCACCGCGTCGTCGAGTACCTGCGCAGCCAAGGCGAGCCCAACTACATCGAAGGCCTGCTCGAAGGCGGCGTGCTCGACGGCGACGCCGAGGCCGGCGCGCCGGGCGAGGGCGGTGCCGGCGGCGAGGCCGACCCGATGTACGACCAGGCGGTGGCCATCGTGCTGGAGCACCGCCGCGCGTCGATCTCGCTGGTGCAGCGCCACCTGCGCATCGGCTACAACCGCGCGGCGCGGCTGCTCGAGCAGATGGAGAAGTCGGGCCTGGTGTCGGCGATGGCCACCAACGGCAACCGCGACATCATCGTGCCCAAGAGGAATGAATAGTCCCCCCCCCGAAGCGGCTGTGCCGCTCCCCCCCAGGGGGGCCACGCCAGCGGCCCGGCGAAGCCGGTTCCGCGGCGTGTGCTCCATGGCACTGTGCGTGCTGCTAGCGCTGGGTGCTTCGTCCGCCCGCGCCGACGCGCTGGACACGCTGCGCGAGTTCGTGCGCGATGTGAAGACCGGCCGCGCCAGCTTCACGCAGACCGTGACCTCGGCCGATGGTGCGAAGAAGCGCAGCTCCAGCGGTAGCTTCGAGTTCGCGCGGCCGAACCGCTTCCGCTTCCACTATGCCAAGCCCTTCGAGCAGCTGATCGTGTCCGACGGACAGAAGGTCTGGATCTACGACGCCGACCTGAACCAGGTGACGGTGCGCCAGCTGACGCAGGCCTTGGGCGCGACGCCGGCGGCGCTGCTCGCCGGGGCGTCGCTGGAGCAGGAGTTCGAACTGGCCGCCCAGCCGTCGCAGGACGGCATCGACTGGGTGCAGGCCACGCCGCGCCAGAAGGACGGCGCGTTTCAATCGATGCGCATCGGTTTTCGCGGCAAGGAACTGGCCGCCGTGGAGATCCTCGACAGCTTCGGCCAGCGCTCGGTGCTGCAGTTCAGCCAGTACGCGGCCAACGTGGCGCTGCCCGAGCAGAGCTTCCGCTTCGTGCCGCCTGCCGGCGCCGACGTCATCGAGCAGTAGGCCGCGGCGCATGGACGCGCAGGAGCCGCTGTTCGAGGCCGAGCCCGCGCCGGCAGCGGCCAAGGCTCTGCCGCTGCCCGATGACGATGCACCGCTGGCCGAGCGCCTGCGCCCGCGCACGCTGGCCGAGGTGGCCGGCCAGGCCCACCTGCTGGGACCGGGCAGGCCGTTGCGCGTGGCCTTCGAGTCTGCGCACCTGCATTCGATGATCCTGTGGGGCCCGCCGGGCGTGGGCAAGACCACGCTGGCGCGGCTGATGGCTTCTGCGGTGGATGCCGACCTTGTCGTGTTGTCGGCCGTGCTGGCCGGCGTCAAGGACATCCGCGACGCGGTCGAGCGTGCCAAGGCCAGTCGTCGCGCAGGCCGCGCCACCATCGTCTTCGTCGACGAGGTGCACCGCTTCAACAAGGCGCAGCAGGACGCCTTCCTGCCGCATGTCGAATCAGGCTTGTTCACCTTCATCGGCGCGACCACCGAGAACCCGTCCTTCGAGGTCAACTCGGCGCTGCTGTCGCGCGCCACGGTGCACGTGCTGAAGCCGCTGCAGGACGAGGACCTGGCCGCGCTGCTTGAGCGCGCGCAGGCGCTGCTGCAGGCGGTGCCGCTGACCGACGCAGCACGCGAGCGCTTGATGGCGCATGCCGACGGCGATGCGCGCCGGCTGCTCAACGCCTACGAAAACGTCGCCAACCTGGCGGCGCGCGACGGCAGCCTCGCGCAGATCGAAGAGGCCCTGCTCGAACAGGCGCTGGGCGAGCAGCTGCGCCGCTACGACAAGAGCGGCGACCAGTTCTACGACGCCATCTCGGCGCTGCACAAGTCGGTGCGCGGTTCCGACCCCGATGCCACGTTGTACTGGCTGGCGCGCATGCTCGACGGTGGCGTCGACCCGCGCTACGTGGCGCGGCGGCTGCTGCGCATGGCCAGCGAGGACATCGGCCTGGCCGACCCGCGCGCGCTGCACCTGGCGATGGACGCCGCCGAGGTCTACGAACGCCTGGGCTCGCCCGAAGGCGAGCTGGCGCTGGCGCAGGCGGCGGTGTACCTGGCGATGGCGCCGAAGTCGAACGCCGTCTACAGCGCCTGGAATGCGGTGCGTGAGCTGGTGCGCAGTGACGGCACCCGGCCGGTGCCCGAGCATCTGCGCAACGCGCCGACGCGGCTGATGAAGCAGCTGGGCCATGGCGCGGGCTACCGCTACGCGCACGACGAAGCCGGCGGCTTTGCGGCCGGCGAGAGCTACCTGCCCGAAGGCCTGCCGCGCACGCGCTTCTACGAGCCGGTGCCGCGCGGGCTGGAACTGCGCATCGGCGAACGTTTGGCCGAACTGCGTGCGCTCAACGCCGCCGCGGGCAAGAAAAGCTGAGTTGCCGCGCCGTCTGCCAAGCGGGAAAGCCCGTGTCCGGCCGTGATGGGCGGCACCTAGAATGGCGCCGCCCCAGGATGGTGCGGCACAGTCCATGCAAGAGCCTGAACGACAAGGCTTGAAAAAGACAGCAAGAGGAGAGCCATCGATGGAAACCTTCATCCAGCAGATCATCAACGGGCTGGTGCTGGGGAGCATGTACGCGCTGGTGGCACTCGGCTACACGATGGTCTACGGCATCATCGGCTTGATCAACTTCGCGCACGGCGACGTGCTGATGGTCGGCGCGATGGTGAGCCTGACCTTCATCACCGCCGTCAGCGGCGCCGGCATGCCCGGCTGGGCCATGCTGCTGCTGTCGATACCGCTGGCGATGGTGGTGTGCTGCACGCTGAGCTTCAGCATCGAGAAGGTGGCCTACCGGCCCTTGCGCAACGCCCCGCGGCTGGCGCCGCTGATCACCGCCATCGGCATGAGCCTGCTGCTGCAGACGCTGGCGATGATCATCTGGAAGCCCAACCCCAAGCCCTTCCCGACGCTGCTGCCGCCCGATCCCATCGACCTGGGCGGCCCGGTGATCACGATCACGCAATGCCTGATCCTCGGCCTGACGGCGACGCTGCTGTCGGCGCTGATGTGGCTGGTCAACCGCACGAAGCTGGGGCGGGCGATGCGCGCCACCGCCGAGAACCCGCGCGTCGCCGGGTTGATGGGCGTCAAGCCCGACTTCGTCATCTCGGCCACCTTCGTCATCGGCGCGTCGCTGGCCGCCGTGGCCGGCATCATGTGGGCGGCCAACTACGGCACGGTGCAGCACACCATGGGCTTCCTGCCGGGGCTGAAGGCCTTCACCGCGGCGGTGCTGGGCGGCATCGGCAACCTCGCCGGCGCGGTGGTCGGCGCGCTGCTGCTCGGCCTGGTCGAAGCGCTGGGCGCGGGCTACCTGGGCGAACTGACCGGCGGCGTCTTCGGCAGCCACTATGCCGACGTGTTCGCCTTCATCACGCTGATCCTCGTGCTCACGCTCAGGCCGCAGGGCCTGCTGGGCGAGCGCGTCGCCGACCGCGCCTGAACCTGCACGAGGCACGCCGATGAAGAACAAGCTCGTGATCTTCCTGGCCTGCGCCGTGGCGCTGCTCGCGCTGCCGCTGTTCGTCCAGCAGTTCGGCCAGGGCTGGGTGCGCATCATGGCCACCGCGCTGCTGTACGTGCTGCTGGCGCTGGGGCTGAACATCATCGTCGGCTACGCCGGGCTGCTGGACCTGGGCTACGTGGCCTTCTATGCCGTCGGCGCCTACATGTATGCGCTGCTGGCCAGCCCGCACCTGTTCGAGACCTTCCCGTGGATCGCCGCGATGTTCCCCAAGGGGCTGCACACGCCGATCTGGCTGGTGGTGCCGCTGGCCGCCGGGCTGGCGGCCATCGCCGGCGTGCTGCTCGGCACGCCGGTGCTGAAGCTGCGCGGCGACTACCTGGCCATCGTCACGCTCGGCTTCGGCGAGATCATCCGCGTGCTGATGAACAACCTCGAGCACCCGGTCAACATCACCAACGGGCCGCGCGGGCTGGACCGCATCGACCCGATGTCGATGTTCGGCTTCAGCTTCGGCAAGCCGCTGGTCATCGGCAACTTCACCGTCCCGCCGGTGACGCTGTACTACTGGCTGTTCCTGGCGCTGGTGGTGGGCAGCGTGGTGATGTGCCACCGCCTCGAGCTCAGCCGCATCGGCCGCGCCTGGATGGCGATCCGCGAGGACGAGATCGCCGCCAAGGCGATGGGCATCAACACGCGCAACATGAAGCTGCTGGCCTTCGGCATGGGCGCCACCTTCGGCGGCGTCGCCGGCTCGATGTTTGCGGCCTTCCAGACCTTCGTCTCGCCCGAGTCCTTCAGCCTGATGGAAAGCATCATGATCGTGGCGATGGTGGTGCTCGGCGGCATGGGCCACCTGCCCGGCGTGATCATCGGTGCGCTGCTGCTGGCGGCGCTGCCCGAGGTGCTGCGCTACGTGGCCGGGCCGCTGCAGCAGATGACCGACGGCCGGCTCGACGCGTCGATCCTGCGCCAGCTGCTGATCGCGCTGGCAATGATCAGCATCATGCTGCTGCGCCCGCGCGGCCTGTGGCCGCCGCCCGAACACGGCAAGGCGGCGCCCGCGCCCTCGCCGTCGGCTGCGCGCTGAAGTGGAGGCCGCGATGAGCGATCTGGTACTGAACGTGCAGGGCGTGAGCAAGCGCTTCGGCGGCCTGCAGGCGCTGTCCGACGTGGGCATCAAGATCCGCGCCGGCGAGGTCTACGGGCTGATCGGTCCCAACGGCGCCGGCAAGACCACCTTCTTCAACGTCATCACCGGGCTGTACAGCCCCGACGCCGGCAGCTTCGAGCTGGGCGGCCAGCCCTACAAGCCGAGCGCGGTGCACGAGGTGGCGCGCCAGGGCGTGGCCCGCACCTTCCAGAACATCCGGCTGTTCCCCGAAATGACGGCGCTGGAGAACGTGATGGTCGGCCGGCACGTGCGCACGCATTCCGGCCTGGTCGGCGCGCTCTTCCGCACGGCTTCGTTCAAGGCCGAGGAAGCGGCCATCGCCTCGCGGTCGCAGGAACTGCTGGACTATGTCGGCATCGGCCGTTTCGCCGATTACAAGTCGCGCACGCTCAGCTACGGCGACCAGCGCCGCCTGGAGATCGCGCGTGCGCTGGCCACCGAGCCGAAGCTGATCGCGCTGGACGAGCCGGCCGCCGGCATGAACGCCACCGAGAAGGGGGTGCTGCGCGAGCTGATCGACCGCATCCGCAAGGACGGGCGCACCATCCTGCTGATCGAACACGACGTCAAGCTGGTGATGGGCCTGTGCGACCGCGTCACCGTGCTCGACTACGGCAAGCAGATCGCCGAAGGCACGCCCTACGACGTGCAGCGCGACGAGAAGGTGATCGAGGCCTACCTCGGCGCCGGCCACAAGGCACATTGAGAGCCACGCGATGACACAACCGGTGCTGTTGAAGGTGAGCGCGCTGAAGGTGGCTTATGGCGGCATCCAGGCCGTCAAGGGCGTCGACTTCGAGGTGCGCCAGGGCGAGCTGGTCAGCCTGATCGGCGCCAACGGCGCGGGCAAGACCACCACGCTGAAGGCCATCACCGGCCTGCAGCCGGTGGCCTTCGGCGAGATCGAGTTCATGGGCAAGGCGATCAAGGGCCAGGGCGCCTGGGACCTGGTCAAGCAGGGGCTGGTGATGGTGCCCGAGGGCCGCGGCTGCTTCACGCGCATGAGCATCACCGAAAACCTGATGATGGGCGCCTACGTGCGCAACGACAACGAGATCGACGCCGACATCGACAAGGTCTTCGCCATCTTCCCGCGGCTGAAGGAGCGCCGCACGCAGCTGGCCGGCACGATGAGCGGCGGCGAGCAGCAGATGCTGGCGATGGGCCGGGCGCTGATGGCGCGGCCCAAGGTGCTGCTGCTGGACGAACCGTCGATGGGCCTGTCGCCGATCATGGTCGACAAGATCTTCGAGGTCGTCGCCGACATCCACCAGCGCGGCACGACCATCCTGCTGGTCGAGCAGAACGCCAGCCGCGCGCTGCAGCTGGCCGACCGCGGCTACGTGATGGAATCCGGCGAGGT
>CAYUPF010000090.1:0-16199 GCA_964446545.1 uncultured Rubrivivax sp.
GGCAGAGCCGGGGGCATTCGAGATTGAGGCCGCTCGAAGCGGCTGGCTCAACGCACCCAGTGGGCGCTTCGCGCTGGCGCTATCAATCGCAACGGTGCCTGCCCTGCTACCTCTACAGCCACCCCGGCAGAGCCGGGGCTGCTTCACAGCAACTACTTGGCAGCTGCAGCTGCGCGCTTGGCCGAGGCGGCGTCGCGGGCCGCGCCTGTGCGCACCTTGGTGGCCTTGGTCTTGGCCTGCACCGTCACGCCCTTGATTGACTTCGCAACGGCGCCAGCCTTCTCCTTCACTGCCGCCTTGACCGTACTCATTTCCTTTGCGACCGCGCCGCCGACCTGCTTCACGCGCTGGCCCGCCGCCTGCTCGGCATGGATCAACTTGCGCTCGGCCCGATCCTTGGCATCCCGGGCTTTCATCTCCACCTTGCCGACTGCGCGCTGCGCTACCTCCTTGGCGCTTGCTGCGGCCCTCTCAATGCGGTGCTCCGCGCGGTCGGCCGAGGCTGTGATCTTCCTGCGGGCCTCGCTGGCGCTGGCGGCCACATCCTTTTTGGCCCGCGTCAGCGCGGCGGAAGCCTCGACCTTGGCTTTCTCGGCCTTGCTGGCCGCGGCTTTGCCGAGACTGTTGGCGGCCTCGAACAAGTCTGAGGCGGCACTCCTCAAGGTGCTTTTCTTGGATGTCGCATTGGGTGTTGCCATGATGTGATGTCCTGTTGCAGTTGCCGACCAAAATGCCCCGCGTCTAAGCGCGGGGGCCACGTGATCTTACGCGCCGCTGCCGGAAAGGCGGCGTTTCGAACTGGTTGACTCGACGGCCTGTCACGCGGGGAGATGCCGGCGATGAGCGGTGGAGTCGAGACGTGGCATGGTGGCAGTAAGTCCGGCTTGTCTGTTGCCGCCCCTTTCGTGTGCCGGTGCCCGAGTCGCCTCGCCGTGTCGGCGTTCTTGTTCTCAACTTAGCAGAGGAGACGACCATGGTGACCCGCACGAAGCCCCTGCCTTGAAGAAGACGGTGCGGGCACCATCGGCACCGGCCTTGAGGCCGAGCGCCGCCGCAGCATGGGGACGGGCATCGCGCGGCCTGGGCCTGCAGATGGCCGAAGTCCCAGGCGAACTCGGCGCGCGAGTCACGATCACCGCACGCAAGAAGGATGAACTCGACGAGGTTCGAAGCACCTGGGCACGCTGGGCATCAACGTCAACGCACCCGGCTACTTCCCGACCAAGATGACCGCACCAATCGACGTGGCCCTTGGCGGGGACAATCCCGCGGCGATGTCATTGATGAGCCGCGTCTACCTATGGGTGCCTACCTTCTCGTGACGGCGCCGTGGTCGCCTACGGCGCGCGCATGGCCAGCCGCGCCTGCCACCAGCAGCCGACCGCTGGTTGGCATCACGAAGTTGAATGGCAAGTTTCAGGCGTCGAGTTCGGCGAGTCGGCCGTCAAACCGCGACCCACAGCCGTCCTACAAATCGCGAGATTTGGCGCCCGAACGACTACGAGACAAAGGCCAGCGCGACAAAGCGCCACACGAGGGCTGCGACCGGCCCTGTGCCCAGCAACTCGCCGCCCGGCGCGATCCTCCCGATGGCCACCGGCAGCGCGCGGCGACCCAGGCCAGGTTCATCGCGCCGCTGACGAAGAGCAGCGCCAACAGCGCCCTGTAACAGCCGGCGCAGAGCAGGCCGTGGCGTGAATAGGCGCCGGCTACGCTGCCGGCGCTCACCCGGCCGCGGCGCCGTCCTCGATCTCGCGCAGGTACTTCAGCGCCTCGTCGGACGACTCGTAGACGTGCGGCGCGACGCCTCGCTGGGCGAGCGCCTGGCCGAGCTTCAGGCGCAGGAAGCCCGAAGTGGTGTAGCGCGTGACGTTCCAGTAGTACGCGTCGGCCAGCCCCTTGACCATCTGCGCGTACTCGTCCTCGACCTCGGGCGCGATCTCGAAGTTGTCGTAATTGACGATCGCGTAGACCTTGCGGCCGATGCGGTCGAGCTTGTTCGCCACGTGGCGGCGGATGTTCTCGACGTCCAGCGGCGTGCGTACCTTGAGCCGCTCGAAGTTGATGAACAGGGCATTGTGATCGGCGTCGTAGGTCAGCCGCCGGTCGAGCGGGATCTCGAGCAGCGCGTCGCGCAGCCCCATCGGGCCGTCGGCGAAGATGCGCGGGTCCATTCGCTTCGGCGGCACCGGGATCAGCGGCTCGAAGTCCATCATCGCGAGGATGTCGCGTTCGATGTCGATGCCCGGCGCGACCTCGGTCAGCTCGAGGCCGCCTTCGACGAGCTGGAACACGCAACGCTCGGTGACGTACAGCACCGGCTGCCGCCGCTGCCACGCGTAGCGGCCGCTGAAGGTGCGGTGCTCGACCTCACGCACGAACTTGCGCGACCGACCCTCCTGCAGGATCTGCAGCTGCCCGTCGCGCACCGCGATGCGCAGCGCGCCGGCGGTGAAGGTGCCGCAGAAGACCACCGCCTTGGCGTTCTGGCTGATGTTGATGAAGCCACCGGCGCCGGCCAGCCGCGGCCCGAAGCGCGAGACGTTCAGGTTGCCCTCGGCGTCGGCCTGCGCCAGGCCGAGGATCGCGATGTCCAGGCCGCCGCCGTCGTAGAAGTCGAACTGGTACGGCTGGTCGATGATCGCCTGCGCATTCGTCGCCGCGCCGAAGTTCAAGCCGCCCGCCGGAACGCCGCCGATCACTCCGGGCTCGGCGGTCAGCGTCATCAGGTCGGTGATGCGTTCCTCGGCCGCGACCTCGGCCACGCCCTCGGGCATGCCGATGCCGAGGTTGACCACCGCGTTCGGCTTGATCTCGAGCGCCGCACGGCGGGCGATGATCTTGCGATCGCTCATCGCCATCGGCGCCAGCAGGTTCATCGGCACGCGGATCTCGCCGGCGAATGCGGCGCTGTACGGCTCGACGAAGGTCTGCATGTGGTACTCGGGCTTCTCGGCGACGACCACGCAGTCGACCAGCACGCCGGGGATCTTGACCTGTCGAGGCGGCAGCGAGCCGCGCTCGACGATGCGCTCGACCTGCACGATGACGACGCCGCCGGAGTTGCGCGCCGCCATCGCCAGCGCCAGCGCCTCGAGCGTCAGTGCCTCGCGCTCCATCGTGATGTTGCCGTCGGGGTCGGCGCTGGTGCCGCGGACGAAAGCGACGTCGATCGGGAAGGCCTTGTAGAACAGCAGCTCCTCACCGCCGACGGTCATCAGCTCGACCAGATTCTCGGTGGTCCGGGCGTTGATCTTGCCGCCGCCGTGACGCGGGTCGACGAAGGTGCCCAGGCCGACGCGCGACAGGTGTCCGGGCTTGCCGGCGGCGATGTCGCGCAGCAGGTGGGTGATCACGCCCTGCGGCAGGTTGTAGGCCTCGACCTGGTCGGCCACCGCCAGCGCCTGCAGCTTCGGCACCAGGCCCCAGTGGCCGCCGACGATGCGCTTGAGCATGCCCGGGTGTCCGAAGTGGTTGAGCCCGCGGTCCTTGCCGTCGCCCTGGCCGGCGGCGTAGACCAGCGTCAGGTCGCGCGGCCGGCCGATGCCGCCGGGGTCGTCCTTGGCGCTGGCGACGAAGCGCGCCTCGAGCGCCACCGCCAGGTTCTCGGCGAAGCCGATGCCGACGAAGCCGCTGGTGCCGAGCGTATCGCCGTCGCGCACCAGCTGCACCGCCTCGTGCGCCTTGACGATCTTGCCGTGTTCGAAGTTGCGCAGCGCCGACAGCAGCTCTGCGGTGGTCTGGTGGTCGCTCATCAATGGGGCTCCTCGGGTCGTCGGGCGCCGCCCGCCCGGGCCGCGTGCGGGCGAAGCTTATGCCGAAGCTTGACCCCGGCCGCACGCGGCAGCCGAATCTGCGTCCACGTCGACGACGCCGCTTTCGTCGGTGGCGCACTCGACCGTGGCGTCGTGGACGACCACGATCTCTCAGCCGCCGCGATACCGGCTGCGGCTGCCCGCGGTTTACTGCGCCGTCCAGCCGCCGTCGACCGGCAGCGCGACCCCGGTGATGCCCGAGGCCGCCGCGCTGCACAGGAACACCGCCACGTCGCCGATGTGCTGCGGCGGCAGCAGCGTGAGGTTCGGCTGCTTCTCGCGCAGCAGGTCGCGCACCCCGGCGGCGCGGTCGCCGCCGAAGGCCGCGGCGCGGGCGTCGATCTGCGGCTGGATCAGCGGCGTGTCGGTCCACCCCGGGCAGATGCAGTTGACCGTGATGCCGTCGGGCGCGGTCTCGAGTGCGACGCCCTTGGACATGCCGACCAGCCCGTGCTTGGCGGCGAGGTACGCGGCCTTCTGCACCGACGCGACCAGGCCGTGCACCGAGGCGATGTTGACGATGCGTCCCCAGCCGCGCCTGCGCATCAGCGGCACCGCGGCCTTCATCGTGTGGAACGCCGAAGACAGGTTGATCGCGATGACCGCGTCCCACTTCTCGTCGGGAAAGTCCTCGATCGACGCGGTGTGCTGGATGCCGGCGTTGTTGATCAGGATGTCTGGCTCGGCGAGCGCCTTCGTCGCCTCGCCGACCAGCGCCGCCGACGGCCCGGCCTCGGCCAGGTTGGCCTGCACGTAGGCCACGCGCACCTTCGACGCTTCGGCGAGCTCGGCGGCGACGACGCGGCCACGCTCCGGCGGCTCGATGCCGTGCAGCACGACGTCGGCGCCGGCGCGCGCGAACGATCGTGCGATCGCCAGACCGATGCCCTGCGTCGACCCGGTGACCAGCGCGGTGTGCCCCTTCAGCATGATTCTCTCCTGTGGTGAGCTGCTCGCGCAGCGTAGTTCTAACACCTCACCGTCGTGGTCCTTCGGCAGGGCGACGACGAAAACGATTCACCGGCTCAGCCCAGGGCCAAGCTGAACACTATCGCGCGTCAGCGAGACTTCATGCCCGGTGCCTCGGCCCGCCCGTAGGTCGCGACGTCGCCCGGCTTTCGCAGCATCTTGTCGACCTCGGCGGCATGCAACTCCTCAAGCTGGATCATCTGCCGTGCGAACTCCTCAAGGGCAACCGAGCGGCCATCGACCGCCTCCAGCAGTTCGCGGTAGAGCGCGAGCGCCCGCGCCTCGGTATCCAGGGATTCGTTGAGGATGGCGGCGATGTCATGCTGGTGCGAATCGAGCAGCGAGCCGATGGCCAGCGACGGGTAGGCGCCGAGCGTGGTGATCCATTCGCCGACCTGCTGGGCATGCAGCAGCGACTCGTTGGCCTGCTCGCGCAGCCACGAGACGATGGGAATGCGGCCAAAGCCGAACACCAGGAACGAGTAGTGGGTGTAGCGGACGACCCCTGCCAATTCGGCCTCCAGCAAACGGTTCAATACCGCAACGACCTCATCCTTGTCCATTTCAGACATCACTCACCTCCGGCGGCGTTGCCGCCACAGCGGCCATGCGCAAGGGTCCCACCATCTCGGCCGGCATGCAAGTGTTGGCGACGATGGTGACAAGTGCAAGCTCTGTCTGTCGCAGCCGGCAGGTGTCTGGCCGCTCAACTTGAACGTCAGCGAACCGGCGGCGATTCGGCCGCACGGTTGACTCAGGCCGACCCACTGCTCCCGGACGCCACGATAGATTGCCCGCCCCACAGCCGCCGTTCGCGGAATCAGATCGACAGGGCTCACGCGCACTCGCAGGTTCGACGCCAGTCAGCAGTCGTTGGCCCCGGCTATGTCCGCGCAGTGCACGGAGTTGCCGAACTTTGGCAATGACACATATTCGGCCACACTGCGGCGGCGTTGAACCAATCGCCTCGGCTTTCCCTGTAGCCTCAGCGACATCGTTCACCCAATGCCCGGCTCCGCGACGTCGAATGGTCCGCCCCACCAAACAGGTTGTCGAAACCGATTCCCTATGGACGGCGGTCACGCCCGCCGGCCCCGAATGCGTGCCGCTGCGCGGCGACATCGACAGCGACGTGGTGGTCATCGGCGCCGGGTTCACGGGCCTGTCTTCGGCGCTGAAGCTGCGCAAGGGCGGCGTGCAGGTGGTGGTGCTCGAGGCCGCCGTGCCGGGCTGGGGCGCATCGGGGCGCAACAACGGCCAGGTCATCCCGACGCTGTCGCGGCCCGACCCCGAAGACATCGAGGCGCGCCACGGCGAGGCCGGCGAGCGCTTCGTGATGCTGCTGCGCGACTGTGCGCAAACGCTGTTCGATACCGTGCGTGGCCTCGGCATCGATGCCGAGGCCGAGCAGACGGGCTGGCTGCAGCCGGTGCATTCGCCTGGCCGCATCGCTATCGCTGAACGCCGCGTCAGGCAATGGTCGCAGCGCGGTGCGCCGGTCGACCTGCTCGACGCCGCGCAGATGCGCTCGCTGACCGGCTCGGATGCGTGGTTCGGCGGCTTTTGCAACCGCAGCGGCGGCCACGTCAACCCGCTGGCGCTGGCGCGCGGGATGGCGCGTGCGGCCATCGACGCCGGCGCGGTCATCCATTCGCACACGCCGGCGCTGGACTATGCCCGCCACGACGGTCGCTGGCATGTGCGTACGCCCGGCGGCACGGTGCGCGCCCACGCGCTGGTGCTGGCGACCAACGCCTATACCGGCGAATTTTCGAGCGCGCTGGCACCGCAGCTCGCGCACGAGGTCGTGCCGGTGCTGTCGTGGCAGATGGCCACACAACCGATCGCCGACGAGATGCGAAAGTCGGTGATACCGGGCCGCCAGGCGCTGTCCGACACCCATGGCGAGTTGTACTTCGCGCGCTACGACGCCCGCCATCGATTGATCACCGGCGGCGCCATCGTGCTGCCCTTCAACCGCGCTGACCGGATGCGCAGCGCCATCGCATCACGGCTGTGCCGGCTGTGGCCGCAACTGGGTGAACTGCGCATCGGCCCGGTGTGGAACGGCTATGTCGGCATGACCGACGATTTCATGCCGCGCTTTCATCGTCTCGGTCCCGAAGCCTGGGGCTGGGTCGGCTGCAACGGCCGCGCGGTGGGCCTGTCGGTCGCGCTGGGGGAGGAGTTCGCCAAGGCCGTGTGCGGCACGTCGCCGTCCGAACTGGCCTTGCCCATCACCGAGCCAGCACCGCTGCCGATGCACGGCGTGGCGCGCAGGCTGGCGCCGCTGATGCTGCTGCGCTACCGTCGCATGGATCGCCGGGAAATCTAGAGAACAGGAGGAAGCACATGCTCGCCAGTCTGGAAGGTCTGGACCACGTGGTCGTCGCGGTGCGCGAGCTCGATGCCGCCGCGACGGCTTGGCGCGCGCTGGGCTTCACGCTGTCGCCGCGCGGCACGCACAGCGCGCACCTGGGCACCGGCAACTACACGATCATGTTCGGCAGCGACTACATCGAACTGCTCGGTCTGCTGAGCGATACGCCGCTGAACGCGCCGACCCGCGAGTTCCTGCAGCGTCGCGGCGAAGGCATCGAGCGTGCCGCGTTCACCACCGGTGACGCGGCCGAGGGCGTGGCGGCGCTGCGCGCGCGCGGCATCGACGCGCTGGGGCCGGTGGAGTTCAGCCGCCCGGTCGATCTGCCCGACGGCCGCAGCGGCGAGGCGACATTCAGCGTCTTCAATTGGCCGACGCAGCAGCGGCCGGCCGATCTGCGCCTGTTCGCCTGCCAGCACCGCACGCGCGACACGGTTTGGGTCCCCGAACTGCAATCGCATGCCAACACGGCGACCGGCATCGTGCGCCTGGAGATGATTTCGCCCGATCCCGCCGTCGCTGCGGCGCAGCTGGCCAACCTGATCGTGGCCTCTGTCGAAACCATCGCCGATGGTTTGTGCGTACGCACGGCGCCGGGGCGTGGCGAGTTGTGCTTCCTGACTTCCGAAGCCTTCGGCGCGCGCCATCCGGCGCTCGATCGGGGCCAGTTGCCCGCCGAGGGTGTGGCGGCACTGGTGCTGCGGGTTTCGGATCTCGACGCCGCGGCGCGTTGCGCGGCAGCCGGCGGCACGCGCACGGCGAACGCGGTCACGGTGGCTGCCGATCGCGCCAACGGAGTGGCCGTTGTTTTTGAAGCTGCCTGAACGAACTGCGGGAGACAGACACCGATGCATCAAACCCCCGGCGGCCGACTCGTCGACAAGGTCGCCCTGATCACCGGGGCGGCCAGCGGGCTGGGCCGCGCCGCGGCGACCCGCCTGCTCGCCGATAGCGCGTGCCTGGCGCTGGCCGACATCGACACGGCCGCCTTGGAACGCGTGCGCGCGCAATTCGACCAGCCGGCCGATCGCGTGCGCAGCTACGTGCTCGACGTTCGCGAGCCCGCCGCGGTCCAGGAGGCCGTCGATGCCGCGGTGGCCGATTTCGGCCGCATCGACATCCTGGTCAACAGCGCCGGCGTCAGTTGCCAGGGCTCGGTGCTGGACAACCCGCTGGACGCGTGGCACCGGGTGATCGCGATCAACCTCACCGGCAGCTACCTGTGCACCCAGGCGGTGGCGCGCCACATGGTCACGCGCAGGGCAGGGCGCATCGTCATGCTGGCGTCGATCTCGGGCCAGCAGGTGTGGTCAGGTCGCGTCGCCTACACGTCGTCGAAGGGCGGCGTGCTGGCGCTGGCCAAGTCCTGCGCCATCGACCTGGCGCCGTATGGTATCTGCGTCAATTCGGTCTCGCCGGGGCCGATCGAAACGCCACAGACCGCCGTGCTGCACAACCAGGTGGTGCGCGACGCCATCGTGCGCGCGACGCCGATGGCGCGTTACGGCCAGCCCGAGGAGGTGGCCGACGTGATCGCCTTCCTGGCCAGCGACGAGGCGCGCTTCGTCACCGGCCACGACCTGGTGGTCGATGGCGGGCTGACCAGTGCCGCGATCCTCTACGACCTGGCGAGCAATCCGCAGCCCGGTTGATTTCGCGTTCAACCGATCAGGTCTTGCTCCCTCTCCCACCCAGGCGGGACAGGGAGCAACGGCCGCATCAGACAATGCGTTCGAAAGCGACCCCGCGGCAGTCCATCTCGTAGTCTAGATCGACGATCGGCGGGCGCACGAAATGCCAGCTGATGCCACCGCCATCCGCACCGCGCGCCACGAGTTCGCTGGCCAGGAAGGGGTGAATGTCATGCACGGTGTAGACCTGGGTGGCGGTGACGTCGCGCCAGCCGAAACCCAGCGCCGCGAGCCGTCGCTCCTGCTCGGCCAGTACCCAGCGCACCTTGCGTAGCATGCCGGCGGCCGAGACATCGCCCTTGGCGACGATGTGGTCGCGGTAGTTCGACTGGCCTTCCGGCACCTCGCCGCTGCCGGCGATGACGAAGCTGGGTGCCGCATCCGGCGCCGGTACCGTGTAGCAGAAGGCATGAAAACCCGGTTCGCCCGGCGGGTTCGACGCCGGCACCAGGTTGCTGCGTGCCACCGGGTTGACGCCGCCGCGAAACAGCTGCCATTGCGTCAACGTGGCCACGTACGACTTGTTGAAGGCCGCGAAGCCCTCGTCGCTGAACTGCGCCGGCGAACGCAGCTCGCAAGCGCACAACGCGGTCGGCGGCCGGCTGGAGCGGCGCAGATGTTCGGCGATGGCCGCGAAGCCCTCGGCCATCGGCAGTGTGTGGCGAAAGCGCACACGCTCAATGGTCATGCCGGGCAAGGCGGCGACGCCGGCCGAGTAGGGGAACACCCCGCGGATGAAGCGGTAGTCGCCATCGCGGAACTCGACGATCTCGGCCATGGTGTTCAACCCCTGCGCTGCAGCAAGGTGCCCAGAATGCCCTTGGGCATGAAGATGATGAACAGGATCAGCAGCGCGCCGTAGACCGTCATGTCCACGCCGTGGTACTCGTTGCCGATCAATACGCGCAAGGTCTCCGACAGGGTCAACAGGAACATCGCGCCGACCGTAGGCCCCAGCCGCACGAACATGCCGCCGGCGATGGCACCGAAGACCATCTGCAGAGAGATCGCGATACCCGACACCGTGTCCGGGTTCACGTACAGCTGGTACTGTGCATACAGCGCACCACCCACCGCCGTCATGCCCGCCGACAGCAGCGTCACGCCCAGCTTGGTGCGCGACACCGGGATGCCGATCGACGCGGCCGCGTCCTCGTCCTCGCTGATCGCCTGCAGGGCCTTGCGCGACGGGTGTTGGTCGGCCATCTTCCAGATCACCAGCGCCAGCAGCCACATGCCCAGCGCGATGTAGAACCACACCGTCTTGTCGGCGAACTGCAGCGCCGCCAGGTCATAGCTGGCGCCATCGGACAGCGCGGTCTTCGGCGTGATGCCCAGCGACCCACCGGTCTGGTCGCGCAGCGCGACGATGACCAGCCGCACCACCTCGGACAAGGCCAGCGTGACGATCGCGAAGTAGTGGCCGATGATGCGGAAGCGAAAGCACGGGTAGCCGATCAGCAGCGCGACGATCAGCGTCAGCACCACACCGACCACCACGCCGATCCACGGCGAGATGCCATAGCTGTTCCACAGCAGCACCACGCTGTACGCGCCGATGCCCATGAACGCACCGTGCCCCAGGCTGACCATGCCGAGCCTGCCCATGATCGCCCAGCTGGTGTAGATGTACGACCAGATCAGCGCGACGATCACCAGGTGCAGCGGGTAGTCGCCCAGCCCCAGCCAGGGCAGCACCAGGAACAGCGCCAGCACGGCAAGCCACGCGCCGCGCAGCGTCTTGCTCGGTGCGGCGTGCAGTGGCACCGGCAGCTCGGCTGGGGGTGAAGTGTTCATGCGCCCGTCACCCCACCCTACGCGACAGCAGCCCCTGCGGCCGCCAGAACATCATCGCGATGAAGAACACGAAGGCGAGTACGTAGCCCCACTCGAGGTGAAACAGGAAACCGCCGACCGAGATGAACTGGGCGAAGATGAACGAGGCCACGAAGCCGCCGACCAGGTTGCCCAGCCCGCCCATCACGCAGATCAGGAAGGTCAGCGGGCCGAAGCTCAGGCCGATGGCCGGGTGGATGTCGTACTGCAGCACCAGCAGGCACGCCGCGAGGCCGGCGAGAACACCGCCGATCGCCGACGTGACCAGGTACACGCGGTTCGGGTTGACGCCCATCAGCGGCATGATTGCGCGGTCCTGGCTGATCGCGCGGATGGCCACGCCGGTGAAGGTCTTGCTCAGGAACCACCAGGTCACGCCGATGGCCGCGATCGCCACGCCGAAGGACAGCAGGCGCGAACTCGACAGGTGCATGTCGGCGATGCTGAGGCCCGGCATCTGTACGCCCAGGCTGCGGAACTCGACGCCGAAGGTCACCGTCGCCAGCGCCTGCAGAAAGAACAGCACGCCGCCGGTGACGAGCAGCTGGTTGATCGGCTCCGCACCGAGCACCGGGCGGATGATGAAATAGTGCAGCGCCGTGCCGAGCAGGCCGATCAGCGGCAGCGCCGCCGGCAATGCGATCCACAGCGGCAGCCCCTGCGGCACATGCATCCACCAGATCGCGTACATGCCCACCATGATCAGCTCGGCGTAGCAGATCCAGACCACGTCGATGACGCCGAAGATCAGGTTCAGGCCCAGCGACAGCAGCGCGAACAGGCCGCCGAGCAGGAGGCCGTTGACGATCGCCTCGAGCAGGAAGATGTCGAAGGTGGCGAAGAACGATTGCATGGTTGTCTCAGACTCCCAGGTAGGCCTTGCGCACGTCGTTGTTGGCCAGCATCTCGGCGGCGCTGCCGCTGGCGCGCATCTTGCCGGTCTCCATCAGGTAGGCGCGGTCGACGACGCCGAGCACCTGCTTGACGTTCTGTTCGACGATCAGCACCGTGTAGCCCTGGGCGCGGATCTTCTGGATCAGGGCGAAGATCGATTGCACGATCACCGGCGCCAGCCCGGCGGAGGGTTCGTCCAGCAGCAGCAGGCGCGGGCCACTCATCAGCGCGCGGCCGATGGCGCACATCTGCTGCTCGCCGCCGGACAAGGTGCCGGCCAGTTGCGAGCGCCGCTCCCGCATGCGCGGAAACAGCGAATAGACGAACTCCAGCCGTGACGCCAATTGGCTGCGCGCCGCCGGCAGGTAGGCGCCGATGCGCAGGTTGTCCTCGACGCTGAGTTGCGGAAACAGTCGGCGCCCTTCGGGCACCTGCGCGATGCCCAGGCCGATGACGTCCCAGGCCGGCAGCGCGTCGTAGCGCTGGCCGTCCATCAGCAGTTCGCCTCGTGCGTTGCCGATCAGCCGCGAGATCACGCGCAGCAGCGTGGTCTTGCCGGCGCCGTTGGGGCCGATCACGGCCACGGCTTCGCCGGCGCGCACTTCCAGGTTCACATCGAACAAGGCCTGAAAGCTGCCGTAGCCGGCGCTGACATTGCGCAACTCAAGCATCCTGGCGGCGCTCCCGACCGCCGATGCTGGCTGTGGCGCCACGGCCGTGTTCATGCCGCCGGCCCCTGCTGCTGCCCCAGATCCTGCACCTGCTGCTGCACCTGCGTCGCGTCGGTGCCGAGATAGACCTCGATGACCTGCGGGTGGTTGGCAACTTCGGACGGGCTGCCCTGCGCGATGACTTCGCCGTGGTCGAGCACGATGCAGCGGTCGACCACGCGCATCAGCACGCCCATGATGTGCTCGACCCAGATGATGGTGATGCCACGCTCGCGCCGGATGCGCGACAGCATGTCGGCCGCCTGTTCCATTTCCTGCTCGTCCAGGCCACCCAGGCTTTCGTCGGCCAGCAGAAGCTGCGGCTGCGTCGCCAGCGCACGCGCCATCTCCAGTTTCTTCAGCCCGGCGGCGCCCAGACCATCGACCAGCGCCGTGCCCGACGTGGGCAGGCCCACCAGTTCCAGCGCGTCACCAGCCTGGCGCTGCGCTTCGGCTGGGCTCAGGCGATGCTTGGCGCCGTAGAACGCGGCCAGGCTGGCATTCTCGAGGATCGACAGCTTGCGAAACGGCCGCGGGATCTGGAAGGTGCGAGCCACGCCGGCGCGGCACACTTCGTTGGGCATGCGGCCGCCGATTTCGTTGCCGTGCAGGCGGATCGAACCCTCGCTGGGCGCCAGCGCGCCGGCGATCAGGTTGAAGGTCGTGCTCTTGCCCGACCCGTTGGGACCGATCAGGCCGAGGATCTCGCCGGCGTCGAGCGAGAACGACACCTTCTGGACGGCGGTGAAGCCGCCGAAGCGCTTGCTCAGGCCACGAACCGACAGCAGCGCGCTGTCCACCGCGCAGCGCACCTAGGCTCAGGGCGCGTAGGCGTGGCCCTTGGGCAGCGGCAGCATCGGGTCCTTGGTCTTGATCGCCGTCGGCCAGACCACCGCGGTGTCGTTGCCGATGTACTGCATCACCGCCGGCGACGAGCGTTCGTTCTGCCCGGCTATCTTCGAGCCCGGTGGGTAGAACTTGACGCCGTAGCCCTGGATCGTGCCGCCGGGCGGGATGTCGGTTTCCAGCGACGCCTTGCGCAGCGCTTCGGCGTCGAAACCGCCGTACTTCTTGATGGCGCGCGGCAGCACGTCGTTGAGGAAGATCCAGGTCTGGTTGAAGCCCATCGAGACATGCGTCGGCACCTGGTCGGCCTTGGTCTCGGCCTTGTAGCGCTTGACCATCTCCTGCGTCAGATCGCCCAGCCCCGGCGCCAAGGTCTTCGGATCGAGCAGTTGCGCGGCCACCGGATCGACGTTGTAGATGTAGTTGGCATCGTTGCCGAAGGTGGCGAACAGCTTGTCGAACTGGCCGTAGCCCGCGCCATGGCCGATCAGCGCCGACCACTTCAGGTTCTGCTCCTTCGCCTGGCGCAGGAACAACGTGATGTCGGGGTTGTAGCCGGTGTGCAGGATGATGTCCGGCCGCGCGCGCCGCAGCTTGGTGACCAGCGGCGACAGGTCGGGAGCGGTGGCGGCATAGCCTTCCTTGAGCACGATCTGCATGCCGTATTCCTTGCACGCCGATTCGTTGCCCGCGGCGACACCGGCGCCGTAGGGGCCGTCTTCGTAGATGATCGCCACCTTCAGGTCCTTGGGCTCCTTGCCCAGCCGCGCCTTCGATTGCTCCTTCAGGAAGGTGCACGACGCCTCACCGAACTGGTCGGAATGCACCTGCGGGCGGAATACGTAGGAAAAATTCTTGTCCTTCATCACCGCCGAGGCGACACACACGTTCAGCCACAGGAAGCGCTTGGCCGCGTCTACCTTCTGCGCCATCGGCACGCACTGCGCGCTGGAGAACAGGCCCATCAGCAGGTCGACCTTCTCCTGGTTGAGCAATCGCTCCGATTCGTTGATCGACACATCGACCTTGCTCTGCGCGTCGGCATAGATGGGCTTGATCTTGTAGCCCGCGACGCCACCCTTTTCGTTGACGATGTCGATGGCGTACCTGGTGCCCAGGTTGGCGGCCACCGAACCGCCGGCCGCCAGCGGGCCGGTCAGGTCGAAAATGACGCCGATCTTGATTTCCTTGTCCTGCGCGATCGCCGAACAAAAGGCCAACGCCAGCGCAACACCGGCCCACCATGACTTCAGCATGTCGTCTCCTCTTGGTGATGCGACGTGGGATGCACCGCTGTCGCGTGCGGCTACTGGTGGCCCGATGCCAGCCTGATACATCGTATATTGCATGTCGGGTGGGCAGCAACCCAGCAGAGGTGTCTGCAGCACGGGGATAACCCGCGGCAGTGCTGCATCGATTGAAGTTGAAGCCGCTCGCCCGCAGTGCCAAGCAGCACGGAGGTCGCGAGCCGGTGTATCGGTCGGAAGCCATTGCCGAGCGTACTGCGCGATTCGCCGAGACTGAGCCAGAACCTGCTGACCCAGGCGGCTCTGCGTCCTTGCAGCGACCTGCGCGACCTTGACCCCAATCTCGCCTCGCTGCACCGCCATGCAGTTCGGACAGCGTTTGCCGCGCGACCGCAACAAGACCAAGACGCGCGCGACGCGCCAGCAGGACCGCTCCAAAGACGTTGATAGTGCATCTCTCTGAGGCGCGTGGCCCCGTGTCTCGGCCTCACTTGCCTGCGCCGCCCAACGGGATGCTGATCGTCGCGAAAACGGCGTAACCCTCGACGCGGTTCTGCTCGACCTCGCACTCGGCGGCGGCGGCCACGGCGGCCCGTTCCTCGTGCTCCGGCCCTTGCGGCACCACCTGCGCTCGCAGCTTGGCGTTCGGCACCAGCACGCCATGGGACGGGATCAGGTGCAGCCTCGGCCGCGGCACCGGCGCCGCCAGCCGCTGCATGAACTCCATCATCACCAGGTGCGTGATGCCGTCGCGCCACGGCGTCTTGAGCTTCAGCTCCACCTGGCCGGCGGCGTTGATCTGCATCCGTTCGTGGGACCGCGCCGGGCGGGTGATGTAGCGGCACACCTGCTCCAGCCGCTTGCGGTCGTGCGCTTCGACTCGCACCGAGGCGCGCAGGCTGCAGCCGTCGATGTCAGCACATAGCGGCTGTCGAGCCATACCTTCGGGTGACTACCTCCTGGTCAATGGCAGTGCGAACTTGGCCAGGTGAAGTGCCAGGAAGCTGCCGGTGGCCAGCGTCAGCTGAGGCCGAGAACCGAAATTCAGCGTCGCCAATCTGGACACGTCGCCGGCACCAACTCGACAAGCAGGCCCGCCGGCGGTTCCGATGAGCAGACCTTCAACGAGCGATGACGGGGCCTACTGATCCTCGCCGAATACCGCATCGATGTCGCGGGCGCTGTGCAGCACCCGGACCACGTCGATCCCGTCGTCGATCGGTTCGTAGAAGATGACGTAGCGCCCGAACGGAAAGCTGCGCACGTTTGCCGCAAGCTCGACCCTGGCGCGCCCCATCAAGGGCTGCGTCGCGATGAGCTTGAACTTGTCATCCAGCTTGTCGACCCACCGATCGGCCTGCTCGATGCTGTCCTCGGCGATGTGGTCCCAGATGTCGAGGATGTCGGCCGCGGCCAGCGGCCGGCGGGTGACGCGCGCCATCGCTGGCTATGCCGCCTTGCGGGCGCGCCTAGCGCGGCCTTCGCGCTTGGCGTCTTCGGCGGTCCACGCTTTGCTTGGTCCGCTATTCAAGCCCTGGCGGATGTCATCGCGAAGCTGTTCGAGCTTGGCAGCGCGCAACCGATCCTGCTCGTCCATCAAGCGCAACGCCTCGCGCACGACTTCACTGGCGGACGTGTACAGGCCCGATGCCACCTTGGAGCGGACCAGTTCTTCGAGTTGCGGTGTGAGATTTACGTTCATGCCCACAGGCGATCTCCTTGCACGGGGTCGTGCCCATGTTATCAACATATGTCAATGATGGACATCCAGCGCCGGCTCCGGTGCTGGCGCCCTGGCGGCGGCGCCTCGC
>CAYUPF010000091.1:0-16128 GCA_964446545.1 uncultured Rubrivivax sp.
GTGGCCCGGCAAAGCCGGTTCCACGGTGGCCGCTTGGATGGAACCCGCACGGTCTTCACAACGGTCGATTTTGATCGGGATCGGGTGGCCGGCGCTGCGGTGCGAGCAGCAGCGCGGTAATAACTGGCCAGAGCAGGGCTTCGAGCAGCGGTGCGAACAGCAATTCCCAGCCCGGGAACATGCCACCGGCGAGCATGCGCACGATCAGCGACACCAGGTGCGCGGCCAGGAACAGCGGCAGCACCTGCACCGCCTGCTCGGCCAGGCTGAACCACAGCAGCCGGCGGTGCGCGCTGATCGCACCGAAGCTCAGCAGCGTGTAGGCCAGCGCATGCTGGCCGAGCAGCGCGCCCTCGTGCACGTCCATCAGCAAACCGAAGACGAAGGCCACGCCGACGCCGACACGGCGCGGTTGATGCACGTTCCAGAACACCAGCACCAGCGCCAGCATGTCCGGCTGCGCCGGGTGGCGGCCCAGCGGCAGCAGGTTGATGCCCAGCGCCAGCAGCAAGGTCAGCGCGATGAAGAAGGGGTTGA
This sequence comes from uncultured Rubrivivax sp., assembly GCA_964446545.1. Classification (GTDB taxonomy): domain Bacteria; phylum Pseudomonadota; class Gammaproteobacteria; order Burkholderiales; family Burkholderiaceae_C; genus Rubrivivax. Next base: position 538 of record CAYUPF010000091.1, read on the forward strand.
CCGGCAGCAGCAGCTGGTTCGAGCCGCGCGGCATGATCATGCGGCACCCCCGGGCAACAACACGGGGCGGTTCATCGACGCGGGCCTCGGCCGGGGCGATCGGCCTTTTCGGGCTTTTCCGGCGGGGTGGGCTCGGGCGCCGGCGCCTCGCGCGGCGGCTGCTGCAGCGCCAACGGCTCGAGCACCAGCACGTGGCGCACGCCGTCGGCCGAGGCGTTGGGCGCCAGCAGGATGCGCGCAAAGCCGGATTCGGCGCGGCGCTCGACGGCCATCACGCGCGCCACCGGCAGGCCCGGCGGATAGACGCCGTCGACCCCGCTGGTGCTGAGCTCGTCGCCGATCTGCACGTCGGCATTGGCCGCCATGTAGCGCAGTTCCATCGCATCGCCGCCGGCACCGCCGAAGGCCGCGCTGCGCGCCTGGGTGCGCACATTGAGCACCGGAATGGCCGCATCCTTGTCGATCAGCAACGTGACCTGCGAGCTCAGCGGGAAGACCCGCGTCACCTGGCCGAGCACCCCGTCCGGCCCGATCACCGGCGCGCCCAGCACCACGCCGTGGGTGGCACCGCGGTCGAGGAAGAGCTTGCGCGAGAACGGGTCCGAGGCCTCGTACAGCACCTCGGCGGCCAGGCTGCGCACCTGCAGCGACGGCCGCAGTTCGAGCAAGGCGCGCAGCCGCTCGTTCTCGTGTTCCAGGCGATCGGCGCGCGCAACCTTCTCGGCCTGCAGGGCCAGCCGGGCCTGCGCTTGCTTCTCGCTGAGCAGCGCGCTGCTCAGGCCGTGCAGGTAGTCGCTCGCGCCCTGCCACATCTGCACCGGCACGCTGAGCACGCGCTGCACCGGCAGCAAGGCGGTGGCGACGGCGGCGCGCAGCGGCCTGGCGAATTCGAAGCGCGTGTCCGCGACCATCAGGAACAGCGCCAGCGCCGAGAAGAAGGCCAGCTTCGTCAGGGCCGACGGACCCTGGCGGAAAAACGGAGGGGGCGTGCGGTCGAAGGTGCCTAGCGACATGGCGGCCGCGCGTGGGGCGACGACAGGGGGTCAGCCCCTCTCAAGCAAACGTGGCTTTGCCACTTTGCTTGATCCCTGGAGGCGGGAACGACGAAGTCATTTCCTGGGGGAACTCACTCGGAGGTGAAGATGCCGCCCAGGCGGTCCATGCGCTCCAGCGCCATGCCGCAACCGCGCACCACGCAGGTCAGCGGGTCTTCGGCGACCAGCACCGGCAGGCCGGTTTCTTCGGCCAGCAGCCGGTCCAGGTCGCGCAGCAGCGCGCCGCCGCCGGTGAGCATCATGCCGCGCTCGGCGATATCGGCGCCCAGTTCCGGCGGCGTCTGTTCCAGCGCGTTCTTCACTGCACTGACCATCTGGTTCAGCGGGTCGGTCAGCGCCTCGAGGATCTCGTTGCTGCTGATGGTGAAGCTGCGCGGCACGCCTTCGGACAGGTTGCGACCCTTGACCTCGATCTCGCGCACCTCGGAGCCGGGGAAGGCCGAGCCGATTTCCTTCTTGATCAGCTCGGCCGTCGGCTCGCCGATCAGCATGCCGTAGTTGCGGCGGATGTAGTTGATGATCGACTCGTCGAACTTGTCGCCGCCGACGCGGATGCTGCCCTTGTAGACCATGCCGCCGAGGCTGATCACGCCGACCTCGGTGGTGCCGCCGCCGATGTCGACGACCATCGAGCCCGAGGCTTCGCTCACCGGCAGCCCGGCGCCGATGGCCGCGGCCATCGGCTCTTCGATCAGATACACGTCGGAGGCGCCGGCGCCGAGCGCCGATTCGCGGATGGCGCGGCGCTCGACCTGCGTCGAGCCGCAGGGCACGCAGATGATGATGCGCGGGCTCGGACGCATCATCGAGCGCGGATGCACCATCTTGATGAACTGCTTGAGCATCTGCTCGGTGACGGTGAAGTCGGCGATAACGCCGTCCTTCATCGGCCGGATGGCCTCGATGTTGCCCGGCACCTTGCCCAGCATCGCCTTGGCTTCGCTGCCGACAGCCTGAATGGTCTTCTTGCCATGCGGCCCGCCTTCGTGGCGGATGGCGACCACCGACGGCTCGTTGAGCACGATGCCCTTGGCACGCACGTAGATCAGCGTGTTGGCGGTGCCCAGGTCGATGGCAAGGTCGGTGGAGAAGTAGCGACGCAGAGATGCGAACATGGTCGAGTGGGTCGAAAGGCTGTGGCGCCGTCAGCGCGGGTGCGCGCATCCGCCGGCGAAAGCGGCATCGGCGGCGACGTCGCAGCGCGTTCTGTTGCTGTGGCCGTGGGCCTCCGGACGGACAGGGATTTTCCTGGTCCGGCCTCGCGCTGCAGCGCAGTCGAATACCGCCCCAGGGCACATGGGGATAACCGGGGATAATACCTCACCGACCCTGGTTCCCGACCTTGGTATCCGAGCATAGCGGCCAGCGTGCGGCGGCTGCGGCGGGTCATATTTCACTAGCTTTCCCATGTTGCTGACCCCCGAGGACGTTGACCGTATCGCGCTGCTGGCGCGGCTCGAATTGTCGAACGACGAACGCGGCGCGATGCTGAGCCAGCTGAACGGCTTCTTCAGCATCGTCGAGCGCATGAGCGCCGTCGACACCAGCGGCGTGGAGCCGCTGTACACGCCGCTATCCGCGGTTCAGGCCGTGAGCCTGCGCTTGCGCGACGACGTCGTCACCGAGACCGATCAGCGCGCGCTCAACCAGGCCAGCGCACCGCTGGTCGAGGACGGCTTGTACCTGGTGCCGAAGGTCGTCGAATGAGTGTGCCGTGGCATGAAATGGGCGTCGCGCAGCTCGGGCGCGAGCTCGCCGCGGGCCGCGTTTCGAGCCTGGAACTGACGCAACATCTGCTCACGCGCGTTGCAGGCTTCGAACATCTGGGCGCTTTTCTGGCTCGGGACCCGCAGCTCAGCCTAGCACAGGCGCGCGAGGCCGACGCTCGCCGCGCCCGCGGCCAGGCGCAGGCACTGACCGGCGTGCCGGTCGCGCACAAGGACATCTTCGTCACGCGCGATCTGACGTCCACCGCCGGCTCGAAGATGTTGGCCGGTTATGCCAGCCCCTTCGACGCGAGCGTGGTGGCACGGCTGGGGTCCGGTGAACCGGGCCGCGGCCCGGGGGCCGGCATGGTGACGCTGGGCAAGCTCAACTGCGACGAATTCGCGATGGGCTCGGCCAACGAGAACTCGGCCTTCGGCCTGACGAAGAACCCCTGGGACACGCAGCGCGTGCCCGGCGGCTCGTCCGGCGGTTCGGCCGCCGCGGTCGCGGCACGGCTGGTGCCGGCAGCCACCGGCACCGACACCGGTGGCTCGATCCGCCAGCCAGCATCGTTCAGCGGTGTCACCGGCATCAAGCCGACCTATGGCGTGTGCTCGCGCTACGGCATGATCGCCTTCGCTTCCAGCCTGGACCAGGCCGGAGCGCTGGCGCGCAGCGCCGAGGACTGCGCCTTGCTGCTGTCGGCGATGAGCGGCTTCGACGCGCGCGATTCGACCAGCGCCGAGCGCCCGCCGCAGGACTTCCATGCGCAGATGCTCAGCGAGCGCGAAGGCGCCGGCGGCGCACGGCCGCTGCAGGGCCTGCGCATCGGGCTGCCGCGCGAGTTCTTCCCGGCGGCGCTGGCCGCCGACGTCGATGGCGCGGTGCACGCCGCGCTGGCCGAGTTCGAGAAGCTCGGTGCCACGCTGGTGGGCGTGAGCCTGCCGCGCACCGAGCTGTCGATCCCGGTGTACTACATCATCGCGCCGGCCGAGGCCAGCTCGAACCTGTCGCGCTTCGACGGCGTCAAGTTCGGCCACCGCGCCAAGGACTACGGCGACCTGCGCGACATGTACGAACGCACGCGCGCCGAAGGCTTCGGCCCGGAGGTCAAGCGCCGCATCATGATCGGCACCTATGTGCTCAGCCACGGCTACTACGACGCCTACTACCTGCAGGCGCAGAAGCTGCGCCGCATGATCGCCGACGACTTCCAGTCCTGTTTCAAGGACTGCGACCTGATCGCCGGCCCGGTGGCGCCCACCGTCGCGTGGAAGATCGGCGCGCAGCACGACGATCCGGTCAAGGCCTATCTGGCCGACATCTTCACGCTGCCGGCCAGTCTGGCCGGGCTGCCGGGCATGAGCGTACCGGCCGGCTTCGCGAATTCGAAGGAAGGCGGCGGCATGCCGGTCGGGCTGCAGCTGATCGGCAACTACTTCGACGAAGGCCGGCTGCTGCACGCCGCCCATGCCTTCCAGCAGGCCACCGATTTCCATTCCCGCGCGCCGATCGGCGCGAGCGCCGCATGAGCGCGCCGCCGCTGACCCGCGGCTTCGAGGTCGTGATCGGCCTGGAAACGCATGCCCAGCTGTCCACGCGCAGCAAGATCTTCAGTGGTGCGTCCACGCAGTTCGGCGCCGCGCCCAACACCCAGGCCTGCGCGGTGGACCTGGCGCTGCCGGGTACGCTGCCGGTGCTGAACCGCGGCGCGGTCGAGCGCGCCATCCGCTTCGGCCTGGCGGTGAACGCCAAGGTGGCGCCGCTGTCGATCTTCGCGCGCAAGAACTACTTCTACCCCGACCTGCCCAAGGGCTACCAGATCAGCCAGTACGAGATTCCGGTGGTGCAGGGCGGGCACGTGGACATCCGCGTCGGCGAGCAGAGCAAGCGCGTCCACCTGACGCGCGCGCATCTCGAAGAAGACGCCGGCAAGTCGCTGCACGAGGACTACGCCGGCCAGACCGGCATCGACCTGAACCGCGCCGGCACGCCGCTGCTGGAGATCGTCAGCGAGCCCGACATGCGCAGCAGCGCCGAGGCGGTGGAATATGCCAAGGCGCTGCACGCGCTGGTGGTGTGGCTGGGCGTGTGCGACGGCAACATGCAGGAGGGCAGCTTCCGCTGCGACGCCAACGTCTCGGTGCGCCGGCCTGGCGCCGAACTGGGCACGCGGCGCGAGGTGAAGAACCTCAATTCCTTTCGCTTCCTGCAGCAGGCCATCGACTTCGAAGTGCAGTGGCAGATCGACCGCATCGAGGACGGCCTGCCCATCGAACAGGCGACCGTGCTCTTCGACCCCGACACCGGCGAGACCCGCGCGATGCGCAGCAAGGAAGACGCGCACGACTACCGCTACTTCCCCGACCCGGATCTGCCGCCGCTGGTGATCGCGCCCGAATGGGTAGAGCAGGTGAAGCGCGACATGCCCGAGCTGCCGGCGGCGATGGCGCAGCGCTTCCAGGCCGACGACGGCCTGGCCGCCGCCGACGCCGCGCTGATGACGCAGAGCCTGGCCTTCGCGCGCACCTACGAGGCGCTGCGCGATGCCTGCGGCAGCGCCAAGCTGGCCGCCAACTGGTTGATGGGCGAGGTCTCGCGCCGGCTCAACGCCGACGGGCGCAACATCGAAGAGTGCCCGGTGAGCGTGGCGGCGCTGGCGGCGCTGATCCGCCGCATCGCCGACGGCACGGTGTCGAACAACGGTGCGCGCCAGGTGTTCGATGCACTGTGGGTGGGCGAGGGCGCGGACACTGACTCCTCGGCTGCGGGTACGCAGCCGATCCCCCGAGGGGATGCGGCCGGCCTTGGGAGCGGCCCGGCGGCCAGCCTGGTCGACGCGCTGATCGAGGCCAAGGGCCTGAAGCAGATGAGCGACGCCGGTGCGCTGGAAGCCATCGTCGACGCGGTCATCGCCGCGAATGCCCGGTCGGTGGAGGAATTCCGCGCCGGCAAGGACAGGGCCTTCAATGCGCTGGTCGGTCAGGTGATGAAAGCCAGCAAGGGCAAGGCCAACCCGGCGCAGGCCAACGAGCTGCTCAAACGCAAGCTCGGCTGATTCAGCGCAGCGTCGACGCCTTCAGGTTCGACGCGCTCGAAGCCACCGGCGTCGGGATGCGCTGCGGCGCGATCGGCCCCATCGAGCCCGGTACCGCGCCGGCCCACAGCAGCTTCAGCCGCGCCAGTTCGGCATCGTAAAAGCGGGTCACGCGTTCCAGCTCGGCTTCCTGGCCGACCGCCGCCTCGCGCTGCGCGGCGGTGGCGGCATCGTTGGCATCGAGCTGGTTGCGCAGTTTCAGCGGCAGCGGCTTGCCGATGTAGAACTCGGCCTCGGACAGCAGCGGCTTGCGCTCGGCGGCCAAGTCCTGCAGCCGCTTCTCGCTGGCCTTGATGGCCACGCGTACGGTGTCCAGTGCGGCCTCGCGCGCCTTGCGGTGCGGCGCCTCGTCGGGGTAGCGCGCCAGCAGGTTGCGGTCGCGGCGCACTGCGTCGGCATGCGCGGCACGGGCCTCGGCGGCCTTGCGCTCGGCGGCTTCCTTCTGGGCGCGCTCTTCCACCGTCAGGATCGGCGGGTACACCGCCTTCAGCGAGCCGTCCTTGTTGAGCACGCGCTGCTCCTTGGCGGTGCAGCTGGAGATGGGCCGGTCGGCGGTGATCCTGCGTCCCTGGTCGTCGATGCATGAGTAAATGCCGGCCGCACTGGCCGGCGCCGGGCTGCTCTGGGCCTGCAGCCCAGGCGCGGCGGTGCCTGCCAGCAGCAGCAACGTCAGGTAGAGGGGCCGACCGGCCGAAAGGCGCATTCAAACTCCGTATCGATCCCGGTAGCGTTGCACCGGTTGCGCGAAGACCTGCAGGGCCGGGTCTTCGGTGGACCTTAGATACTGCAACAAGTCGTTCAGTGTCGCAATCGCCGCCACATTCAGTTGCAATGTTCGCGTGACGTACTGCACCGCCGACCAGTCCATATCCTTTTCGCCCTCGGTGGCGCGTTCTTGACGGTCCAGAGCGATCAATACGCCACAAGGTCGTGCGCCGGCGGCCTGCAGCAGCCGCACCGACTCGCGCACCGAGGTGCCGGCGGAGATGACGTCGTCGATGATCAGCACGCGCCCGGCCACCGCCGCGCCGACCAGCAGACCGCCTTCGCCGTGGTCCTTGGCTTCCTTGCGGTTGTAGGCGAAGGGCACGTTGCGGCCCAGCCGCGCCAGTTCCACCGCCACCGCCGAGGCCAAGGTGATGCCCTTGTAGGCCGGGCCGAACAGCATGTCGAAGGCCAGGCCCGATTCGAGCAAGCGGCGTGCATAGAATTCGCCGAGGCGACCGAGCTTCTCGCCGTCGTTGAACAGGCCGGCATTGAAGAAGTACGGCGACATGCGCCCGGCCTTGGTCTTGAATTCCCCGAAACGCAGCACGCCGCAGCGCACCGCGAAGTGCACGAAGTCCCGGGCCAGGGCTTCGGAGGGCGGAGGCATGCTCATGAAAGGTCCTTGGTGTTCCGCCTCGTCTCATTGAACCTGAACGGCATCCGTTCGGCCGCCAGCAAGGGCTTCGTCGAGTGGGCGCAGGGGATGGGCGCCGATTGTATGGGGGTGCAGGAAGTGCGCGCCCAGCACGTCGACGTGGCCGGCCGCTTCGACCGGCTGGGCCCGCTGGCCGGGCATTTCCACTTCGCCGAGCGCAAGGGTTATGCGGGCGTGGGCCTATACACGCTGAGGGAGCCCAGCGATGTGAGCACAGGCTTCGGTGATGCGGAATTCGATACCGAAGGCCGCTACCTGGAAGCCCGTTACGACACGCCGCAGCGCAAGCTCAGCCTCATCAGCTGCTACTTCCCCAGCGGCTCCAGCGGCGAGGAGCGCCAGGCGGCGAAGTTCCGCTTTCTCGAGCGGCTGTACCCGCAGCTGATGAGGCTGAAGGCCGAGCGCGAGTTCATCCTGGTCGGTGACATCAACATCGCGCACCAGGAAATCGACCTCAAGAACTGGCGCAGCAACCAGAAGAACAGCGGCTTCCTGCCCGAAGAGCGCGCCTGGATGACCCGGTTGCTGACGCAAGGCGGGCTGGTCGACGTGTTCCGCACGCTCAACCCCAGGCCCGAGCAATACACCTGGTGGAGCAACCGCGGCCAGGCTTGGGCCAAGAACGTGGGCTGGCGGCTGGACTACCACCTGGCCACGCCCGGCCTCGCCGCCAAGGCCCGGCGCGAGCAGATCTACCTGCAGCAGCGCTTCTCGGACCATGCGCCGGTGATCGTCGATTACGACTTCAAGCTGTAGTTTGTGTCGTCATGGTTGCAATTAAGAATCATTCTCATATACTGCCGGCACATCCCTGCGCACGGAGTTGCCGCCATGGCCCTGACCGTCCACCCCGAAACCCAGCCGCCGGCCGCGGTACCGCATCTCGAGCCGATCATCGGCGGTACGCTGGCGCTGCTGACGCACTATGCGCGCATGCCCAACTTGGCGGCCTCGGACCGCATCGCCTGCAACCTGGCGTTGATCGCCCGGCACCCGGACGCCTCGGCCGCGCTGCAAGCGGTGTGCACGGGGCTGTTCACCGACTGGCTCGGCCCGATCGAGGTGCAGGATGCGCCGCGCGGCAGCGAGTGGCGCGACGTCTGGCCGATGCCGCCGGCGACCCAATGAGCCGCGGCGGCGCGCGGGCCTGAAGATGCCGCGCTTTGCCGCCAACCTGTCCTTCCTGTACGGCGAACACGCCTTCGTCGACCGTTTCGCCGCCGCCGCGCGCGACGGCTTCTGTGCGGTGGAGTTCGCCTTTGCCTACGAACACGACCGCCACGAACTGGGCGAGCGGCTGTCCGACCTGGGCTTGACGCAGGTGCTGATCAATGCGCCGCCCGGCGACCTGCAGGCCGGCGAGCGCGGCCTGGCGGCGTTGCCCGGGCGCGAGGCGGAGTTCCGCCGCACGCTGCTGGAACAGGCACTGCCCTATGCCGAGGCGCTGCGCTGCCCGCGCATCCACGTGATGGCCGGCGTGCTGCCCGACGGCGGCGAGCGCCGGGCACATCGCGCCGCCTTCGTCGCCAACCTGGCGTGGGCGGCGGCGCAGGCGGCCTCGGCCGGCATCGAGCTGCTGATCGAGCCGATCAACACCCGCGACATGCCCGGCTACCTGCTGAACCGGCAGGACGAGGCGCATGCCATCGTCGCCGAGGTCGGCGCGCCGAACCTGAAGGTGCAGATGGACCTGTACCACTGCCAGATCGTCGAGGGCGACATCGCCATGAAACTGCGCCACTACCTGCCCGGCGGGCAGGTCGGCCACCTGCAGATCGCCGGCGTGCCCGACCGCCACGAGCCCGACCGGGGCGAGCTGCACCACCCCTACCTGTTCGCGCTGATCGACGAATTGGGCTACAACGGCCGCATCGGCTGCGAATACCGGCCGGCGGCCGGCACCTCGGCCGGGCTGGGCTGGCTGGCCCCTTACAGAACACCACGAGGAGACATCGAATGAAGCTGCTCATCACCGGCGGCGGCGGTTTCGTCGGCGCGCGCCTGGCGCGCACGCTGCTGGCACGTGGCACGCTGGCCGGCCAGCCCATCACCGGCATGGTGCTGGCCGACCAGATCGCGCCGCCCGCCGACCTGCTGACCGACCCGCGCACCAGCGCACGCACCGGAGCGCTGCTCGATCAGTGCGCGGCACTCGCCGACGAGGGCTTCGACGGCGTGTTCCACCTCGCCTCGGCCGTGTCGGGCGAATGCGAGGTCGACTTCGACCTGGGGCTGCGCTCCAACCTGGACAGCACGCGCGCGCTGCTCGACGCACTGCGCGCGCGCCAGCAGCAGCACGGCGCGACGACCCGGCTGGTGTTCTCCAGTTCGGTGGCGGTGTTCGGGCCGGACGCCTCGGTGCCGATGCCGCCGGTGGTGGCCGACGACACGCTGCCGGCGCCGCAGACCAGCTACGGCATGCACAAGCTGGTGTGCGAACACCTGATCGCCGACTACACGCGCAAGGGTTTCATCGACGGCCGCAGCGCACGGCTGATGACGGTGACGGTGCGCCCGGGCCGGCCCAACGGCGCGGCCTCGTCCTTCTTCAGCGGCATCGTCCGCGAGCCGCTTGCCGGCGTGGAGTCGGTCTGCCCGGTGAGTGCGGACGTGCGCCACCCGGTGTCGTCGCCGGCCAGCGCGGTGGCCGGGCTGATCGCGGTGTTCGAGGCCAGCCGCGAGGCCCTGGGCGGGCGGCTGGGGCTGAACCTGCCGGCGCTGAACGTCAGCGTCGGCGAGATGCTCGACGCACTGGAACAGGTGGCCGGGCCGGCGGTGCGCGCGCACGTGCGCTTCGAACGTGACGAGCGCATCGCCGGCATCGTCGCCAATTGGCCCACCGGCGCCACCGCCGCACGCGCCGCCGCGCTGGGCCTGAAGCCGGATGAGCGTTTCACCGACATCGTGCGCCAGTACATCGACGACTGCCGCCAGCGCCCCGACGCCGCCACCACGCTGAAAGGACTGAACGGATGAACCAGATCGACCTGAAGGGCCGCGTCGCGGTCATCACCGGCGGCGCGCAGGGCATCGGCTTTGCGGCGGCCGAGCGCATGCTGAAGTCCGGCGCCAGCGTCGCGCTGTGGGACATCGACGCTGCCAAGCTGGCCGAGGCCGAGACTGCGCTGTCCACCCAGGGCGTGGTCAGCGGCGTCGCGGTCGAGCTGACCGACGAGGCGTCGGTGGCCCAGGCCGCGGCGGCCACGCTGGCGCGGCACGGCCACATCGACATCCTGGTCAACAACGCCGGCATCACCGGCGGCAACGGCACCACCTGGGAACTGGACCCGGCCGTCTGGCGCCGCGTGATCGAGGTCAACCTGATCGGGCCGTACCTGACCAGCCGCACCGTGGTGCCGCACATGATCGCGCGCGGCTACGGGCGCATCGTCAACATCGCCTCGGTGGCGGGCAAGGAAGGCAACCCCAACGCCTCGCACTACAGCGCGTCGAAGGCCGCGCTGATCGCGCTGACCAAGTCGCTGGGCAAGGAGCTGGCGACCAAAGGCGTGATGGTCAACGCCATCACCCCGGCCGCGGCGAAGACGGCGATGTTCGCCACCATGGCGCAATCGCACATCGACTTCATGCTGTCGAAGATCCCGATGGGGCGCTTCCTCGAAGTGCACGAGGCCGCGGCGATGATCGCCTGGCTGTCGTCGCAGGACTGCTCGTTCAGCACCGGCGCGGTGTTCGACCTGTCCGGCGGGCGGGCGACGTATTAGGCTCGTTGCCAAGCGGGTCATCATAAACAAACGTTTGATTTAACTGCTAGAGTCCGGGACATGAACCCCGTCCCGATCGCCGGCGCCGCGCCGGCCCCCGAAAGCGTTCGCGCGCCCCGGCCCGATGGAGAGGCGTCACGCGCGCGCCTGCTGCACAGCGGGTTGCGGCTGTTCGCGCAACAAGGCTTCGCCAAGACCTCGACGCGCGAGCTGGCCGAGCATGCCGGCGTCAACGTCGCCGCCATCAGCTACTACTTCGGCGACAAGGCCGGCCTGTACCGCGCCGTGTTCGTCGAACCGCTGGGTGCGCCGCGCGACGGCACGCGCTTCGACGCACCGCAGTTGAGCCTGCCGCAGGCCCTGGCCCAACTCTTTGCCGAACTGCTGGAGCCGTTGAAGCAGGGCGACATGGCACGGCTGTGCATGAAACTGCATTTCCGCGAGATGCTCGAGCCCACCGGGCTGTGGGAACAGCCGCTGGCGCAGGGCTTCCGGCCGATGCACGAGGCGCTGCTGGCCGTGCTATGCCGGCATTTCGGCGTCGAACGGCCCGACGCGGAGCTGCAGCGCCTGGCGGTGTGCATCTGCGGCCTGGGCGTGCACCTGCACGTCGGCCACGATGTCATCGAGCAGTTGGCGCCACGGCTGAACGCAGGCGCGGACGCGCTCGACCGCTGGTCGGACCGCTTGGTGATGTACGCCCGAGCCATGATCGACGCCGAACGCCGGCGCCGCGACGCCTCATGAAGCATCCGCGCCATTCGCTGGCCGCCGCAGGCGCCGCCAGCCTGCTGCTCGGCGCCTGCTCGGCCTTCGCGCCGCCGGTGCCCTTGCCGGACACGACTGCGCCGCCGCTGGACGCACCGCCGGCCTGGCTGGCCCCGGCACCGCCGGCCGAGCGCCAAGCGGCGCTGCGCGAGTGGTGGAAGCAGTTCGACGACCCGGTGCTGCTGCAGCTGATCGATGCCGCGCAGGCGGCCAGCCCGGACATCGCCGCCGCGGCCTCGCGCATCGAGCAGGCACGCGCCAGCAGCGTGGCCGCAGGCGCGCTGCTGCTGCCGGCGCTGAATGCCAACGCCTCGGCCCAGACCGGGCGCAGCGACCTGGCCACACCGAGGTTGAGCTACGGCACGGCCAACCTGCAGGCCAGCTGGGAGCTGGACCTGTTCGGCGCCAACCAGGCCGGGCGCGACGCGGCCGTGGCGCGGCTGCAGGGCGCACAGGCCACCTGGTATGCCACGCGCGTGGCCATCGCCGCCGAGGTCGGCGCCAGCTACAACGCGCTGCGCAGCTGCGAAGCGCTGGTGCTGCAGACCGAGGCGGACGCGCGCTCGCGCGCCGAAACCGCCCGCCTGACCGAGCTGGCCGCCAAGGCCGGCCTGTCGGCGCCGGCCAACGCCGCGCTGGCGCGTGCCAGCGCCGCGCAGGGGCGCAGCCTGCTCACCGGCCAGCAGATGCAGTGCGAGCTGCTGCTGAAGTCGCTGGTGGCGCTGAGCGCGCTGGACGAGAGCGAACTGCGCCAACGGCTGGCGCCGCGCCAGGCGCTGCTGCCGGTGCCGGCCGGCATCGCCGTGCACAGCGTGCCGGCCGCGGCGCTGATGCAGCGGAGCGACCTGCTCGCCGCCGAGCGCGAGGTGGTGGCCGCGGCCGAGGACACCGCGCAGAGCCAGGCGCTGCGCTACCCGCGCGTGGCCATCACCGGCTTGGTGGGCCCGGGCTGGCTGCGCGTCGAGAACATGTCGACCACCGGTTCGCTTTGGACCATCGGCCCGGTGCAGGTGTCGCTGCCGCTGTTCGACGGCGGCACGCGCGTCGCCAACGTGGTGGCGGCACGCGCGCGCTACGACGAGGCGGTGTCCGTCTACCGCGGCCGGGTGCGCGAAGCCGTGCGCGAGGTGGAAGCTGCGCTGATCACGCTGGACAGCAGCGCGCGCCGCGTCGAGGACACGCGCATCTCGATCGAAGGCTTCGAGGCCTCGCTGAAGGCCGCCGACGCGCGCTTCCGCGGCGGCCTGGGCAGCCTGTTCGACCTGGAAGACGCACGCCGCAGCGCGCTGGTCGCCCACAGCACGCTGATCGGGCTGCAGAGCGACCAGGTGGCCGCATGGATCAATCTGTACCGCGCGCTCGGCGGCGGCTGGAGTCCGGAGATGGACACCGCCGTGCCGCTCGCCACCCACGTTTCCACGCAATGAACACTGCGATGGCCATGAGCACACTGCGCCGGCCGCTGCTGGCCGGCCTGGGCGCGGCCGCGCTGCTGGGCGCAGTTGCGCTGGCGGTGCGTGCCGCCGACGACAAGAAGGCCGCGCCGGCGGCCGCCGCACGGCCGGCGCTGAGCGTCACGCTGGCACAGCCGCAGCCGACCAGCCTGCCGCAGCGCATCGCCGCCAACGGCAATATCGCCGCCTGGCAGGAAGCCATCATCGGCACCGAGGCCAACGGCCTGCGCCTGGCCGAGGTGCGCGTCAACGTCGGCGACACGGTGCGACGCGGCCAGGTGCTGGCCACCTTCGCGCCGGACATGATGCAGGCCGACGTGGCGCAGATCCGTGCCGTGGTGGCCGAGGCCGAGGCCGCGCTGGCCGAGGCCGCCGCCAACGCCGCGCGGGCGCGCGAACTGGCCACCAGCGGCGCGCTCAGCGACCAGCAGATCAACCAGTTCATGACCGCCGAACGCACCGCCAGGGCGCGGCTCGATGCGCAGCGCGCGCAGGCCAACGTGCAGGCCTTGAGGCTGCGCCAGACGCAGGTGCTGGCGTCCGACGACGGCGTGATCTCTGCGCGCAGCGCCACCGTCGGCGCGGTGCTGCCCGCGGGGCAGGAGCTGTTCCGCATGATCCGCCAGGGCCGGCTCGAATGGCGCGCCGAGGTGCCCGCGGCCGAGCTGGCGCGGCTGAAGCCGGGCCTGAGCGCCAGCGTCACGCCCGCCGGCGGCAAGCCCATCGCCGGCAAGGTGCGCATGCTCGCGCCCACGGTGGACCCGCTGACGCGCAACGGCATCGTCTTCGTCGACCTGGCGCCGTCGCGCGAGGCGCGCGCCGGCATGTTCGCGCGCGGCGAGTTCGAGCTCGGCAAGGGCCAGGGCCTGACCTTGCCGCAAAGCGCGGTGCTGCAGCGCGACGGCTTCAGCTACGTGCTGCGCGTCGGCGCCGATGCCAAGGTCACCGAAACCAAGGTGGCGGTCGGCCAGCGCCTGGGCGAGCGCGTCGAGATCACCGGCGGCCTGGACGCAAACGCGCGCGTCGTCGCCTCGGGCGGCGGCTTCCTCAGCGACGGCGACCTGGTGCGCGTGGTCGACGCGCCGGCCAGCGCGCCGAAGTGAGGGCACGGCGATGAACGTCTCCGCCTGGTCGATCCGCAACCCCACGCCGGCGATCCTGCTGTTCCTGATGCTTACGCTGGTGGGCCTGCTGGGCTTCAACGCGATGAAGATCCAGAACTTCCCGGACATCGAGCTGCCGACGATCACCGTCAGCGCCTTGCTGCCGGGCGCATCGCCGGCGCAGATGGAGACCGAGGTCGCGCGCAAGCTGGAAAACTCGATCGCCACCTTGCAGAACGTCAAGCACATCTACACCAAGGTGCAGGACGGCACGGTCACCATCACCGTCGAGTTCCGGCTGGAAAAGGGCGTGCAGGAGGCTTTGGACGACGTGCGCGACGCGGTCGCGCGCGTGCGCTCCGACCTGCCCGGCGACCTGCGCGACCCGCAGGTCACCAAGCTCGAGCTGTCGGGCCTGCCGATCCTGACCTACACCGTGGCCTCGGACCGCATGGACGAGGAGGCTTTGAGCTGGTTCGTCGACAACACCATCACCAAGGCGATGCTCGGCGTGCGCGGCGTCGGTGCGGCCAACCGCGTCGGCGGTGTGACGCGGCAGGTGCTGGTGGAACTGGACCCGCTGAAGCTGCAAGCGCTGAACGCCACCGCCGCCGACATCTCGCGCCAGCTGCGCCAGGTGCAGCAGGAGGCCTCGGGCGGCCGCACCGACCTGGGCGGGGCCGAGCAGTCGGTGCGCACCATCGCCACCGTGCAGTCGGCCGACGAACTGGCGCGCATGGAGATTGCGCTCGGCGACGGCCGGCGCGTCCGCCTGGACCAGGTGGCGCACGTGCAGGACACGGTGGCCGAGAAGCGCACGGCCGCGCTGCTGAACGGCCAGCCGGTGGTCGGCTTCGAGCTCACGCGCAGCCGCGGCGCCGGCGAGGTGGACGTGGCCGCCGGCGTGCGTGTTGCGCTGGAGGAACTGAAGGCGGCGCACCCGGAAGTCACCTTCACCGAAGCCTTCAACTTCGTCGACCCGGTGCAGGAGGGCTACGACGGCTCGATGGCGCTGATGTACGAGGGCGCGCTGCTCGCGGTGCTGGTGGTGTGGCTGTTCCTGCGCGACTGGCGCGCCACGCTGGTGGCGGCCACGGCGCTGCCGCTGTCGGTGATCCCGGCCTTCGGCGTGATGTACTTGTTCGGCTTCACCATCAACGTGGTCACGCTGCTGAGCCTGTCGCTGGTGGTGGGCATCCTGGTCGACGACGCCATCGTCGAGATCGAGAACATCATGCGCCACCTGCGCATGGGCAAGA
>CAYUPF010000092.1:0-16029 GCA_964446545.1 uncultured Rubrivivax sp.
ATGTCACGAAGCCGTTGCATTCGTTGTCCGGCTGTCATCTAAGGCTTAACTTTCAATGAGCTTTGCAAGTCCTTATTTTTGAAGCGATTTTTCTTGAGACTGCGTGAACAACAACCTCTAAGTATCTGATTTCATTGATTTTTTCCGCCGTCGCGTTGACCCTGTGGTTTTAGTGCGATACAGTGTCGTTTAGTGGCTGCAGGTGGAAAAAAGTGTCGGAATGGGTGTTTCGGGGGACTTCAGCCTTGGCGCTGGATGCCAAAGGGCGCATCAACGTGCCCGTGCGCCATCGCGACCCGCTCATTGCCGCGTGTAGCGGCCAGCTCACGTTCACCCGCCATCCCGACGGCTACCTGCTGATCTACCCGCGCCCCACCTGGGAAGCGGTCGAAACTGAGCTGATGGCGCTGAAGGCGGCCTCCGACGGCTGGCGGCGCATCTTCCTGGGCAGCGCGGTCGACGTCGAGATCGACAGCGCCTCGCGCGTGCTGGTGCCGCCCGAACTGCGCGAAGCCGCCGGCCTGAGCAAGGACGTGCTGCTGATCGGCACCGGCCGGCGCCTGGAGCTGTGGGACAAGCAGCGCCACGATGCCGTCGAGGCGCGCATCGTCGCCGCCGGCATGACCGAAGAAGTGCTGGGCCTCAACCTGTGAACCCCGGCGCGCAGGCATGGACGCACACCACCGTACTCCTGGCCGAAGCCGTGGAGGCGCTGGTGCACGCGCCGGACGGCTGCTACGTGGACGGCACCTTCGGCCGCGGCGGCCATGCGCGCGCCATCCTGGCGCGGCTGTCGCCGCTGGGCCGGCTCATCGCCTTCGACAAGGACCCGCAGGCCATCGCCGCCGGCGCGGCCATCGCCGACCCGCGGCTGCGGCTGGTGCATGCCAGCTTCGCGGCGCTGCTGCCGCAGCTGGCGCAGCTGGGCATCACGCAGCTGCAGGGCGTGCTGCTCGACCTGGGCGTCAGTTCGCCGCAGCTCGACGACCCGGCGCGCGGCTTCAGCTTCCGCTTCGATGCGCCGCTGGACATGCGCATGGACACGACCCGCGGCGAGACCGCCGCGGACTTTCTGGCCCGCGCCGATGAGCGCCAACTCACGCAGGTGATCCGTGACTATGGGGAAGAACGGTTTGCTGTTCAGGTTGCAAAGGCGCTTGTGGCTCGCCGACAGGGCGGGGCAACCATTCGAACCACAGGCGAACTGGCCGAAGTCGTGGCTGGTGCGGTCAAGACCCGCGAGCCGGGCCAGAACCCTGCAACGCGCACCTTTCAGGCTCTTCGGATTCACGTCAACGCCGAGCTTGAAGAGCTCGAGCAGGGGCTGAACGCGGCGCTGGAGCTGCTGGCCCCGCAAGGACGCCTGGTCGTGATCAGCTTCCATTCGCTGGAGGACCGCATCGTCAAGCAGTTCATCGCGCGCGAAAGCCGCGACGAGCCCGACCGGCGTGCGCCCTTCGCGCCGCCGCGGCCGATGCGGCTGCGCGCGCTGGGCCGCATCCGTGCCGGTGCCGCCGAACTGGCCGCCAACCCGCGCGCGCGCTCGGCCGTGCTGCGCGTGGCCGAGCGCACGGCGGCACTGCATGGGGTACGGGAGCCGGCGCCGGGCCGTTTCAAGCCGGCTCGGTCCCCCTCGGGGCGGGCTGAGGGCCGCGGCTCCAAGTCCGCCAGTGCGGACTTGGACGACCGAAGGCCCGCAGCCTCTGGCTCCGGGCGGACGCCGCAAGGCGGCGGCCTTGGGGGCGCAAGGGAGTGACACGGGTGAATCTGCTGCTGCTTGCCGCCCTGCTGGCCAGTTGCCTGTACCTGGTGAAGACTTCGTACGAATCGCGCCGCCTGTTCCACGCGCTCGACCGGGCTCGCGTCGAACAATCGCAGCTGGACACCGAGTTCAAGCGCCTGGACGCCGAGCGCCAGGCGCAGGCCACGCACCTGCGCGTGGAGAAGGTGGCGCGCGAGAAGCTGCGCATGCGCACCGCCACGCCGGCGGTGACGCAGTACGTGGTGGACGAGGCGGCCGCGCCGGCCCTTGGAGCGTCGGCCCCATGAGCACGAGCCGCAAGACGCCCAAGCGCGCCGCCGCCCCCAGCGTGCGCAACCTGAACTACGCCACCAGCCCGCTGCTGGCGTCGAAGACGCCGCCGTGGCGCTCGCGCTTCGTCGTCGCGCTGGTGGGCCTGGCCTTCCTGGTGCTGGTGGGCCGGGCGGTCTACATCCAGATCATCGGCACCGACTTCTACCAGCAGCAGGGCGACAAGCGCTACGGCCATGTCATCGAGGTGCCGGCCAGCCGCGGCCGCATCCTCGACCGCAACGGCCAGGTGCTGGCCACCAGCGTGCCGGTGCCATCGATTTGGGCCATCCCCAAGGACTTCAGCGCCGACCTGCAGCAGCGCAAGGCGCTGGCCAAGCTGCTGGAGATGAAGCCGGCCGAACTCGACCAGCGGCTGGAGAACGCGCGCAATTTCGCCTGGCTGAAGCGCCAGGTCGATGCCGAGCTGTGGGCGCAGGTCAAGGCACTGGGCGTCAAGGGTGTGCACCAGCTCGGCGAATACCGCCGCAAGTACCCCGAGGGCGAATCGGCGGCGCACGTCGTCGGCTTCACCAACATCGAGGAAAAGGGCCAGGAGGGCATCGAGCTGGCTTTCCAGCGCGAGCTGCAGGGCCGCCATGGCTCGCGCGCCGTGCTCAAGGACCGGCTCGGCCGTGTCATCGAGGACGGCGGCGAACAGCTCGATCCGGTCAATGGCCAGGACATCCAGCTGTCGATCGACTCGAAGGTGCAGTTCTTCGCCTACCAGCGCGTGCGCGACGCGGTGGCCGAGCATGGCGCCAAGGCTGGCAGCGTGGTGGTGCTGGACGTCATCACCGGCGAGGTGCTGGCGCTGGCCAACTACCCCAGCTACGACCCCGGCAACCGCCGCAAGCTGTCGGGCGAGCAGCTGCGCAACCGCGCACTCACCGACACCTTCGAACCCGGCTCGACGATGAAGCCGCTGATCGCCGCCTGGGCGCTGGAGACGCGGCGCGTCAAGCCCGACACGGTCATCAACACCGCGCCGCGCAGCCTGATCGTCGGCCCGCTGGTGGTCCGCGACGCGCATCCCCGTCAATCGCTGACCGTCGAGCAGGTGATCCAGAAGTCCAGCAACGTCGGTGCCGCACGCCTGGCGATGCAGATGCCGGCGCGCGAGCTGTGGGAGCTGTTCTCCACCGTCGGCTACGGCCAGAAGCCGCAGATCGACTTTCCCGGCGCGGTGACCGGCCGGCTCAAGCCCTACAAGACCTGGAAGCCGGTGGAGCAGGCGACCATGGCCTACGGCTACGGGCTGTCGGCGTCGCTGCTGCAGATGGCACGCGCCTACACCTGCCTGGCGCGCGAAGGCGGCGACGTGATTCCGGTGACCTTGCTCAAGCGCGACGCGCCGGTGGCCGGCGTGAAGGTGTATTCGCCGGCCACCGCGCGGGAGATCCGCCACATGCTGCAACTGGCCGCCGGTCCCGGCGGCACCGGGCCGCTGGCGCAGACGCAGGGTTATTCGGTGGGCGGCAAGAGCGGCACCGCGCACAAGCAGGAAGGCAGGGGCTACGCGGCCAACAAGTACCGCTCGTGGTTCGTCGGCATGGCGCCGATCAGCAGCCCGCGCATCGTCGTCGCGGTGATGGTCGACGAGCCCAGCAAGGGCGTGTACTACGGCGGCGCCGTGGCCGCACCGGTGTTCAGCCAGGTGGTGCAGCAGACGCTGCGCCTGATGGGCGTGGCGCCCGACCTGGAAGTGACGCCGCAGATCATGGCCAGCAAGCCCGCGCCGGCCGAGCGCGAGAGCTTCTGATGTCGACCACGTTGCACCTGGCCCATGCCGACGCCGCGGCGCAGTGGCTGAGCACGCGCGTGGCCGGCCAGCTGCGCACCGACCACCGCCGGGTGCGCGCCGGCGATGCCTTCCTGGCCTGGCCGGGCTATTCGAACGACGCGCGCCGCTTCGTCGCTGCCGCGCTGCAATCGGGCGCAAGCGCCTGCCTGGTCGACGACCACCACGTCGCCAGCTTCGGCTTCGACGATGCGCGCATTGCCGCCGTCACGCACTTGAAGGACATGGCCGGCCCGATCGCGCATCTGTTCCTGGGCCGGCCCAGCGAACGGCTGCAGGTGGTGGCCATCACCGGCACCAACGGCAAGACCTCCACCGCCTGGTGGACGGCGCAGGCGCTGACAGGCCTGGGCCGGCGCTGTGCGCTGATCGGCACGCTGGGCATCGGCGAGCCGAACGCCGACGGCCTGCACGACGGCGGCATGACCACGCCCGACGCGGTGCGGCTGCAGCAGGCGCTGCACGACTTCGTCGCCGGCGGCTTTGCCGCCTGCGCCCTCGAGGCTTCGTCCATCGGCCTGCAGGAGCGGCGCCTGGCCGGCACGCACATCGAGGTGGCGATGTTCACCAACCTGACGCAGGACCATCTCGACTACCACGCGGACATGGCGGCGTACTGGCAGGCCAAGCGCGCGCTCTTCGCCTGGCCGGGGCTGAAGGCGGCGGTGCTGAACATCGACGACGAACACGGCGCCCAGCTTGCCCAGACGCTGCGCGCGGCGCCGCTGGAGTTGTGGACCTGTTCCACCCAAGGCCCGGCGCGCCTGCGCGCACAGGGGCTGCACCACGACGACGGTGGTCTGGCCTTCGAGCTGCGCGAGGGCAACCAGCGGCTGCCGCTGCGCAGTGCGCTGATCGGCGATTTCAATGCGTCCAACCTGTTGGGCGTGGTGGGCGCATTGCGCGCGCTGGGCGTGCCGCTGGCCGACGCGGTGCGCGCCGCCGAGGGCTTAGGGCCGGTGCCCGGGCGCATGCAGCGCGTGCGCATCGATGCCACCGGGTTGCCCGAGGTGGTGGTCGACTATGCGCACAGCCCCGATGCGCTGGAGAAGGTGCTGCAGACACTGCGGCCGGTGGCGCAAGCGCGCGGCGGCGCTCTGTGGTGCGTGTTCGGCTGCGGCGGCAACCGCGATGCCGCCAAGCGCCCGCTGATGGGCGCGATCGCCACGAGGCTGGCCGACCGCGTGGTGCTGACCAACGACAACCCGCGCGACGAGGCGCCGGGCTTCATCCTGTCGCAGATCCTCGCCGGCATCACCGGCCATGACGAGGTCGATGTCATCGAGGACCGGCACGAGGCCATCGCCCTTGCGCTGGCCGAGGCCGCGCCGGCCGATGTCGTGCTGCTGGCCGGCAAGGGTCATGAACAGACGCAGGAGATTGCCGGCACGCTGCGCCGCTTCTCCGATGTGCACGAGGCGCACGAGGGCCTGAGCCGGCGCGCGGGAGTGGCGGCATGATGCTGACGCTGGCCCAAGCCCAGGCGCTGCTGCCCGGATCCATGCTCGTCGGCGATGGCGGCGTGGGCTTCGCGCGCGTGCACAGCGATACGCGCAGCCTGAAAGCCGGTGACCTGTTCGTGGCCTTGCGCGGCGAGAACTTCGACGCGCACGATTTCCTGGCCACGGCGCGTGAGGCCGGCGCAGTGGCGGCGCTGGCCGAACGCGGCCTGGCCGAAGCCGGCCTGCCGGGGCTGCAGGTGGCCGATGCGCTGGCCGCGCTGCAGCAGCTGGCGCACCGCTGGCGGCGCCGCTTCACGCTGCCGCTGATCGCAGTCACCGGCAGCAACGGCAAGACCACGGTGACGCAGATGATCGCCGCGATCCTGCGCGCTGCCGACGGCGACGCCGCATTCGCCACCGAGGGCAACCTCAACAACCACATCGGCCTGCCGCTGACCTTGCTGCGGCTGCGCGACACGCACCGCCGCGGCGTGGTCGAGCTGGGCATGAACCACCCGGGCGAGATCGCGCTGCTGGCCGGCATCGCCGTGCCGACCGTGGCGCTGGTCAACAACGCGCAGCGCGAGCACCAGGAATTCATGGCCACGGTCGAGGCTGCGGCGCGCGAGAACGGGGCGTCCATTCAGGCCCTCGACGCGCAGGGCACGGCCGTCTTTCCCGCCGACGATGACTACACGCCGCTGTGGCGCCAGCTGGCCGGCGCGCGCCGCGTGCTGAGCTTCGCGCTGCAGGCCGGCGCCGACGTGTTTGCCGAGTACGCGTGGCAGGCCAGCCATTGGGCGGTGCGCATGCACACGCCGGCCGGCGACGCGGCATTCGCGCTGCACGTGGCCGGCGCGCACAACGTCAAGAACGCCTTGGCGGCGGCGACCGCGGCGCTGGCCGTCGGCGTGCCGCCGGCCGCCATCGCACAGGGGCTGGAAAGTTTCGAGCCGGTGGCCGGACGCTCCCGGCTGCACCGGCGCGTGTGGCGCGGCGCGGCGCTGACCTTGGTGGACGACAGCTACAACGCCAACCCGGATTCGGTGCGCGCCGCCATCGACGTGCTGGCGGCGCTGGACGGCCCGCGCTGGCTGCTGCTGGGCGACATGGGCGAGGTCGGCCAGCAGGGCCCGGCCTTCCATGCCGAAGTGGGCGACTACGCGCGCCAGCGCGGCATCGAGCAGCTGTGGACCGTGGGCGAGCTGTGCGTGCATGCGGCCACGGCCTACGGCAAGCATGCGGGCGGCGCCTACGGCGCCGGGGCGCGCCACTTCGACAGCGTCGACGCCATGCTCGCCGCCCTCGGCCAGGCCGGCGTCGCGCATGCGGCACTGGTCAAGGGTTCCAAGTTCATGCGCATGCCGCGCGTGGTGCAGGCCCTGCTTCAGGAGTCGCAGCATGCTGCTTAGCCTGAGCCAGTGGCTGATCGCGCTGAACCCGGAAGAATTCAGCTTCCTGCGCGTGTTCCAGTACATCACCTTCCGCGCGGTGATGGCGGCGATGACCGCGCTGCTCATCGGCCTGGGCTTCGGCCCCTGGGTCATCCGCCGCCTGGCCTCGCTGAAGATCGGCCAGCCGATCCGCGGCTACGGCATGCAGTCGCACCTGGCCAAGAGCGGCACGCCGACGATGGGCGGGGTGCTGATCCTGATCGGCATCGGCGTGTCCACCTTGCTGTGGTTCGACTGGAGCAACCGCTTCGTCTGGATCGTGCTGCTCGTCACCTTCGGCTTCGGCGCCATCGGCTGGGCCGACGACTGGCGCAAGGTGGTGCAGAAGAACCCCGAAGGCATGCCCTCGGGCGAAAAGTACCTGTGGCAGTCGGCGATCGGGCTGATCGCGGCGCTGTACCTGGCCTTCAGCGTGTCCGAGACCTCGAACCTGCGCGTGCTGGAGCTGTTCCTCGACTGGGTGGGCAGCGGCTTTTCCAACGAGCTGCCGCCCAAGGCCGACCTGATGGTGCCCTTCTTCAAGACCATCAGCTACCCGCTGGGCGTGTTCGGCTTCATCGCGCTGACCTACTTCGTCATCGTCGGCGCCAGCAACGCCGTCAACCTGACCGACGGCCTGGACGGGCTGGCGATCATGCCGGTGGTGATGGTGGGCAGCGCGCTCGGCATCTTCGCCTACGTGGTCGGCAGTTCGGTGTACTCGCGCTACCTGCTGTTCCCCTACATCCCCGGTGCCGGCGAGCTGCTGATCTTCTGTGCCGCGCTGGCCGGTGCGGGCCTGGCCTTCCTGTGGTTCAACACGCACCCGGCGCAGGTCTTCATGGGCGACGTCGGCGCGCTGGCGCTGGGCGGCGCGCTCGGCACCATCGCCGTCATCACGCGCCAGGAGATCGTGCTCGGCATCATGGGCGGCATCTTCGTCGTCGAGGCGCTGTCGGTGATGGCGCAGGTGGCGTTCTTCAAGTACACGAAGAAGAAGTACGGCGAAGGCCGGCGCATCCTGAAGATGGCGCCGCTGCACCACCACTTCGAGAAGTCCGGCTGGACCGAGACGCAGGTGGTGGTGCGCTTCTGGATCATCACCATGCTGCTGTGCCTGATCGGCCTGGCCAGCCTGAAGCTGCGATGAGCGCCAGCGCACGGCCGTTCCGAAGCTGGCGCGCAGTCCCGCGCGGCGGGACTGCGCGCAGCGCGAGGGTGCCCACGTGAGCACCTTGCGCGATCAGACGGTGCTGGTGCTCGGCCTGGGCGAGTCCGGGCTGGCGATGGCGCGCTGGTGCGCGCGCCAAGGTGCTGCCGTGTGCGTGTGGGATTCGCGCGAGACACCGCCGCAGCTGCAGGCGCTGCGCGAGGCCGTGCCCGGCGCCATGCTGCTGACCGGCGAGCTGGGCGAGGCCCGGCTCGATGGCGTGGCGCGCGTACTCAAGAGCCCCGGGCTGGCGCCGCTGGACGAGCGCATCGCGCCGCTGCTGGCGGCGGCGCGCGTGCGCGGCATTCCGGTGCAGGGCGAACTGGAACTCTTCGTCGAGGCGCTCGCGGCATTGAAGGCCGAGCGCGGCTACGCCCCACAGTTGCTGGCCATCACCGGCACCAACGGCAAGACCACCACCACCGCGCTGACGGCGCTGCTGGTCGAGCGCGCGGGGCGTAGCGTGGAGGCCGCCGGCAACATCGGGCCGACCTTGCTGGACAGCTTGAGCCGCGTGCTCGACGAGGCCGCGCTGCCGGAGGTGTGGGTGATGGAGCTGTCGAGCTTCCAGCTCGACGGCGTGGCCGGCTTCGAGCCCGACGCGGCCACGGTGCTGAACCTGACGCAGGACCACCTCGACTGGCACGGCAGCATGGACGCCTATGCCGCGGCCAAGGCGCGCATCTTCGGCAGCCAGGCGCTGATGGTGATCAACCGCGACGATGCCCACGTGCGCGCGCTGCTGCCGCAGCCGAGCGCGCCCGAGGCCGCACGCAAGCCCAAGGCGCCGAAGTTCCAGCCGCGCCGCGTGTGCAGCTTCGGCCTGGACGCGCCGCAGCAGCCGGGCGACTTCGGCCTGGTCGAACAAGGCGGCATGGCCTGGCTGGTGCGCGCCTTCCCGCTGGAAGAGGGCGTCAAGCTGCGCAAGGGCGAGCAGGCGCCAGTCCACCTGCAACTGTTGATGCCGGCCGATGCGCTGCACATCCGCGGCCGCCACAACGCTGCCAATGCGCTGGCCGCGCTGGCGCTGGCCGGCGCCATCGGGCTGCCCCTGGCGCCGATGCTGCATGCGCTGCGCGACTACCGCGGCGAGGCGCACCGCGTCCAATCGGTGGCCGTCATCGGCGAGGTCGAGGTCTTCGACGACAGCAAGGGCACCAATGTCGGCGCCACCGTGGCCGCGCTCGAAGGCCTGGGCGCCGAGCGTGCCCCGGGCAAGCTGGTGCTGATCCTCGGCGGCGACGGCAAGGGCCAGGACTTCGGCCCGCTGGCCGCACCGGTGGCGCGCTTCGCGCGCGCGGTGGCGCTGATCGGCCGCGACGCCGGCACGCTGGAAGCCGTGCTTGCCGACAGCGGCGTGCCGCTGCAGCGCCACGACAGCCTGCCAGGCGCCACCGCCTGGTGCTTCGAACAGGCCCGGCCGGGTGATGCGGTGCTGCTGTCGCCGGCCTGCGCCAGCCTGGACATGTTCAGCAACTACGGGCATCGCGCCGACGTTTTTGTCGATGCGGTGCGCCAGATCGCGGCCGAGCGTGGCGAGGTGGTCGCATGAGCCATCGCCGGGCCGTCTCAAGATGGCTCGCGCCCCCTCGGGGGGCGGGCGCCGCAGGCGCTTGGGGGACCAAATGACGACCGCTGTCCGCGATAGCTGGTGGTCGCGCCTGGCACAGGCCTGGCCTGGCCGCAAGTCCGACGACAAGCTGCCGGTGCGCGACCAGGTGCCCATCACGCCGCAGCGCAACACCAGCCTGAG
Source organism: uncultured Rubrivivax sp. (assembly GCA_964446545.1). Taxonomy (GTDB): domain Bacteria; phylum Pseudomonadota; class Gammaproteobacteria; order Burkholderiales; family Burkholderiaceae_C; genus Rubrivivax. The sequence continues at coordinate 9,711 of CAYUPF010000092.1, forward strand.
CGGCTTCGACCGGCCGCTGGTCATCGTCACCATCGCGCTGCTCGCGCTGGGGCTGGTGATGGTCTATTCGGCCTCGATCGCGTTGCCCGACAACCCGCGCTTTGCGCGCTATTCGCCCACGCACTTCCTGAGCCGGCACGCGCTGTCGCTGGGCCTGGGCTTCGTCGCCGGCTTGCTGGCGCTGCAGGTGCCGGTGAGCGTGTGGGAGAAGTACGCGCCCTGGTGCTTCGTCGTGTCGCTGGCGTTGCTGGTGGCGGTGCTGGTGCCCAAGCTCGGCCTCGAGGTCAACGGCGCGCGGCGCTGGCTGCCGATGGGACTGATGAACTTCCAGCCCAGCGAGCTGGCCAAGCTGGGCATCGCGCTGTATGCCGCCAGCTACATGGTGCGCAAGATGGACGTGAAGGAAAACTTCATGCAGGCCGTCTGGCCGATGGCGGTGGCGCTGGCCGTCATCGGCTTGCTGCTGCTGGCCGAGCCGGACATGGGCGCCTTCCTCGTCATCGCGATGATCGCGCTGGGCATCCTGTTCCTGGGCGGCGTCAACGGCCGCATGTTCGCGCTGGGCGTGGGCGTGCTGGCCGGGGCCTTCGCGCTGATGATCGTGCTCAGCCCGTGGCGCGCCGAGCGCATCTTCGCCTACCTGGACCCGTGGAACCCGCTGTACGCGCAGGGCAAGGCCTACCAGCTGACGCATTCGCTGATCGCCTTCGGCCGCGGCGAGATCTTCGGCCAGGGCCTGGGCGGCAGCGTCGAGAAGCTGCACTACCTGCCCGAGGCGCACACCGATTTCCTGCTGGCGGTGATCGGCGAGGAGCTCGGCTTCGTCGGCGTGGCCGCGGTCATCGTCGCCTTCTTCTGGCTGACGCGGCGCATCTTCGTCATCGGCCGCCAGGCGGTGGCGCTGGACCGCGTCTTCGCCGGACTGATGGTGCAGGGCATCGGCATCTGGATGGGCGGCCAGGCCTTCATCAACATGGGCGTCAACCTGGGCGTGCTGCCGACCAAGGGGCTGACCTTGCCGCTGCTGAGCTACGGCGGTTCGGCGATCCTGGTCAACCTGGTCGCGCTGGCCATCGTTCTTCGCGTGGATATCGAGAATCGAACGCTCATGCGCGGAGGCCGCGCATGAACGCCATGACCATGGCGTCGGTGCGTAGCGCTGGCCTTCGATTCCGGCGCAGGCTCACATCGCGCAGCGATGTGAAGTGCGCGCAGCGCGCGTGCCGTAGCCAAAACAGAACGCTGATGCGCGGAGGCCGCGCATGAGTCACCTCGTCATCATGGCTGCGGGCACCGGTGGGCATGTCATTCCCGGCCTGGCGGTGGCGCGCGAGATGCAGCAGCGCGGCTGGAGCGTCAGCTGGCTGGGCACACGCACCGGCATGGAGAACAAGCTGGTGCCGCCTGAATCCGAATCGGGCATCGCGCTCGACCGCATCGGCTTCTCGGGCCTGCGCGGCAAGGGGCTGCTGCATACACTGACCGGTGGCTTGCGCCTGCTCAAGGCCTTCTGGGAATGCCTGAGCATCCTGCGCCGGCGCAGCGCCGATGCCGTGCTCGGCATGGGCGGCTATGTCTGCTTCCCCGGCGGACTGATGGCCTCGCTGCTGAGCAAGCCGCTGCTGCTGGTCAACGCCGATGCCGCGCTGCTGATGAGCAACAAGGCGCTGCTGCCGGTGGCCGACCGCGTGGCCTTCGGTTTCGACGGCGAGGCCGCGCGCCGCACCAGGCAGGGCGTGGTCACCGGCAACCCGGTGCGCGCCGAGATCGAGGCGCTGCCGGTGCCGGCCGAGCGCTTTGCCGCGCGCAGCGGCGCGCTGCAGCTGCTGGTGGTGGGCGGCAGCCTGGGGGCGAAGGTGCTGAACGACACGCTGCCGGCGGCGCTGCAGCGGATGCCGGCGGACCAGCGGCCGCGCATCACGCACCAGACCGGCAGCGCGCACATCGACGCGGTGCGCCAGGCCTACCGCGCCGCGGGCGTGCAGGCCGAGGCGCTGCCCTTCATCGACGACATGGCGGCGCGGCTGGCCGCGTGCGACCTGATGATCTGTCGCGCCGGCGCGGTCACGGTCAGCGAGCTGTGCGCGGCCGGCGTGCCCAGCATCCTGGTGCCGCTGATCGTCAGCACCACCTCGCACCAGCGCGACAACGCCGAGTTCATGGCCGCGCATGGCGCCGCGCTGCACCAGCCGCAAGCCGAGCTGACGCCGCAGGGCCTGGCCGCGCTGCTGGCCGGCCTGACGCGCCCGGCGCTGCTGCAGATGGCCGAGAAGGCGCGCGAGCTGTCCAAGCCGCAGGCCGCGGCGCGCGTGGCCGATCAGATCGAGTCCTTGGCGGCGAAGGGGCAGCGGCGATGAAGCACGCGGTCAAGCACATCCACTTCGTCGGCGTCGGCGGCGCCGGCATGAGCGGCATTGCCGAGATCCTGCACAACCTGGGCTACGCCGTGTCCGGCTCGGACCAGAGCGACAGCGCCATCTCGCGCCGCCTGGCGCGGCTCGGCATCCGCGTTTCCATCGGCCACGACGCCGCGCACATCGCCGGCGCGGAAGCGGTGGTCACCTCCACCGCCGTCAAGGGCGACAACCCCGAGGTCATCGCCGCACGCGCCGGGCGCGTGCCGGTGGTGCCGCGCGCGGTGATGCTGGCCGAGCTGATGCGGCTGAAGCAGGGCATCGCCATCGCCGGCACGCACGGCAAAACGACGACCACCTCGCTGGTCACCAGCGTGCTGGCCGAGGCCGGGCTGGATCCGACCTTCGTCATCGGCGGGCTGTTGCACAGCGCCGGCGCCAACTCGCGGCTGGGTTCGGGCGACTACATCGTGGTCGAAGCCGACGAGAGCGACGCCTCGTTCCTGAACCTGAACCCGGTGCTGTCGGTGGTGACGAACATCGACGCCGACCACATGGACACCTACGGCCACGACTTCGCGCGGCTGAAGGCGGCCTTCGTCGACTTCGTGCACCGCATGCCCTTCTACGGCGCGGCCATCCTGTGTACCGACGACCCGGGCGTGCGCTCGATCATCCCGATGATCTCGCGCCCGGTGGTCAGCTACGGACTGGACGAAGGTGCGATGGTGCGCGCGGTGGACGTGCAGGCGCTGCCCGGCGGGCAGATGCGCTTCACCGCGCAACGCCGCAACGGCGCGGCCATGCCCGAGCTGCAGGTGACGCTGAACCTGCCCGGCGAGCACAACGTGCGCAACGCGCTGGCGGCGCTGGCGGTGGCCACCGAGCTGGAGCTGCCCGATGCGCCGATGGTCCAGGCGCTGGCCGCCTTCAGCGGCGTCGGCCGGCGCTTCCAGCTTTATGGCGAGCTGCCGGCCCCGGCGGGTGGGCGCTTCACGCTGGTCGACGACTACGGCCACCACCCGGTGGAGATGGCGGCGGTGATCGCTGCCGCGCGCGGTGCCTTCCCCGGGCGGCGGCTGATGCTCGCCTTCCAGCCGCACCGCTACACACGCACGCGCGACTGCTTCGAGGACTTCGTCAAGGTCATGGGCACGGCCGACGCGGTGCTGCTGACCGAGGTCTACGCTGCCGGCGAGGCACCGATCGTCGCCGCCGACGGCCGTGCGCTGGCACGCGCGCTGCGTGTCGCCGGCAAGGTGGACCCGATCTTCGTCGACGGTGTGGACGAGTTGCTGCCGGCCCTGACCGAGCAGCTGCGCGACGGCGACGTGCTCATCGCCATGGGCGCCGGCTCGATCGGCACGGTGGCGCAAAAGCTCAAGGACCTGCTGGAGGGCACGCGGTGAACGGACTCGCCAAAGCGATGGGCAAGGTGGCGGTGCTGATGGGCGGCGATTCGGCCGAGCGCGAGGTCTCGCTGATGTCCGGCACCGGCGTGCTCAACGCGCTGCTGTCGTTGGGCGTCGACGCCAGCGCCTTCGACCCGGCGCACGAGGACCTGTCGGAGCTGAAGAGCGAGCGCTTCGCGCGCGTCTTCATCGCGCTGCACGGCCGCCACGGCGAGGACGGCACGGTGCAGGGCGCGCTCGAATTGCTGGGCATGCCCTACACCGGCTCGGGGGTGATGGCCTCGGCCATCTGCATGGACAAGGTCATGACCAAGCGCGTCTGGATGGCCGAAGGCCTGCCGACGCCGCGCTGGGCCTGGCTGGCACGCGAGGAACTGCAGCCCGAGCGCATCCGCGAGGTGCCCGACCGCATCGGGCTGCCGCTGATCGTCAAGCCGCCGCGCGAGGGCTCGTCGATCGGCATCACCAAGGTGCTGGGCTATTCGCAGATGCAGGACGCAGTGGCGCTGGCCACGCAGTACGACCCCGATGTGCTGTGCGAGGAGTTCATCGATGGCATCGAGCTCACCTGTCCGGTGCTGGGCAGCGGCGCCGACGCGCGCGCGCTGCCGGTGGTGCGCATCGCCGCGCCCGACGGCAACTACGACTACCAGCACAAGTACTTCTCCGAGGACACCGGCTACCACTGCCCGAGCGGCCTGCCCGCAGCCGAGGAGGCCGAGGTGCAGCGCCTGACGCTGGCCGCCTACCGCGCCTTAGGCTGCCGCGGCTGGGGCCGCGCCGACCTGATGCGCCGCGCCAGCGACGGCAAGTTCTTCCTGCTGGAGATGAACACCTCGCCGGGCATGACCGGCCATTCGCTGGTGCCGATGTCGGCGCGTGCCGCCGGCATCGGCTACGAGCAGCTGTGCCTGCAGCTGCTGGCGCAGGCCGCGCTGGACAACCCGCCGCGTGCCAAGGCCGAGGCAGCGCCGGGCCGCCCCAAGCGGCCTGGCTCCCCCTCGGGGGGACGGCTGCCGCTTGGCGGCGGCCTTGGGGGCGAGGATTGACCATGACCGCCAGCGACAGCACCATGCCCTTCGACATCCGGCTGATGAACGGTGTCGCCAGCGCGCTGTTCGTGGCGGTGCTGCTGGGCTTGCTGGCGGCGGCGCTGCTGTGGCTGTCGCGCTCGCCGGCGCTGAACATCCGCATGATCGAGCTCGAAGGCGAGCTGCAGCGCAACAGCGTGGCCACGCTGCGCGCCAATGCCACGCCACGGCTGGCCGGCAACATCCTGTCCATCGACCTGGAGCGGGCGCGCGCGGCCTTCGAGGCCGTGCCCTGGGTGCGCCAGGCGACGCTGCGCCGCGTCTGGCCCGACCGCCTGGCGGTGCACCTGTCCGAGCACCACCCGGTGGCGCTGTGGCTGGGCGAGGACGGCAACGAGCGCCTGGTCAACGACCACGGCGATGTCTTCGAGGCCAACGTCGGCGATGTCGAGGACCAGCAGCTGCCGCAGCTCGGCGGCCCCGACGGCAGCTCGGCACCGATGCTGGCGCTGTACCGCCGCCTGCAGCCCTTGTTCGCCGCCTACCAGTTGCAGCCGGTGGCGCTGCAGCTGTCGGGCCGAGGCTCGTGGAGCGTCGAGCTGGACACCGGCGCCACCGTCACGCTGGGCCGCGGCAGCGAGGACGAACTGGTGGCGCGCAGCGAGCGCTTCCTGCGCACACTGGGCCAGATCACCGAGCGCTTCCAGCGCGACCTGGAGCATGCCGACCTGCGCCATGCCGACGGCTATGCGGTGCGGCTGCGCGGCGTCACCACCACCCTCGCCCCGGCCCCGGCGGCCGCCAAGAAACCAAGGTAGAAGCGCATGGCCAAAGAGAACAAGGACCTGGTCGTCGGCCTGGACATCGGCACCGCCAAGGTGATGGTGGTGGTGGCCGAGGTGCTGAGCGGCGGCGAACTGCGCGTCGCCGGGCTCGGCGTGGCGCCGACGCACGGCCTGAAGCGCGGCGTGGTCGTCAACATCGACGCCACCGTGCAGAGCATCCAGGAGGCGCTGAAGGAGGCCGAGATGATGGCCGCCTGCAAGATCGCATCGGTCTACACCGGCATCACCGGCAGCCACATCCGCGGCCAGAACTCCACCGGCATGGTGATCGTGCGCGACAACCGCGAGGTCACGCCGGTGGACGTGGCGCGCGTGGTCGAGACCGCCAAGGCCATCAACATCCCCAACGACCAGCGGCTGCTGCTGGTCGAGCCGCAGGAATTCGTCATCGACGGCCACGAGGTGAAGGAGCCGGTGGGCATGAGCGGCAGCCGGCTCGAGGTCAAGGTGCACATCGTCACCGGCGCGCAGAGCGCGGCCGAGAACATCCTGAAATGCGTGCGCCGCTGCGGACTGGAGGTGGAGCGGCTGGTGCTGAACCCGAGCGCCTCCAGCGCCGGCGTGCTCAGCGCCGACGAGAAGGACCTGGGCGTGGCGCTGGTCGACATCGGCGCCGGCACCACCGACGTGGCCATCTTCACCGACGGCGCGATCCGCCACACCGCGGTGATCCCGAT
>CAYUPF010000093.1:0-5926 GCA_964446545.1 uncultured Rubrivivax sp.
GCGGACCGGCAAAGCCGGATCCGCGGCGGTTGCTCGGGGCAAGCGAGTCCTGCATTGCAGGTGTCGCTTGCCCGGAGGCCTGACTTGAGCACGGCCGACCGCGTGTTCATCTCCTACCGCCGCGACGATGCGGCGGGTTATGCCGGCCGGCTCGAAGAGGCCCTGGAAAAGCGCCTGGGACGCGGCAGCGTGTTCCGCGACGTGCTCGACATCGCCCCCGGCGTCGACTTCGTCGAGGCCATCCGTCAGCGGCTGGCCGGCGCGCAGACGGTGCTGGTGCTGATCGGCCCGCGCTGGGCCGGCGGCGAGTCGCCCGGCACGCGCCGCATCGACGACGCGCAGGACTTCGTGCGCCTGGAGGTGCAGGAGGCGCTGGCCAGCGGCGCGCACGTCATCCCGGTGCTGCTGCCCGGCGCGACCATGCCCGGCGAAGCCGGGCTGCCCGCACCGCTGCAGCCGCTGGCACGGCGCAATGCGATGAACCTGGGCGACACGCACTGGGGCGCCGACATCGACCGCCTGGTGGCCAGCATCGGCGTCACGCCGCCGCGGCGCGTCTGGCCCTGGGCGCTGGGCGCGGCGCTGCTGGCCGCCGCGCTGGTCGGCGGCTGGTGCCTGCTGCGGCCGAAGCCCACGCCCCCGCCCGATGCCGGCGCGCGGCTGATCGGCGTCTGGGTCGCGCCGGTGCGCTACGGCTGGGGCGACCGCCACGAGGAGCGCTTCGAGTTCAAGCGCCATGCCGGCGAGCTCACCGGCACGGCAGGCTTCCTGGGCTACCCGCGCGCCATCGACAAGCTGCAGATCGACGGGTCCAACATTCATTTCCAGACGCACAGCAACAGCTCGATGGGCAACGAGACGCGCGAACTGACCCACGCCTATGCGGCCGAGCTGCGCGGCCAGCCGCCGAACGAGGTGCTGGCCATCCGCCTGCAGAGCAGCGGCGGCTTCAGCAGCGAAAAGCCGCTGGAATTCGAGGCGCGGCGCTCGGAATAGGCCGCGCTGCGGCACGGGACCGCAACTTTGTGGCACGCTTCGCCCCCATGTCACGACCTTGGATGCGTTTCCTGCTGGCGCTGGCAGTGCTGGTGCCGCTGGCGCTGACCGGCTGCGCCACGCTCGACGAAAAACAGCGCGAATGGGTGTTCCAGCCCAGCAAGCAGAGCTGGTGGGGCGGCGCCACGGCCGCCGCAGGCATGCAGGACGTGTGGATCGAGTTCGACTCGCACGAGAGCGGCGCGCCGGTGCGCCTGCACGGCCTGTGGCTGCCGCAGGCACGCGCCGATGCGCCGCTGCTGCTGTACCTGCACGGTGCGCGCTGGGACGTGCGCAGCAGCGCGCAGCGCATGCGCCGCATGCATGAGCTGGGCTTCGCGGTGCTGGGCATCGACTACCGCGGCTTCGGCCAGAGCACCGACACGCTGCCCTCCGAAACGATGGCCTACGAGGACGCGCGCGCCGCCTGGGACTGGCTGGGCCGCGAGCACCCCGGTCTGTCGCGCTATGTCTTCGGCCATTCGCTGGGCAGCGCCATCGCGGTGCAGCTGGCCGCCTCAGTCGACGACGAGAGCGGCGTGCTCGTCGAAGGCTCCTTCACCTCGGTGCCCGACGTGTTCAGCAGCTTCAAGTGGGGCTGGCTGCCGCTGGGGCCGCTGATCACGCAGCGCTTCGATGCCGCCGCGCGCGTGGACAAGCTGGGCTCGCCGCTGCTGGTGGTGCATGGCAGCAGCGATCGGCTGATCCCGCCCGAGCTGGGCCGCAAGCTCTACGAGCGCGCGCGCGATCCCAAGCGCTTCGTGCTCGTCGAAGGCGGCTCGCACCACAACACCAATGCGGTGGGCCAGATGCAATATCGCGAGGCGATGGCCGAGCTCTTCGGCCTGCGGGCCGCGCCCGACGGCAGGCAGCTGGCGCGCGCCGCGAGCACCACGCGCTCGAACTGAGGCCGCCGACGCTCGCGCCAAGCGCTGTGCTCCAATCGGCGCACCATGGCCGAACGACCGACGATCAAGCTCAAACCCGGCGCACCGCAGCGCGACCCGAAACGGCTGCGCGTGCGCGCCACCAACGCGCCGCGCAAGGCCGCCACGGCCGCGCCGGCACCGGCCGATGCAAAGCCCGCACCCGCGAAAGCCAAGCCACCGCCGCGCCCGCACGTACCGCTGAAGCCGCCGCGCGGGCCGAACATGGCCGCCGGCCCGCGGCCCCCGCCCAGGCCCGCCGCAGCGCCCAGAGCCGAGCGCCGCGTGCTGAGCGCCGCCCGGCCCGTGACGCCGACCGCAAAGCCGGCGCCAGCGCGTCCGGCGCCGGTGAACAGCCGGCCGGGCGAAGGCATCCGCGTGTCCAAGTGGCTCACCGACCAGGGCATCGCCTCGCGCCGCGAGGCCGACGACTGGATCGCCGCGGGCTGGGTGCGCGTGGACGGCGAGATGGCCGTGCTGGGCCAGCGTGTGCGGCCCGAGCAGCGCATCGACATCGACCCGGCCGCGCGCAAGGAACAGGCGCGCAGCGTGACCCTGCTGCTCAACAAGCCGGTGGGCTACGTCAGTGGCCAGGCCGAGGACGGCTACCCGCCGGCGGCCGCGCTGATCACCGAGGCCAACCGCTGGACCGACGAGAAGCGACCCTTCCACCCTGGCCATGCGCGCGGCTTGGCGCCCGCCGGGCGGCTGGACATCGATTCCACCGGCCTGCTGGTGCTGACGCAGGACGGGCGCATCGCCAAGCTGCTGATCGGCGAACACTCGCTGGTGGAGAAGGAATACCTGGTGCGCGTGGCCCATGCCTACGCCGACGGCGTGCCCGATGCGGCGCTGCAACTGCTGCGCCACGGGCTGGAGCTGGACGGCGAAGCGCTGAAGCCGGCCAAGGTGAGCTGGGCCAACGAGGACCAGTTGCGCGTGGTGCTGCAGCAGGGCAAGAAGCGCCAGATCCGCCGCATGTGCGAGGCCGTGGGTCTGCAGGTGACGGGGCTGAAGCGCGTGCGCATCGGCAGCGTGGTGCTGGGCAAGCTGCCGGCGGGGCAATGGCGCTATCTGCGTGATGACGAACGCTTCTGAAGCCACGCTGAGTGCGGCGCGCGAGCGCATGAGTCCGGGATTGATCGTCACCTTGCTGGCGCTGCTGCTGGGCACGCAGCCGATCGCCACCGACCTGTACCTGCCGACGCTGCCAGGGCTGGCGGCAGACCTGAAATCGCCGATGGGCAGCACGCAGGCGACGCTGTCGGCGCTGCTCTTCGCCTTCGGCCTCGGCCAGCTGCTGCTCGGCCCGATGGCCGACCGCTTCGGCCGCCGGCCGGTGCTGCTGGGCGGGCTGTCGGTCTTCGTGCTCGCCAGCATCGGCAGCGTGATGGCGGCCGACATCCGCGCGCTGGTGGCCTGGCGCGCGCTGCAGGGCGTGGGCATGGCCGCGGCGGTGGTGTGCGCGCGTGCGATGGTGCGCGACCTGTACGCGCCGGCCGACGGCGCGCGCGTCATGTCCAAGGCGCTCACCGGGCTGGGCCTGATCGCGCTGGCCAGCCCGCTGCTCGGCGGCGTGCTGGCCAGCAGCGTGGGCTGGCGCCACGCGCTGGCGGCGATCGGCATCTTCGGCGCCGTCTGCCTGGCCCTGGTGGCGCTGGCGATGCCGGAGACGGTGCGCGCGCGCAATTTCAACGCCCTGCGCCTGGCGCCGATGTTCGCGCAATGGGCGCGCATCCTGCGCCACCCCACCTTCCTCGCCTGGGCGCTGCTGATCGCCTGCACCTACGCCGGGCTGTTCGCCTTCCTGGCGGGATCGTCCTTCGTGCTGATCGACGTGCTCGGCAGCTCGCGCATGGCCTGCGGGCTGTACATCGCCGGTTGTTCGGTCAGCTACATCGTCGGCACTTTCTGGTGCCGGCGCTGGCTGCTGCGCCACGGCCTGGCCGGCGCAGTCAAGCGCGGCGCGGTCTTCACGCTGGCCGGCGGGCTGTCGATGGTGGGCCTGGCCTGGGCCGGCGTGATCGCGCCCTGGGCCATCGTCGTGCCGCAGTTCGTGTTCGCCTTCGGCCACGGCATCCACCAGCCCTGCGGCCAGGCGGCGGTGGTCGGGCCTTTTCCGCAACATGCCGGCGCCGCCTCGGCGCTGGCCGGATTCATCCTCGCCGCAGCGGCGGTCGCGGTGGGCGCCTGGCTGGGCGTGGCAATGAACGATACCGTCTACCCGCTGGTGCTGACGGTGGGCGCGATGTCGGTGGCCACGGCGCTGGTGGCGTGGACGCTGGTGCAGCGGCACGGCGAGGCCAGGTGAATCCCCTCGGCATCTGCCTCGCCGGCCCCACGGCCAGCGGCAAGAGTGCGCTGGCGTTGCAGCTGGCCGAGACGCTGCGCGGCGAGATCGATGTCGAGTTCATCAGCGTCGATTCGGCCCAGGTGTATCGCGGCATGGACATCGGCACCGCCAAGCCCGACGCGGCCGAGCGCGCGCGTGTGCCGCACCACCTGATCGACATCCTCGAACCGGAGCAGGCTTATTCGGCGGCGCAGTTCGTGCACGACACGATGGCCGCGGCGGCGGACATCCGTGCGCGTGGCCGGCTGCCGCTGCTGGTGGGCGGCACGATGCTGTACTTCAAGGCGCTGCGCGACGGGCTGGACGCGATGCCCGCCGCCGACGCCGCGCTGCGTGCACGGATCGACGCACGCGCCGCTGCCGCAGGCTGGCCGGCGCTGCATGCCGAGCTGCAGCGCGTGGACCCGGCTACCGCCGCGCGGCTGGCGCCGAACGACGCGCAGCGCATCCAGCGCGCGCTGGAAGTGTGGATGTCGACCGGCAAGCCGCTGTCGGCCTTCCACGCGCGCGTTGCTGCGCGGTCCGACGCCGGCCGCTGGCCGCTGATCACGCTGGAGCCGGACTCGCGCGCCTGGCTGCACGAGCGCATCGCCCGCCGCTTCGATGCGATGCTGGCCGCCGGCTTCGTCGACGAAGTGCGGCGGCTGCGCCAGCGCCCTGCGCTGCGGCCGCAGATGCCGTCGATGCGCTGCGTCGGCTACCGCCAGGCCTGGGCGGCGCTGGACGGCGCTGCGCTCGATGGCCTGCGCGAAGCCGGCCTCGCTGCGACGCGGCAGCTGGCCAAGCGCCAGATCACCTGGCTGCGCTCGATGGCGGACCGCACGCGCATTGCCTGCGATCAGCCGGGTGCGGCGGAGCAGCTGATCGACGCACTGCGGCGCGAGATCAGCCGCTGAACAGCAGCGCCTGGTGGTCGCGGCGCGGTGTAGGGCGACTCGGGCGCGCCATAGAGCCGCAGCGAAGTCACGAGCCCGCTTTCACCAATGTCGGGTTGCGCAGTGCGCCGAGGTCGGCCACGCGGGTTGCGATGCGCTCATGGAACTCGGGCTGCGCCGGCACGATGTAGAAGCGGTCGTGCAGCACGGCCTCGGCCACTGCATCGGCCACCACGGCCGGGTCGATGCCGGCCGCGACGGACTCGCGGAACGCGGCGGCCCAGCGCTGCGACTGCTCGCTCAGCATCGACAGATCGGTAGGCGCGCCGAACTGCGCAGGGCGGTTGCGCTCGGCATCGAGGATCGCGGTGCGGATCACGCCCGGGCACAGCACCGATGCCGACAGCCTGGCGCCCATCGCCTTGAAGTCCTTGTAGAGGCCTTCGCTGACGCAGGTCACCGCATGCTTGGATGCGAAGTACGGGCCCGAGCCGGTCAGCAGCCCAGCCACCGATGCGGTGTTGACGACATGGCCTTCGTCGCCGCCGCCCAGCATGCGCGGCACGAAGGCACGCAGGCCATGCACCACGCCCATCAGATTGACGCTCATCGTCCATTGCCAGTCGGCCAGACGGGTCATCCAGGCCGGCTGCAGCAGCGCCGGCACGGCCACGCCAGCGTTGTTGCACAGCAGGTGCACCGCGCCGAAGTCGCGGTAGGCAGCCTCGGCCAGTGCC
>CAYUPF010000093.1:6026-7873 GCA_964446545.1 uncultured Rubrivivax sp.
GGCCAGTGCCAAGCCGATGCCGCTGGCCGCGCCGGTGACCACGGCCACGCGGCCTTGGAGCTGCTGCATCTCGTCTCCTCGTCGCGGTATTGCGCAGGATGATGCCCGATGCGTGGGCCATCGGGCATCATCGCCGACGATGCTGCAACTGCAAGGCCTGAGCAAGTCCTTCGGCGACACGCCGGTGTTCCGCAACGTCGGCTTGCAGCTGGCGCGTGGCGAGTTCGTCGCGCTGGTGGGCGAATCGGGTGTGGGCAAGTCCACGCTGCTGAACTGCATCGCCGGGTTGGAGCGGCCCGACAGTGGCCACCTGCAGCTGGCCGCTCAGAACATGATGACGCTGGACGAGGATGCGCGTGCGCGCCTGCGCCGTAGCCAACTGGGTTTCGTGTTCCAGGCCTTTCACGTGTTGCCGCATCTGAGCGTGGCCGAGAACGTGTCGCTGCCGCTGCTGCTGCTGGGCCGGCCGGATGCGGCGCGCGTGCGCTCGGTGCTCGATGCGGTAGGCCTGGGCGAGCTCGGCGCGCGCATGCCGGCGCAGCTGTCGGGCGGCCAACTGCAGCGCGTGGCCATCGCGCGCGCGGTGGTGCATGCGCCGGCGCTGATCCTCGCCGACGAGCCCACCGGCAACCTCGACCCGGCTACCGCCGAGCGCGTGCTGTCGGTGCTGGTGGCGCAGGTGCGCGACAGCGGCGCGGCCTGCCTGCTGGTCACGCATTCGCAGGCGGCGACACGCCATGCCGACCGCGTGCTGCTTCTCACGGCCGACGGCGTGCGGCCGCCCGAAGCCTGATGCCGCCGCTGTCGCTGTGGCGGTTGAGCTGGCGCGAGTGGCGCCACCATCCGTGGCGCCACGGCATCGCGCTGCTGGCGGTGGCGCTGGGCGTGGCGCTGGCCTGGTCGGTGCACCTGATCAACGCCTCGGCGCTGGCCGAGTTCTCGGCGGCCGTTCGTGCCGCCAACGGCGAGCCCGACCTGAGCCTGCGCGCGCCGCGCGAGGGCGTCGACGATGCACTCTTCGAACGCGTCGCGCTGGCGCCGGGCGTGGCGCTGGCCAGCCCGCTGCTGGAGATCGACACCTACGGCCGCTCGCCCAGCGGCGAGCGGGTGGCCGTGCGCGTGCTGGGCATCGACGCGCTGTCGATCGCGGCGATGGCGCCGACGCTGCTGCCGCGCACCGGCCGCGGCGAAGGCAACTTCGCCGTGCTCGACCCGGATGCCGTGTTCGTCAACGCCCGCGCGCGCCAACTGCTGGGCGTGAAGGACGGCGATGCGCTGCCGCTGCGTGCCGGCGCCGGCTGGCGGAGCCTGCGCGTGGCCGGCGAGCTGCCCGCCGCGGGCGCGGCGCTGCTGGTGATGGACATCGCCGGCGCGCAGGCGCATTTCGGCATGGCCGGCCGGCTGACGCGCATCGACCTGCGCCTGCAGCCCGGCCAGGACGCGCAGGCGCTGATCGCCACGCTGGCACTGCCGCCGGGCGTGCAGCCGGCCGCCGCCGACGATGCCGAGCAGCGCCTGTCCAACCTGTCGCGTGCCTACCGCGTCAACCTCACCGTGCTGGCGCTGGTGGCGCTGTTCGTCGGCGCCTTCCTGGTGTATTCGGTGGTCTCGCTGTCGCTGGCGCAGCGCGCGCCGGCCTTCGCGCTGCTGGGCGTGCTCGGCCTGACGGCGCGCGAACGCCGCACGCTGGTGCTGGCCGAATGCGCGGCGCTGGGCTGGGCCGGCAGCCTGCTGGGGCTGGCGCTGGGCGCGGCGCTGGCGGCCGCCGCGCTGCGCTGGCTGGCCGGCGACCTGGGCGGCGGCTACTTCCCCGGCATCGCGCCGGCGCTGCGCTGGGATGGGGGCGC
>CAYUPF010000093.1:7973-15974 GCA_964446545.1 uncultured Rubrivivax sp.
CTGGTGCCGGCCGTCGTGCAGGCCTTGCTGGCGCTGCTGCCGTCGTCGCGCCACGCGCTGGCGCTGCTGGCGATGCGGCGCGCGCGCTTCCAGCGCCATACCGCCAGTGCCGCGGTGGCCGGCGTGGTCGCCAGCCTGGCGCTGTCGGTGGCGCTGACGGTGATGGTCACCAGCTTCCGCGGCGGCGTCGCCGCCTGGCTGGACCAGGTGCTGCCCGCCGACCTGTACGCGCGCAGCGCCGGCAGCAGCGCCGCGGCCGACCAGGCCTGGCTGGACCCGGCCTTCGTCGCCGCGGTGCAGGCGCTGCCCGGCGTGCAGCGGGTGATGGCCTCGCGCGTGCGCGCGCTGCAGCTGGCGCCCGAGCGTCCGGCCGTCGCGCTGCTCGCCCGGCCGCTGGAGCGGCCGGCGCAGGACCTGCCGCTGCTGGCCGCGCCGCTGCCGCCCGCGCCGGGCGAGACCGGCGTGTACCTGAGCGAGGCCGCCGCGGCGCTGTATCACAAGCAGCCCGGCCAGCTCATCCGCCTGCCCATCGGCCGCGCGCCGGGCGACGACAGCGAGGCGCGCGTGCTCGGCATCTGGCGCGACTATGCGCGGCAGTTCGGCGCCATCGCCATCGACGCCGCGGCCTACCAGGCGCTGACCGGCGACATCCGCATCAACGACCTGGCGCTGTGGCTGGCGCCCGGCGCCGATGCGCAGCAAGTGCGCCAGCGCCTGCGCGCGCTGGGCGGCGACGCCGATCTGCTCGACATCGCCGCCACGCCCGAGCTGCGCGCGCTGTCGCTGGCCATCTTCGACCGCAGCTTCGCCGTCACCACCTACCTGCAGGCGGTGGCCATCGCCATCGGGCTGGTGGGCATTGCCGCCAGCCTGTCGGCGCAGGTGCTGGCGCGGCGCAAGGAATTCGGCCTGCTCGCGCACCTGGGGCTGACGCGCGCGATGGTCATCGGCGTGGTCGCCGGCGAGGCCGCCGCCTGGCTGGCCGCCGGCGTGCTGCTCGGCCTGGCGCTGGGGCTGGCGGTGAGCGTGGTGCTGGTGCACGTGGTCAACCCGCAGAGCTTCCACTGGACGATGGAACTGCTGCTGCCCTGGGGCCAGCTGCTGGCGCTGTGCGCCGCGGTGCTGGCCGCCGGCATCGGCACGGCCGCCTACAGCGCGCGCGCCGCCGCCTCGCGCGCCGCGCTGCTGTCGGTGAAGGAGGACTGGTAGTGCAGCGCCGCCGCTGCCTGGGCACGCTGCTGCTGGCCGCTACCGGCCCCGGCTTTGCGCAGCCGGCCGACGAGCCGGTGCGCCGCGGCCGCGCGCTGCGCTTTCCGCGCGACCACGGCGCGCACCTCGGCGCGGCCATCGAGTGGTGGTACATCACCGGCGAGCTGCGCGCCGACGGCGACGCGCACTACGGCTTCCAGATCACCTTCTTCCGCACCCGCACCGGGCTGGCGACGCAGCTGGACAGCCGCTTCGCCGCGCGCCACCTGCTGTTTGCGCATGCCGCGCTCAGCGACCTGGGCCAGCGGCAGCATCTGCACGCGCAGCGCATCGCGCGCTGGTCGGGCGACCCGAACGCGGCGCTGGCCCGCGCCGCGCTGCACGACACCGACCTGTTTCTCAACGGCTGGACGCTGCAGCGCCGCGATGTCGCCGGCCGCAGCCTGTACACGACGCAGTTCGGATCGAACGGCGGCGCGGCGCAGGCCTTCGCGCTGCAGCTGGAGTTGCGCGCCACGCAGCCGCCGCTGCTGCAGGGCGAAGCCGGTTTCTCGCGCAAGGGGCCTGAAGAGGCCCAGGCCAGCCACTACCTGAGCGAGCCGCAGCTGCAGGCGCAGGGCACGCTGCAGCGGGGCGGCGAGCGCCTGGCGGTGCGCGGGCGCGCCTGGCTGGACCACGAATGGAGCGACACGCTGATGCACCCGGACGCGGTGGGCTGGGACTGGATCGGCATGAACCTGGACGACGGCGGCGCGCTCACCGCCTTCCGCCTGCGCCGCGCCGACGGCAGCAGCCTGTGGGCGGGAGGCAGCTGGCGCGATGCCGCTGGCCGGTCGTTGGTCTTCGCGGACGACAGCGTGCGCTTCACGCCCGGCCGGCTGTGGACGAGCCCGGGCTCGGGTGCGCGCTACCCGCTGCAGTGGACGGTGGACACGCCGGCCGGCCGCTTCGAGGTGCGCGCGCTGCTCGACGCGCAGGAACTGGACAGCCGCGAAGGCACCGGCACGGTCTACTGGGAAGGCCTGAGCGAACTGCGCGATGCCCAAGGCCAACGCGTGGGCAGCGGCTACCTGGAGATGACCGGCTACGCCGGCCGGCTGCGCCTGGGCAATTGAGGTTCAGGGCCGGCGCGCACGCGGCCCGCCCGAGGCCGCCGAGGGCGGCCGCGCCGGCGTGGCACGCGGCTGGATCGGCGCGGCGCGCACACAGTTGCGCCCGGCATCCTTGGCCGCCTGCAGCGCGCTCAAGCCGTCCTGCACCAGCGATTCCAGCGTCACGTGGGTGGCGCCGACCGAGGCCACGCCGATGCTCACCGTGCTGCTGACGCCGCCGTTGTGCCAGCGCAGCGTGTGGCCGGCGATGCGTTCGCGGATGCGCTCGGCCACGTCCAGCGCGCCCATCGGGTCGGTGTTGGGCAGGTAGACGATCAGCGCCTCGGCGGCATAGCGCGCCAGCAGGTCGGGCTGGCGCAGCGACTGCGTCACCACGCGCGTCATGTCGCGCAGCAGCGCGTCGCAGCAGGCCGAGCCCTGGCTGCTCTTCAGGCTCTTGAACTGGTCGGCATCGATGAGCAGCAGCGCGCCGTCTTCGGCATAGCGCCGGCAGCGCGCCCATTCGCGTTCGGCCATCTGCATGAAGTGGCGGCGGTTGTGCGCGCCGGTGAGCTCGTCCTTGGTGGCATTGACGCTGTGGCGCTGGCGCGCCGCTTCCAGCTGGAACATCAGGCGCAGCAGCCAGGCCGCGAGGAAGGGCGACAGCACCAGCGCCATGGCGCCGGCCATCAGCAGCGCCAGCGGCTTGGGCCCCTGGCCGAGCAGCAGCACCGCCGCCTGCGTCAGCCCCAGCACGCCCAGCACCAGCAGCAGGCTCATCCCCGCCAGCGAGGGCAGGAAGCCCAGGCGCAGCGCCAGCGCCGTGCAGCGGCGCATCCAGCGGGGTTCGGCGGCGGGATCGAACATGGGATCAATGATCGCGCAATTGGCGCGCAAGCGTGGCCCCTAGATTCGACCACAAAGCCCGCGGGGCCTCGCTGCCAGCGGACGGACGGTGTGAATTTCAGCCGCAACGGCCGTGGCGGCGCCGCCGCATAGACTCCCGCCCATGCCTCAAGAAGACGCCCGCAGCGCGGCCAAGTCGCCGCGCTCGCTGACCGGCCTGTTGCCCTTCATCCGACCCTACCGCGGCCGGGTCGCGCTGGCGCTGCTGTTCCTGGTGCTGGCGGCGACGAGCACGCTGGCCATTCCGCTGGCCCTGAAGTCATTGATCGACCAGGGCCTGGTCAGCAGCGACCCGGGCGAACGGGTGATGGCGCTGCGCCCGTACTTCCTGGCGCTGTTCGGCGTCGGCGCGGCGCTGGGCCTGTTCTCGGCGGCGCGCTTCTACATGGTCAGCTGGCTGGGCGAGCGCATCACCGCCGACCTGCGCAGCGCCGTCTATGCGCACGTCATCGAGCAGAGCCCGGAGTTCTTCGAGCACACGCAGACCGGCGAGGTGCTGAGCCGCCTGACCACCGACACCACGCTGGTGCAGACCGTCGTCGGCTCGTCCTTGAGCATGGGCCTGCGCAACACCGTCATGGGCATCGGCGCGCTGCTCATGCTGGTGATCACCAACCCGTACGTGATGACGCAGGTGCTGGGCATCCTGGTGCTGGTGGTGTTGCCCAGCCTGTACTTCGGCCGGCGCGTGCGCCGCCTGTCGCGCGCCAGCCAGGACCGCGTGGCCGATTCCAGCGCCATCGCCGCCGAGGTGCTGAACGCGATCCCGATCGTGCAGAGCTACACTCAGCAGTCGCGCGAGGCGGCGCGCTTCGAAGTGTCCACCGAACATGCCTTCGAGGTGGCGCGCAAGCGCAGCCTGGTGCGCTCGTACCTGGTCGCCTTCATCATCAGCGCCACCTTCGGCGCGCTGCTGTGGGGCCTGTACCAGGGCACGCAGGCGGTGATGCAGGGCCACATCACCGCCGGCCACCTGGGGCAGACCGTCGTCTTCGTCATCATCCTGGTGGGCAGCGTAGCGGTGCTGTCCGAGGTCTACGGCGACCTGCTGCGCGCCGCCGGCGCCACCGAGCGGCTGATGGAGCTGCTGGCCACGCGCTCGACCGTGGCCGACCCGCCCGCGCCCCAGGCGCTGCCGGCGGTGCAAGGCGGCTCGTCCTGCCGGTTGGTCAACGTGCGCTTCCACTACCCGTCGCGCCCGCGGCAGGACACGCTGCACGACTTCAGCCTGGACGTGCGCGCCGGCGAGACGGTGGCACTGGTCGGCCCCAGCGGCGCCGGCAAGAGCACGGTGCTGCAGCTGCTGCTGCGCTTCTACGACGTGCAGTCCGGCCGCGTCGAGATCGATGGCGTGCCGGTGCAGCAGGCGGCGCTGGCCGAGCTGCGCCAGCGCATCGGCATCGTGCCGCAGGACAGCGTGATCTTCTCGGCCAGCGCGCTGGAGAACATCCGCTACGGCAAGCCCACGGCCAGCGACGACGAGGTCATCGCCGCGGCCAAGGCGGCCTTCGCGCACGAGTTCATCAGCGCGCTGCCCGAGGGCTACCGCAGCTTTCTCGGCGAACGCGGCGTGCGCCTGTCCGGCGGCCAGCGCCAGCGCATCAGCATCGCGCGCGCGATGCTGAAGAACCCGCCGCTGCTGCTGCTGGACGAAGCCACCAGCGCGCTCGACGCCGAGAGCGAGCGCATGGTGCAGGCCGCCCTGGAAGCCGCGATGCGTGGCCGCACCACGCTGGTCATCGCGCACCGGTTGGCCACCGTGCTGCGCGCCGACCGCATCGTGGTGATGGAGGCCGGACGCATCGTCGACACCGGCACGCATGCCGAGCTGGTGGCGCGCGACGGCCTCTATGCCCGACTGGCGGCGATGCAGTTCGATCTGCAGCCGGCGGTTGCGCAGTCCAGTCCGGCATAATTCATGCGCATGATTGATGGAGACTGTCCATGCTGCGATTCGACAAGTCCCCGAAGCGATCCGCCAACCTGAGCCTGAATGCCAAGGTACTGGACATGGCGCGCGAATTGGGCATGAACGTCTCGGCCACGGTCGATGCGTTGCTGGCCGAAGAGGTGCGCAAGCGCTACTGGGAACGCTGGAACGAAGAGAACAAGGCCGCCATCGAGCACTACAACGCCCGTATCGAACGCGAAGGCCTGCCGCTGGCGCGCTACCGCAGCTTCATGAAGGGCCGCTGATGGCCCGCTTCGATGTCTACGCGAACCCCGAAGCGGCAGAGCGCAAGCTCACGCCTTACTTCATGGACGTGCAGAACAACCACATCGACCACCTGGCCACGCGCGTGGTGGTGCCGCTGCGGCGCGAGATCGCCTTCGGACCCCGGGCGCGATACCTGAACCCGCTGTTTTCCGTCGGCAGCGACAATGTGGTGATGGACACGGCCGCGCTGGGCGCCGTGCCGGCCATCGAGTTGCGCAAGCCGGTCGCCCACCTCGGCGCGTACCGCGCCGAGGTGCAGGAAGCCCTCGACACCCTCTTTGGAGCGTACTGAGTTGTCCCGCCCCATCCGCAGCCAATACGAAGATTTCATGCGCCACGTGTTCGAGCGCGGCGTGGCCAAGTCCGACCGCACCGGCACCGGCACGCGCAGCGTGTTCGGCCACCAGATGCGCTTCGACCTGAACGAAGGCTTCCCGCTGGTGACGACGAAGAAGGTGCACCTGAAGAGCATCGTCCTGGAACTGCTGTGGTTCCTGCGCGGCGACGGCAACGCACGCTGGCTGCAGCAGCGCGGCGTCAGCATCTGGGACGAGTGGGCGAACCCCGAGACCGGCGACCTGGGTCCGGTCTATGGCGTGCAGTGGCGCAGCTGGCCCACGCCCGACGGCGGCCACATCGACCAGATCGCCGAGGTGGTCAAGCAGCTGAAGAGCAACCCCGACAGCCGCCGCATCATCGTCAGCGCCTGGAACGTGGCCGAGCTGTCGAAGATGGCGCTGCTGCCCTGCCATGCCTTCTTCCAGTTCTATGTCGCCGAAGGCCGCCTGAGCTGCCAGCTGTACCAGCGCAGCGCCGACATCTTCCTGGGCGTGCCCTTCAACATCGCCAGCTATGCGCTGCTGACGCACATGCTGGCGCAGCAGTGCGAGCTGCAGGTCGGCGACTTCATCTGGACCGGCGGCGACTGCCACATCTACGACAACCACGTCGAGCAGGTGCGCACGCAACTCGATCGCGCGCCCTACCCCTACCCGCTGCTGAACATCAGGCGCCGGCCGCCGTCGATCTTCGACTACGCCTACGAGGACTTCGAGGTGCTGGACTACCGGCACCATGCGGCCATCAAGGCGCCGGTGGCGGTGTGAAGCTGTCGCTGATTGCCGCGGTGGCGCGCAATGGCGCCATCGGCCGCGACAACGGGCTGCTGTGGAAGGAGCCGGCGGACCAGAAGCATTTCGCCGCCACCACCCGCGGCCACGCGGTGATCATGGGCCGCAGGACCTGGGAATCGCTGCCGCCGCGCTTTCGGCCGCTGCCCGGGCGGCGCAACATCGTCGTCACGCGCAACGCAGGCTTCGACGCCCCGGGCGCCGAGACCGTCGACAGCCTGGATACCGCGCTGCAGCGTGTCAGCGGCGAGCCGCTGGCCTTCGTCATCGGCGGCGCGCAGCTGTACGCGCAGGCGCTGCCGCGTGCGGACGAACTGGTGCTGACCGAGATCGACGCCGATCTGGCAGGCGACGTGCACTTTCCACCCTGGGACCGCCAGGCCTTCGTCGAAGCGTCGCGCGAGAGCCATGTCGGCGCCGACGGCACGCGCTACGCCTTCGTGACCTACCGTCGCAAGACCTGAGAGCCGCGCCGCAGCGCGCGCAGTGTTAAGGTGGGCTTCCACAGGGAGCCCCCCATTCAAACACTTGCACACGCCCTTCGCCGCGGCGCACGGAGCCGGACATGATCCGCCTGCGCCTGTCGCTGGAACTGGACTACGAAGTCTTCGATCCCGGCTGCGACTTCATCTTCAACATCCACGCCGCGCACACCAACCGGCAGCGCGTGATCGAGGAGTCGCTCACGCTCAACCAGAACGTGGCGACGCAGGTGGAGACCGACCCCGCCACCTTGAACCGCTACCTGCGGCTGAGCGCGCGGCCCGGCCCGCTGCGCGTCGCCTACCAGGCCACCGTCGAGCTGTCGCACTACATGGCGCTGGCCGAGCAGATTCCCGAGGTGCCGGTGGCCCGCCTGCCGGCGCAGGTGCTGAGCTACATCTACCCCAGCCGCTACTGCCAGTCCGACCGGCTGCTGAAGTTCGCGATGCGCGAGTTCGGCCAGCAGTGGCACGGCTACAACCGCGTGCAAGGCATCCGCGACTGGGTGCTGCAGCACACGCGCTTCACGCAGAACACCTCCAACTCCAACACCTCGGCCATCGACACGCTGCTCGAAACCGTGGGCGTGTGCCGCGACTTCGCGCACCTGATGATCGCGCTGTGCCGCGCGATGAACATCCCGGCGCGCTTCACCACCGGCATCGACTACGGCGCCGACCCGGCGCTCGGCCCCACCGACTTCCATGCCTATGTCGAGGCCTACCTCGGCGACCGCTGGTACATGTTCGACCCCTCGGGCACGGCCATACCGATGGGCTTCGTGCGCTTCGGCACCGGCCGCGACGCGGCCGACGTGGCCTTCGCGACGATCTTCGGCTCGGTGGTCTCGTCGGCGCCGCGCATCAGCATCGAAGCCGTGCCCGGCGCGGATGGACAATTGATCATGCCGCGCCATTGCATCGAGGCGCTGTCCACCGACAACTGACCCGACCATGAAGCTCGC
>CAYUPF010000094.1:0-15624 GCA_964446545.1 uncultured Rubrivivax sp.
TGGGTCTTGCCGAAGGTGTGGCCGCCGGCGATCAGCGCCACCGTCTCCTCGTCGTCCATCGCCATGCGGCCGAAGGTGTCGCGGATGTCCTTGGCCGCGGCCAGCGGGTCGGGTTTGCCGTCCGGCCCTTCGGGGTTGACGTAGATCAGGCCCATCTGCACAGCGGCCAGCGGGTTCTCCAGGTCGCGCGTGTGCGGCTTCTCGCTGTCGTCGTCCTTGACCAGCACGCCGTGCTTATCCTGCACGCCGGGTGAGCCTTGCGTATAGCGCACGTCACCGCCCAGCCACTTGGTTTCGCGGCCCCAGTAGACATCGTTGTCCGGCTCCCACACGTCGGCGCGGCCACCGCCGAAGCCGAAGGTCTTGAAGCCCATCGTCTCCAGCGCGACGTTGCCGGTCAGGATCATCAGGTCGGCCCAGGAGATCTTGCGGCCGTACTTCTGCTTGATCGGCCACAGCAGCCGGCGCGCCTTGTCCAGGCTGACGTTGTCGGGCCAGCTGTTCAGCGGCGCGAAGCGCTGCTGCCCGCGCCCGCCGCCGCCGCGGCCGTCCTGGATGCGGTAGGTGCCGGCGCTGTGCCAGGCCATGCGGATGAACAGCCCACCGTAGTGGCCGAAGTCGGCCGGCCACCAGTCCTGCGAGTCGGTCATCAGCGCGGCCAGGTCCTTCTTCAGTGCCGCGTAGTCCAGGCTCTTGAATTCCTTCGCGTAGTCGAAGCCCTGGCCCATCGGGTCGGACTTGCTGGAATGCTGGTGCAGCAGGTCCAGCCGCAGCTGGCCCGGCCACCAGTCGCGGTTCGTGGTGCCAGTGCCAGCGGTGCAAGCGACGGGGCACTTCGCTTCGGTCGACATGTCTTACTCCTTCCTGCATCTGCGTGGGAAATCGACGGCCATAGGATAGTCGCACCCCACGTGCCGGGGCAATTGAATGGATGCATCCTTGCGATAGGTCAGGACAGCCGTGTCACGCCATCGAGCTTGCAGGCATAGACGGCATTGCGCAGCGCGGCAATGGCCTCGTAGCGCGTGAAGCTGCGCCGCCAGGCCAGCACCACGCGCCGCGTCGGCACCGGCGGTGCGAAGGGGATGTAGCGCACATGCGGCTGCGACTCGGCATCGACGCTCAGCCGCGGCAGCACGGTCACGCCCATGCCCGAGGCCACCATGTGCTTGATGGTCTCGAGCGAGCTGCCCTCGAAGCTCTTGCGAATGCCCTCGGCGTCGCTGGAGAAGCGCGCGAACTCGGGGCAGACTTCGAGCACGTGGTCGCGGAAGCAGTGGCCGGTGCCGAGCAGCAGCATGGTCTGCTGCTTCAGTTCCTCGGTGCTGAGGGTCTTGCGTGCGGCCAGCGGGTGCGTCATCGGCACCGCCGCCATGAAGGGCTCGTCGTACAGCGGCGCAATCGCCAGCCCGGTGTCCGGGAAGGGCTCGGCCAGGATGGCGCAATCCAGCTCGCCGGTACGCAGCATCTCCAGCAGCTTGACGGTGAAGTTCTCCTGCAGCATCAGCGGCATCTGCGGGCTGCGCTCGATGACCTCGCGCACCAGCTCGGGCAGCAGGT
Source organism: uncultured Rubrivivax sp. (assembly GCA_964446545.1). Classification (GTDB taxonomy): domain Bacteria; phylum Pseudomonadota; class Gammaproteobacteria; order Burkholderiales; family Burkholderiaceae_C; genus Rubrivivax. Next base: position 1,561 of record CAYUPF010000094.1, read on the forward strand.
ACGGACCGATGGTGTAGATGATGCCCAGGCGCAGCGGGCCCGCCAGCGGGTCCTTGCCGCGCTGGGCGATCTCCTTGATGGCGGCAGCCTGCTCGAGCACCGCCTGCGCCTGACGCACGATCTCCTCGCCCAGCGGCGTGACCGTGACCTCGTTGCCGCCGCGCTCGAAGAGCTTGATCTCGAGTTCCTCCTCGAGCTTCTTGATGGCCACGCTGAGCGTGGGCTGCGACACGTGACAGGCTTCGGCGGCGCGGCCGAAATGCCGCTCGCGGGCCACGGCAACGATGTAGCGCAGTTCGGTCAGCGTCATGTGCGCATTGTGCGTGTTCAAGCTTTCAGGAACTCGGCGCCTGCGCCCAGCCAGCGCTGCACGTGGCGCTGCGCAATCTGCGGGTGCTGTGCGAGCAGCAGCGGGGCGATGCGCCGCGCGTGCTGCAGCAGCCGGTTGTCCTCGGCCAGGTCGGCAAAGCGCAGCAGCGCATCGCCCGACTGGCGCGCGCCCATGAATTCGCCGGGGCCGCGGATCTCCAGGTCGCGCCGCGCGATCTCGAAGCCGTCGTGCGTGTCCAGCATCGCCTTCAGCCGCGCCTTGCCGGTTTCGCCCAGCGGTGATGCATAGAGCAGCACGCACACGCTGGCGGCGCTGCCGCGGCCGACCCGGCCGCGCAGCTGGTGCAGCTGGCTCAGCCCGAAACGCTCGGCATGCTCCACCACCATCAGGCTGGCATTGGGCACGTCGACGCCGACCTCGATGACGGTGGTGGCCACCAGCACTTGCAGCTGCCCGGCGCTGAACTGCGCCATCACCTGCGCCTTGTCCGCGGCCTTCAAGCGGCCGTGCAACAGGCCAACCGTGTGGCCGGGCAGCGCGGCGCCCAGCTCCTCGAAGGTCTGCGTGGCGTTGCGCAGTTCGAGCGCCTCGCTTGGGCTTCGGCCGGGGCTGCGCCCCTTCACGCTGGCTTCGCCGGCATGAGCCTGCGCCGCAACGCCGTTGGCGTTGTCCTCGATCAGCGGGCATACCCAGTAGGCCTGCCGGCCCTGGGCCAGCTCGTCGCGGATGCGCGCCACCACCTCGTCGCGGCGCGACGCGGCGAACACCTTGGTCAGCACCGGCGTGCGCCCGGGCGGCAGCTCGTCGATGGTGCTGAGCTCCAGGTCGGCAAAGTAGGTCATCGCCAAGGTGCGCGGGATCGGCGTCGCCGTCATCATCAACAGGTGCGGCTCGAGCTCGCCGTCCTTTCCTCTGTTCACCAGCTTGCGGCGCAGCGCCAGACGCTGCTGCACGCCGAAGCGGTGCTGCTCGTCGATGATGGCCAGGCCGAGCCGCGCGAAGTGCACGTCGTCCTGGATCACCGCGTGCGTGCCCACCACCAGCGCGGCCTCGCCGCTGGCCACGCGCTCGAGCATCTGCGTGCGCGCCTTGCCCTTGCGGCTGCCGGTGAGCCAGGCCACGCCCAGGCCCAGCGGTTCGAGCCAGTGCACCAGCTTGCGAAAATGTTGTTCGGCCAGGATCTCGGTCGGCGCCATCAGCGCGCATTGCCAGCCGGAATCGATGGCCACGGCCGCGGCCAGCGCCGCGACCACCGTCTTGCCCGAGCCGACGTCGCCCTGCAGCAGGCGGTGCATCGGCTGCGCGCGCGCCAGGTCGGCGGCGATCTCTTGGCTCACGCGCTGTTGCGCGGCGGTCAACGCAAAGGGCAGCGCCGCCTGCAAGCGCTGCAGCAGGCCGCCCTCGGCGCGGCCGGGCAGCGGCGGCGCACGCAACAGTTGCCGCTCCTGCCGCGCCTGGGCCTGCGACAGCTGCTGCGCCAGCAGTTCCTCGAACTTCAGCCGCTGCCAGGCGGGATGCGAATGGTCGCTCAGCGCCGCCAGGCTGGCGTGCGGCGGCGGGTGGTGCAGGAACTGCAGCGCCTCGCGCAGCGACGGCAGGCCCGCGGGCAGCAGCTCGGGCGGCAGCACTTCGTGCAGCGGCGCGCGCGCCAGCGCCGCGACGATGGCCTTGCGCAGGTAGGCCTGCGGCAGCTGTGCCGTGGTGGGATAGACCGGCGTCAACGACTGCGGCAGCGGGCTACCCCCGGCCACCGGCCTGACGTTCGGGTGCACCATCTCGAGCCCGAAGAAGCCGCCGCGCACCTCGCCGCGCACGCGCAGCCGCGCGCCCGGCGCAAGGCTCTTCTGCTGCGACGGATAGAAGTGCAGGAAGCGCAGCAGCAACTCGTCTGCACCGTCGCGCAGGCGCACGATCAGCTGACGGCGCGGCCGCAGCTCGACGCGGCAATCGGCGACGACGCCTTCGACCTGGGCGCTCATGCCCTCGTGCAGCGCCGCCAGCGGCGTCAGCCGGGTTTCGTCCTCGTAGCGCAGCGGCAGGTGCAGCGCCAGGTCGGTGTCGCTGCGCAGGCCCAGCTTGTCCATGGCCCGTGCCGGCGCCGATGCACTCGGCCGGGCAGGTGTCTTCACGGGGGCGGGGGGCGATGGAATGGGTCCACCTGCTGAGTCGGGTTGCGCTCCGGGTTACTCTACAGGGCGCCACGGAACGTTTTGCGCCGCGCCGGACTCTGCACAGGCCGCTGCCTGCGTCGAAACCCTCATGTCCTCTCGTGTCCTGACCCTTGCCGACTTCGATTTCGAGTTGCCCGCCGAGCTGATTGCGCAGCATCCGGCGCCGCAGCGCAGCGGTTCCCGGCTGCTCGACGGCCGGGGCCGGCTACCGGTGGACCGCGTGTTTCGCGATCTGCCGGCGCTGCTGCAGCCCGGCGACCTGCTGGTGTTCAACGACACGCGCGTCATCAAGGCGCGGCTGTATGGCGAAAAGAGCCCCAGCGGCGGCGCGGTGCAGGCGCTGGTCGAGCGTGTGCTGCCGGGCCACGAGGTGCTGGCCCACCTGCGCGCCAGCAAGTCGCCGAAGCCGGGCAGCCGGCTGCGCTTTGCCGAGGCCTTCGATGCCGAGGTGCTGGGCCGCGCGGGCCCGGAGGAGGCGCTGTTCCACCTGCGTTTCCCCTCCGACCCACTGGCGCTGCTGCAGGCGCACGGCCATGTGCCGCTGCCGCCGTACATCACGCATGCAGATGCGGCAGAGGACGAAGCGCGCTACCAGACGGTGTTCGCCGCCCGGCCCGGTGCCGTGGCCGCGCCGACCGCGGCACTGCATTTCGACGAGACCCTGCTGCAGGCACTGGAGGATCGGGGTGTGCGCCGCGCCGCGGTGACCCTGCACGTCGGTGCCGGCACCTTCCAGCCGGTGCGGGCCGAGACGATTGCCGAACACCGCATGCATGCCGAGTGCTTCGAGGTCGGCGCCGCCACGGTGCAGGCGATCGCGGCCACGCGCGCCGCCGGCGGCCGCATCGTCGCGGTGGGCACGACCACCTTGCGCGCGCTGGAATCGGCGGCGCGCGACGGCGTGCTGCGCGCCGGTGCGGCAGAGACCGACATCTTCATCACGCCGGGTTTCCTGTTCCGCGTCGTCGACCTGCTGGTCACCAACTTCCACCTGCCGAAGAGCACGCTGCTGATGCTGGTCAGCGCCTTTGCCGGCCACGAGCACGTGCGTGCGCTGTACCGGCACGCGATCGAGGCGCGCTACCGCTTCTTCAGCTATGGCGACGCGATGCTGCTGATGCGGTGATCTCGGCTACGGCGGCGACAATGCCGCCATGCTGACGTTCGAACTGCTGAAGACCGAAGGCGCCGCGCGCCGCGGCCGCCTGACGCTGACCCATGGCGTGGTCGAGACGCCGGTGTTCATGCCGGTGGGCACCTACGGCACGGTCAAGGGCGTGATGCCGCAGTCGCTGCTGGACATGGGCGCGATGATCATCCTGGGCAACACCTTCCACCTGTGGCTGCGGCCCGGGCTGGAGGTGCTGCGCCAGTTCGGCGGGCTGCACCGTTTCGAGGGCTGGCCCAAGCCGATGCTCACCGACAGCGGCGGCTTCCAGGTGTGGAGCCTGGGCGAGATGCGCAAGATCAGCGAGCAAGGCGTGAGGTTCGCGTCGCCGGTCAACGGCGACAAGCTGTTCCTGACGCCCGAGATCAGCATGCAGATCCAGCAGGTGCTGAACAGCGACATCGTCATGCAGCTCGACGAATGCACACCGTACCAAACTGCCGGCAAGCTGACGACCGAAGCCGAGGCGCGGCGCTCAATGGAGCTGAGCCTGCGCTGGGCCCGGCGCAGCCGCGACGAGTTCCAGCGCCTGGGCAACCCGAACGCGCTGTTCGGCATCGTGCAGGGCGGCATGTACGAGGGCCTGCGTGCGCAGTCGGCCGCGGCGCTGGCCGAGATGGACTTCCCGGGCTACGCGATCGGCGGCGTCAGCGTCGGCGAGCCAAAGGAGGAGATGCTGCGCATCATGGCGCACACGCCGCCACAGCTGCCGGCGCACAAGCCGCGCTACCTGATGGGCGTGGGTACGCCCGAGGACCTGGTGGCCGGCGTGGCCTGCGGCATCGACATGTTCGACTGCGTGATGCCCACGCGCAACGCGCGCAACGGCCACCTGTTCACGCGTTTCGGCGAGCTGCGTATCCGCAATGCGCGCTACAAGATCGACGAGCGGCCGATCGACGAGAGCTGCAGCTGCACCGCCTGCCGCGGCTTCTCGCGCGCCTATTTGCACCACCTGGACCGTTGCGGTGAGATGTTGGGCCCGATGCTGACCAGCATCCACAACCTGCACTACTACCTGAGCCTGATGCGCGAAGTGCGCGAGGCGCTGGACGAGGGCCGCTTTGCGGCGTTCGCGGAGAAATTCCGCGTGGAGCGGTCCGTCGGGGTGGACTGATAGTGAGATCGCTGCGTCAGGGCGCCACAGGGCTCCTGGTGTTGCCGAAGGCGGGTCATGCCTCGCGTTGCTCCAGCCGGTGGCTGGCACCCGCGTGCTGCGCCAGCACCCGCGCCAGCCAGGGCAGGGCGCCGAGCAGCCGCGCGTGCAGCGTGTGCGGCGGGTTGATGATCACGACGCCGCTGCCCGCAAGGCCGAAACCCTGCGCATCCGGCTGCTGCAGGTCCAGCCGGGCGTGCAGCCAGCCTTGCGGCGCCAGCGCCTTCAGGCCCTGCACCAGCGCGGCGGCGCCCGGCTTCGTGACCACCGGATACCAGACCATGACCACGCCCTGCGCAAAACGGCGCAAGCCATCGCCCACCGCATCGAGCACGCGGCCGTAGTCGGCATGGCCCTCGTAGCTGGGGTCGATGAGCACCAATGCGCGCCGCGTCGGCGGCGGCAGCTGGCCTTTCAACGCGGCAAAGCCATCGGCCTGGCGCAGCTCGACACCCTTGACGCCACCCAGCAGCGCCTGCAGCGCGGGGGTTTCGGCCGGATGCAGCTCGAACAGCCGCAGCTGATCCTGCGGCCGCAGCAGTTGGCATGCCAGCAGCGGAGAGCCGGGGTACAGCCGCAGCGCACCGTCGGGGTTGAGCAGCCGCACCTGCTGCAAATAGTCGGCCACGCACTCCGGCATGGCGCCGTCGACCGTCCACAGCCGGGCGATGCCCTGCAGGTACTCGCCCTTCTTCAGCGCCTGCGGCGAGTCCAGCGCGTACTGGCCGGCGCCGGCGTGGGTGTCGACGATGCGGTAGCCCTTGTCCTTCAGCGCCATGTGGCGCATCAGCTGCACCAGCAGCAGGTGCTTCAGCACGTCGGCATGGTTGCCCGCGTGAAAGGCGTGGCGATAGGCGAGCATTCGGCTGCCAGGACCGACGCGCTCAGCGCCGCTCGCGCCGTGCCTGGAACAACTCGCGCAGGTTCACCTCGCGCGGCCCGGGCACCAGCGTGGCCTCGTCGCCGGCCTCGACCGTGCCGGTGTCGATGACGCTCAGGTAGGCGCCACAGTAGCCCGACTGCAGCATCAGCTTGCTCGCCTGGTTGAAGCCCATGGCGTCGTCGAACTTGAAGCAGGGGTTGCGCGGCTCGCTGATGGCCAGCGTGCAGTGCGGCAGGCGCAGATAGTCGCCGATCCACATGTCGCCCTCGAGCAGGCCCTGCAGCGTCAGGTTCTCGCCCATCGCGCCGGGGCTCAAGCCCTGGTCCCAGGCGGCGACGCGGGCCTGCGCGCGCACCACCTGCCAGAACGCGTAATGTTCGTGCGGGTAGGCGTAGACCGACTTGCTCAGGCCGCCGTGCACGCTCAGGTCGGCCTGCTCGTCGCCGGCCAGACCCAGCGCGCGCACCGTCGCCGGCCCTGCAACCGGCTGCTTGCCGATGGCCGTCAGCACCTGCCGGCCGCCGATCGTGCGCACGCTGGCCCGTGCCACGTTGACGCTCACCACTCGAATCATGATTGCCTTTGCCACAGACTGAAACGCGAACGCCGCACCAGTCTTTTTGCTGCAGTGCAGCATAGCAAAACACCCAGGCTTTAGCTGGCCGTTCGTCAAAAGTCCTTTGCGCGACCGGCTCGACTTTTTGCGGCTTCCCTGCGTCTGAGCGCTTACCGGTGCCTGCCATTGTGGCGACAATCAGCACCCTTCGCGCGCGCCCCGGCGCGAGCCCTTCCGGCCCCGGCCGGATGCGCACGAGTTCTTGTTTCGACGATTGGAGTTCAGATGAATCACCCCTCGATGGAAGGCCAACGGCTGAACGTGCCACGGCACGTCAGGCATGCCCGGCTCATCGCCTGGGTCGCGGAGATTGCTGCGCTGACCGAGGCTGCCGACGTGTACTGGTGCGATGGCTCGGCGGAGGAATACGACCGCCTGTGCGCCGGCTTGGTGGCCGCAGGCACCTTCAAGCGGCTGAACCCTGAAAAGCGCCCCAACAGCCACCTGGCCTGCAGCGACCCGGGCGACGTGGCCCGCGTCGAGGACCGCACCTTCATCTGCAGCCAGCGCCAGGAAGACGCCGGCCCCACCAACAACTGGGTGGCGCCGGACCAGATGCGCGCGCTGCTGCAGCACGGCCAGGCCGATGGCACGCCGGGGCTGTTCCGCGGCTCGATGCGCGGGCGCACGATGTACGTCGTGCCCTTCTCGATGGGGCCGCTGGGCTCGCACATCTCGCACATCGGCGTGGAGCTGTCCGACAGCGCCTACGTGGCGGCGAACATGCGCATGATGACGCGCATGGGCAAGCCGGTGCTCGACTTGCTGGGCAGCGACGGCCACTTCGTGCCCTGCGTGCACAGCGTCGGCGCGCCGTTGCAGCCGGGCCAGGCCGACGTGCCGTGGCCCTGCAACAAGACCAAGTACATCGTGCACTACCCCGAGACGCAGGAAATCTGGAGCTACGGCTCCGGCTACGGCGGCAACGCACTGCTGGGCAAGAAGTGCTTCGCGCTGCGCATCGCCTCGACCATGGGCCGCGCGGCCGCGCAGGGGCCCTCCGGTAGCCCGGGCTGGCTGGCCGAGCACATGCTGATCCTCGGCGTAAGCTCGCCGCAGGGCCGCAAGTACCACGTGGCCGCGGCTTTCCCCAGCGCCTGCGGCAAGACCAACTTCGCCATGCTGGTGCCGCCGAAGGGCTTTGCCGGCTGGAAGGTCACGACCATCGGCGACGACATCGCCTGGATCAAGCCCGGCCCCGACGGCCGGCTGTATGCGATCAACCCCGAGGCCGGTTACTTCGGCGTCGCACCGGGCACCAACTACAAGACGAATCCGAACTGCATGGATTCGCTCAAGCGCGACGTGATCTTTACCAACGTGGCGCTCACCGACGACGGCGATGTCTGGTGGGAAGGCATGACCGACGAGCCGCCGGCGCACCTGATCGACTGGCAGGGCAAGGACTGGACGCCCGAAAGTGCACGCGGCGCCGACGGCAAGCTGCGCCCGGCGGCGCACCCGAACTCGCGTTTCACCGTCGCCGCCACCAACAACCCGGCGCTGGACAGCGACTGGGACGACCCGCAAGGCGTGGCCATCGATGCCTTCATATTCGGCGGCCGGCGCTCGACCACGGTACCGCTGGTGACCGAGGCGCGCAACTGGGGCGAAGGCGTCTACATGGCGGCGACGATGGGCAGCGAGACTACCGCAGCCATGGCCGGCGGCAACGGTACCGTGCGGCGCGACCCCTTCGCGATGCTGCCCTTCACCGGCTACAACATGGCGCACTACTTCCAGCACTGGCTGGACCTGGGCGCCAAGCTGCAGGCCCAGGGCGCGACCTTGCCGAAGATCTACTGCGTCAACTGGTTCCGCAAGGGCGCCGACGGCAAGTTCGTTTGGCCCGGTTACGGCGAGAACATGCGCGTGCTGCAGTGGATGCTGGGCCGCGTCGACGGCAAGGCCGGCGGCCTGGACAATGCCTTCGGCATCAGCCCGCGCTACGAAGACCTCAACTGGGACGGCCTGAGCTTCACGCGCGAGCAGTTCGGTGCGGTCATCGGCATGGATCACGCCGACTGGCAGCAGGAACTGAAGCTGCACGAAGAGCTCTTCAAGCGGCTGGCCCATGGCCTGCCGGCCGAGTTGCCCGCCACCAAGGCACGCATCGCCGACAAACTGGCGGCGTGAGCCCCCAGGAAACGGCCTCGTCATTTCTGGTCAAGCAGAGTGGCAAGGCCACATTTGCTTGAGAGCCGGCCACGCCGGGCCGCGCCTTGAAGTTGCAGCTGCTGTCCGACCTGCATCTGGAGAGCGAGGCCTTCGAGCCGCAGCCGGCGCCCGGTGCCGAGCTGCTGGTGCTGGCCGGCGACATCGATGCCAGCTGGGCGGGCTTCGCACGTTTTGCCCACTGGCCGGTGCCGGTGCTGTTCGTCGCCGGCAACCACGAGTTCGACGGCCGCGAACTGGACGAGGCCTGGCCGGCCCTGCGCGCCAGGGTGCAAGCCCTGGGCTGGACGCTGCTGGAGCGCAGCAGCACCGTGCTGACGGATCGTTGCGGACAACGGCTGCGCTTCGTCGGCAGCATCCGTTGGAGCGACTTCGACCTCTTTGGCGCTCAGAAGCAGGCATCCGCGATGAGAGCGGCTGCTTACTTTATGCGACTGATGCAAGCCACCCGCCATGGCCGGGCCTTCGATGCGGCCGGTGTGCGCGAGGAAGCGCTGGCCTGCCGCGCCTGGCTGGCCGAAGAACTGCGCCAGCCTTCATGCGGGCGTTGGGACAAGACGGTGGTCGTGACTCACTTTGCGCCCAGTGTGCGTAGCGCCGATGCACGCTATGGAATGCAGCCAGGCACCGCCAGCTTCTGCAATGCCGACGACGATCTGCTGCGCTACGCCGACCTGTGGTTGCACGGTCACCTGCATTGCCGCCACGACTATAGTGTCGAGCGCGACAACGCTGTGCCGGCGCGCGTGGTCTGCCAGGCACGCGGCCTGGTCAGCAAGGGCGAAGCGTTGGACTACGACGACGCCAAGCTGATCGAGATCTGAGCTCGCATGCGGGCCCTTTAGCGCCCTGGGTGTGCTGCCGTGGGAGCGGCTTTGGGGGGCTTGGCGGCGGTCTGCGCCTCACGGGCCTCGCGTCGCTCGGCCTCGATGCACAACTCCATGCCGAAGGCGGTACCCACGTCCGCCGCGTCGAGGGCAACATTCGCGCCGGGGCGCGCCCGCGCCCAGCGCCACAGGCGGCCGAGTCCCAGCTTGCCATCCATGCCCACCCCTCGAAGCCGTCTTCGAGCGCAGTGTCCTGGTGCGCACCGGTCGCCGATCCACGGATCAAGTGTGCACCGGCACACCATTTCGGAGCAACATCGAATCCCATGTCGTGAGGATGGACGGGCGCTTCGTCGGGGCTAGCATGTCGGCCGTCGATCGACACCCAATCCGGGGAGGTGAGCGAAAGTCCATGCGCTACATCCCGATGCAGCTGCTGACTTGGGGCACGATCGCCGGCGCGGTCGGCAGTGCCTTGCTGTTGGCGGCGCTGGACAGTCATGCGCCCAGGTACGAGAGTGTGCTGCCCATCATGGTGCCGCTGCCCAGCGCGCCGGCACAGGCCGGGCGCCCGCGCGCCAAGCTGGCGGCGCCATCGACCCCGAGCCCAGCCGCCAGCGCAGCACCGAAGGCCGGGCGCTGAACGCTTCAGCGGCGGCGCTGCGGCCGGCGTGATGCGGGGGCGCGAGGCGCGGGCCGCGTGACATCGGCCAACAGCATGATGCTGCGCACGATGTCCTGTACCGCTTCGCCCAGGTCTGCCGGCGGCTCGAGCGTGTCGATCACCTGCTGCAGGGCATCGGCGTCTTCCAGGTCCTGCGCGTCGAAGTGCAGATAGATCAGCGCCAACGGCTCCAACAACTGCGGGTCGTCCAGTTGCATCAGCCCCGGAAAGCGGTCCATGGCCGCGGCAAAGCCGGCCACCCAGGGCAGCATGCATTCCGATACCGAGGCCGCCGCATCCAGCTCGAAGACCCAGGGGTCGAACCATTGGCGGGCGGCGATCGCATGCTGCAGTTGCCGGTGCCGCCGCAGCACCAGCGCCTGCAGGCGACTTGCGTCGAATCCCGCAGGCAGCGCGCGTGCTTCGAGATCGGTGACGCAAGGCAGCCACTGCGCGGCCCGAATATCGTTGGGCTGCAGCAACAACCCGCACAGGAATCCATCCGCAGCGCTGACGTCCAGCGGCTGCAGGGGTTCGGGCACGCGGTCCAGCAGATCCTGCAGCTGCTGGATGTCCTGCTCGTCGAGCACGTCGGGCTCTAGGGCGGCGCCGGGCGATGAGGTCATGGCGCATTGTCGCGCCGGGATGGCCCTACACCCATAGCATCCCCATCTCGGGCTTCGAGTTAGGGATGGCTTGCTGCTGGCGGGCTGCCTACAGTCCTGCCCACGAGCTGTCACACGAATAATGGCTTGCGCGTCAAGGCGCACCAGGCACCGCACAGGGTGAAGAGGCGGGCCTGCAACGATCCCAACGACGTCCTTTCATGAGGACTTCTACAAGCCCGCCGGTCTCCGGCGGGCTTTTTTTCTGCCTGTGCGCGGCAGATAAACTGGGTCGATGAAAGAAGCCCCCTATGCGTGGGTGGTCGTGTGGGCCACGTTCTTCGCGCTGGCCATCATCTTCGGGGTTTCGTACTCCTTCGCCGCCTTCTTCGCTTCCTTCGCCGGGGAGTTCGACGCACAGCGCGCCGACGTGTCGCTGGTGTTCGGGCTGTCGGGGGGCGTGTACTTCGTCTTCGGTGCCGGCGCCGGCATGCTGGCCGACCGCTTCGGCCCGCGCGCCGTCACCTGCGCCGGCATGTTGCTCATCGCCGCCGGGCTGCTGCTGTGCAGCTTTGCCGGCTCGATGGGCATGGTCTATGCCGCCTATGGCGTGGGTGTGGGCCTGGGCATTGCGCTGGTCTACACGCCGGCCATCGCCTGTGTACAGCCCTGGTTCACGCAGCGCCGCGGTCTGGCTGCCGGGCTGGCCAGCGCCGGCATCGGCGCCGGCACCGTGGCCGTGCCGCTGATCGCCACTGCCGCCATCGCGTGGCTGCAATGGCGTGGCGCGATGCGGGCCATGGCCGTGGGCGTGCTGCTGCTGGGGCTGTGCGCCACTTGGCTGCTGCGCCGCGCGCCGACGGCCCGCGCGGCGCGCAGCGACCAGATCCCAGGCCTGAGCCTGACACAGGCGCTGCGCGACCGTCGCTTCTGGTGGCTGTACCTGAGCATCGTGTTGGCTTCGCCGAGCATGTTCATCCCCTTTGCGCATGTGTCCGCCGCGGCGCGCGACCTCGGCATCGATGCGGCCAGCGCCGTCGGACTGGTCGGGCTCATCGGCATCGGCAGCCTCATCGGCCGTTTTGTCATCGGCGCGCTCGCCGACCGGTTGGGGCGAACGCTGACCTTGCTGCTGATGCAGGTGTCGGCGGGCTTGTCCTTCCTGGCCTGGTTCGGCGCGGGCAGCTACCCGATGCTGGTGTTCTTCGCGCTGTGGTTCGGGCTGAGCTACGGCGGCATCGTCTCGCTGCTGCCGGCCATCAGCATGGACCTGTTCGGTGCGCGGGCGGTGGCCGGCATCATCGGCACGCTGTACAGCGGCGCGGCGCTGGGCAACCTGCTCGGCCCGGTGCTGGCCGGCGCGGCGTTCGACCACACCGGCAGCTACGTGCCGGTGCTGTGGGCCTGCATGGGGCTGTCGGCGCTGGCCGCCGCGGCGTCGGCGCGGCTGCTGGCCTCGCGCACGGCGGCGTACTGATTGCCTACCTGGCGAACAACTGCGCCGGGACGGCGAAGGCCTTGAACTCCAGCGCATTGCCGCAAGGGTCGAGGAAGAACATCGTCGCCTGCTCGCCCACCTGGCCCTTGAAGCGCACGTGCGGCTCGATCACGAACTTCGTGCCGGCCGCGCGCAGCTTGTCGGCCAGCGCCTGCCATTCGTCCAGCGACAGCACCACGCCGAAGTGCCGCACCGGCACGTCGTCGCCGTCGACTTCGCCGGTGTGGCGGTGGCCGGCTTCATCGGGCGCCAGATGGGCGACGATCTGGTGGCCATAGAGGTCGAAGTCGACCCAGGCCTCGGACGAGCGGCCCTCGGGGCAGCCGAGCAGCCCGCCGTAGAAGGCGCGCGCGCTGGCCAGCGAAGTGACCGGGAAAGCGAGATGGAAGGGGTGCTTGACGCTCATGGTGCCGCCATTGTCGCCCGGCGCTCATGCCACAGGCTTGCGCGTGGCCATGTAGATCGCCGGCAGGATCAGCGCCGCGCCCACCGCGTGATACCAGCGTGGTGCCTCGCCCAGCAGTGCCCAGGCGGTGAATGCCGCATACACCGGTGCCAGATACATCACCAGCGACGAGCGCGCGGCGCCCAGCTCGCGCAGCATGTAGGCATAGGCCTGGTAGGAGATGAAGCCCGGCAGCAGCCCGGCCAGCACGATCAGCAGCAGCGCCTTGGCGCCGATGGGCGGGCCGGGCTGGAACGCCGCCTCCAGCGCAGTGAAGGGCAGCAGCACGAGCACGCCGCCGAAGGTGATGGCCGCCAGCCGCGGCGTCGGCCCGAGCTTGGATGGCCAGCGCTGCAGCAGCACCGTGTAGGCGACCCAGGAGAGGGCGGCCGCCAGGATCCACAGGTCACCGACGGTGAAGCGCACCGCGCGCAGGTTGCCGAGATCGCCCTTGGTGATGACGAAGAGCACACCGCACAGCGCCAGTGCCATGCCGGCGCGCTGCCAGGCGCTGACGCGCTCGTGCAGCAGCTTGGTCGAGGCGAAGGCGATGGCCACGGGCGTGGCGGCATAGATCAGCCCGATGTTGACGGCGCTGGTGGTGTGTGCGCCGATGTAGACGAAGGCGCCGCAGATCCACATGCCCAGGCCGCCGAGCAGCAGCAGTTGTTTCCACTCCTGCTTCCACTGCGCGAAGCCGGCGACCAGCGCCGCGGCGGACAGCGGCAGCAGCAGCGCCAGCGCCAGCAGCCAGCGGCCCAGCGCCAGCGCATGCGGCGCGATCACGCCGTCCGAGGCGCGCGCGATGATGTAGTTGGACGACCAGAGTGCCGGCGTGATCCACAGCAGCAGTTGGGCGATGCGGTGGCGTCGGCTGGGTTTCAAGGGCGGCAGGGCAAGTGGGTGTCGGCGCGCATGGTAGAAGCATCGCCGACCGAGCGCTGGAGGAGAGGAATCCCTTGAAACTGAAGATGGCTGAAAACTCGCTGTTCGCGATCCTGCTGCGCTCGCCGTGGTGGGCGAGTCTGGGCATCGCCGTGGCACTGGCACTGCTGATGCGCCTGCTGCTGCCCGCGCAGTACGCGGTGGCGGGCATGCTCGGCAGCTTCCCCTTCGTGGTCATCGCCGCCATCGCCGCGTGGAGGCAGCTGCGCGCGCCCAGCGCCACCCAGTTGGCGCAGACGCTGGAACGCCTGCAGGCGATGAACTCGCGCGAATTCGCCGAAGCCATCGAGGCTGCCTTCCGTGCCCAGGGGCACGAGGTGACGCGACTGAACCAGCCCGGGGCCGACCTGGAACTGATGCTGCGCCACCGGCGCACCGTCGTCGCCTTCAGGCGCTGGAAGGCGGCCAGCATCGGCGTCGAGCCGCTGCGCGAGCTGCAGGCCGCAAAGGCCAGGCTGGAGGCCGAAGCCGCCCTGTTCGTGTCCACCGGCGCGCTCAGCGAGAAAGCGGGCGACTTCGTGCGCGAAACCAGACTGCAGCTGATGGGCGCGCCCGAACTGGCGCAGCTGATGCGGGCCGC
>CAYUPF010000095.1:0-15458 GCA_964446545.1 uncultured Rubrivivax sp.
GTGCTGATGTCGGTGCTGGGCACCATCGACGCGCCCGGCGGTTTCCGCCACAAGGCGCCCTACCCGCGCCACATCGTGCCCAACTACCGCGCCTTCAACGCGCCGCAGATGATGCAGCCGAACACGCCGCTGAACGCCGCGGCGCTGGGCTTTCCGGCCAGCCCGGAAGAGCTGGCCATCAACCCGGACGGCTCGCCGATCCGCATCGACCACGCGTTCTCGTGGCAGCACCCGCTGTCGGCGCACGGGCTGATGCACAACGTCGTCACCAACGCCGTCAAGGGCGACCCCTACCGCATCGACACGCTGCTGCTGTTCATGGCCAACATGGCCTGGAACAGCAGCATGAACACGATGGCCGTGCGCGAGATGCTCAACCGCAAGGACGAGCGCGGCGAGTACATGATCCCCTTCCTGGTGGTGTGCGACGCGTTCAGCAGCGAGACCGTGGCCTTCGCCGACCTGGTGCTGCCCGACACCACCTACCTCGAGCGCCACGACGTGATGAGCATGCTCGACCGGCCGATCAGCGAGTTCGACGGGCCGGTGGATTCGGTGCGCGTGCCGGTGCTGCCGCCGACGGGTGGATGCAAGCCCTTCCAGGAGGTGCTGATCGAACTGGCCTCGCGGCTGCAGTTCCCTGCCTTCACCACCGCCATGGGTGAGCGCAAGTTCAAGGACTACCCGGACTTCGTCGTCAACTTCCAGCCGCAGCCGGGCATCGGTTTCCTGATGGGCTGGCGCGGCAAGGATGGCAGCGAGCACCTGCGCGGCGAGCCCAACCCGAAGCAGTGGGAGATGTACGCGAAGAACGACTGCGTGTTCCAGTACCCCCTGCCCGAGGGCATGCACTACATGCGCAACTGGAACCGCGCCTACCTGGACTTCGCCAAGGACAAGGGCTGGCGCCAGCGCAACGACCCGGTTCAGCTGGCGCTGTATTCCGACACGCTGCAGGGCTTCCGCCTGGCGGCGCAAGGCAAGACGAGCGGTCGCCAACCGCCCGATGCGCTGCGCGAACGCATCGCCACCTACTTCGACCCTCTCCCCTTCTGGTATGCACCGCTGGAAGAAGCCGCCACCGACCTGCAGGCCTATCCGCTGAACGCGGTGACGCAGCGGCCGATGGCGATGTATCACTCCTGGGACTCGCAGAACGCCTGGCTGCGCCAGATCCACAGCCACAACTACCTGCACGTGAACCCGCGCACCGCGCTGGCGGCGGGCATCGCCGATGGCGGCTGGTGCTGGGTCGAAAGCCGCTGGGGCCGGGTGCGCTGCATGCTGCGTTTCAGCGAGGCGGTCGAGCCGGGCACCGTGTGGACCTGGAACGCCATCGGCAAGGCCGACGGCGCTTGGATGCTCGCCCCCGGCGCCGACGAGGCGCGCAAGGGCTTCCTGCTCAACCATCTGATCAGCGAGGAGCTGCCCTTCGACGGCGGCACCATCAGCAACTCCGACCCGGTCACCGGCCAGGCCGGCTGGTACGACGTGCGCGTGCGCATCCGCCCGGCCGAGCCCGGCGAAGCGGAAGAGAGCTTCCCGCAGCTGAAGGCCACGCCCGCACCGCCCGGCGTGCGCGGCGTCGGCGAACGCGTGCTGCGCTACTTTGCCAAGGCGGCCAAGCCATGATCGCCTGGCTGCGCGATTTGCTGCGCGCCGACGTGGTGGCCGAAGCGCCGGCCGCAACGCGCCAGTCACCCGCCGACCGCGCCGATTCCGGCGACACGCTGGCACGCCAGCTGGCGCTGGTCATCGACCTGAACGTCTGCGTCGGCTGCCACGCCTGCGTCACCAGCTGCAAGCAATGGAACACCTCGGGCGCGGCCGGCCCGCTGGCCGATGTGGACGCCTACGGCGCCAGCCCCACCGGCACCTTCTTCAACCGCGTGCAGACCTACGAGGCCGGCCGCTTCCCCGACACGCAGACCGTGCACTTCCCGAAGAGCTGTCTGCACTGCGAAGACCCGCCCTGCGTGCCGGTGTGCCCCACCGGCGCCAGCTACAAGCGCGCCAGCGACGGCATCGTGCTGGTGGACTACGACAAGTGCATCGGGTGCAAGTACTGCGCCTGGGCCTGCCCCTACGGCGCGCGCGAACTGGACGAAGCGCGCCAGGTGATGACCAAGTGCACGCTGTGCGTCGACCGCATCTACAGCGACACGCTGCCGCCCGAAGAGCGCAAGCCCGCCTGCGTGATGGCCTGCCCCACCGGCGCGCGCCTGTTCGGCGACGTCAAGGACCCGGACTCCGCGGTCTCGATGGCCATCCGCGAGCGCGGCGGTTATGCGCTGATGCCCGAATGGAACACACGGCCGGCCAACCAGTACCTGCCGCGGCAGGTCACGCCGCCGGCGGACGACGGCAAATGAACCCGGCCTGGTCGGTGGTGCTGTTCACCACGCTGGCCGGCGCGGCGCAGGGGCTGGTGGTCACGCTGGCGCTGGCCGAGCTGGCCTCGCTGCCGATGAGCACCGCCTTCCTGGCCGACGCGCTGGCGCTGGCCGTGGTGCTGCTGGTGGCGGGACTGGTGGCTTCGAGCTTCCACCTCGGCCGGCCGGCGCGCGCCTGGCGCGCGGTGTCGATGTGGCGCACCTCCTGGCTGTCGCGCGAAGTCATCGTGCTGCCGGCCTTCATCGGCGTGTGCGCGCTGTGGTGGCTGGCGCTGCGCCAGGGCTGGGACCTGCCGTGGCTGCCGGTCGCGGCGCTGGTCTTCGCCGCGGCCCTGTGGCTGTGCACGGCGATGATCTACGCCTGCATCCGCTTCATCCGCGAATGGGCGCAGCCGCTGACGCTGGTGAACTTCACGCTCATCGGCATGTCTTCCGGCCTGGTGCTGGCCTGCGCGCTGGCGGCGCTGGCGGGGCAGCGCGCGCTGCTGCTGGCGGCCGCGCCGATCGCGCTGGTGCTGACCATCGCCGCGGGCGCGACGCGCATCGCCGCGCTGCGCCGCAATGCGCGGCTGCGGCCGAAGTCCAGCCTGCAGTCGGCCACCGGCATCCACTCGCCAAAGCTCAGGCAGATATCGATGGGCATGTCGGCCGGCGCCTTCAATACGCGCGAGTTCTTCCATCGCCGCACGCCGGCGCTGCTGCGCCAGGTGAAGAACGCTTTCCTGCTGCTGGGTTTCGCACTGCCGGCGTTGCTGCTGACCTGGGGCCTGGCTACAGAGGAATCGCTGTGGCCCTGGCTGCTGGCGCTGGCGTTGCAGATACCGGGGCTGATCGCCGAACGCTGGTATTTCCTGGCCCAGGCCAATCACCCGCAGAATCTGTATTACCAGACCGTGGCTTGAGCCACTTCAACGGAGACAGACGATGAACACCCGCCCCACCCTCAAGCGCCGCACGCTGCTCGGCGCCGCCCTGCTGGCCGGCGCGACCGGTGGCTTCGCGCAGACCTTCCCGTCGCGGCCGATCACGCTGATCGTGCCCTGGCCGCCCGGCGGCTCCACCGACCGGCACCTGCGCGGCCTGGCCGAGATCGCGTCGAAGTACCTGGGCCAGAACATCATCGTCGAGAACAAGCCCGGCGGCGGCGGCACCACCGGCCCGGGCCAGATGGCGCTGATGGCCAAGCCCGACGGCTACACCATCGCGCAGTTCCCGCTGGGCATGCTGCGCCTGCCGCAGATGCAAAGGACGCAGTGGAACCCGCTGACCGACTTCAGCTTCATCATCGGCGTCACCGGCTACACCTTCGGCCTGACGGTGCGCGCCGATTCGCAGTTCAAGAGCTTCAACGAATACATCGAAGCCGCGCGCAAGGCGCCCGGCAAGATCGACTACGGCTCCACCGGCATCGGCACCAGCCCGCACCTGCTGATGGAGGAGCTGACCGAGAACGCCAAGGTCCAGCTGACGCACGTGCCCTTCAAGGGCAATGCCGACCTGACGCAGGCGCTGCTGGGCGGCCACGTGATGGCGCAGAGCGACGCCAGCGGCTGGGACAAGTACGTCGACGGCGGCCAGATGCGGCTGCTCGTCACCTTCGGCGACAAGCGCACCACGCGCTGGCCCAGCGTGCCCACCGCCAAGGAGCTGGGCTTCGGCGTGGTCTCCACCTCGCCCTACGGCCTGGTCGGCCCCAAGGGCATGGACCCGGCGGTGGTGAAGACCTTGCACGACGCCTTCAAGAAGGCCATCGACGACCCGAAGCACATGGAACTGCTGGCGCAGCTGAACCAGGACGTGTGGTACCTGAACAGCGAGGACTACGCCGCGTGGGCACGCGAGACCTTCGCCAAGGAAAAGCGCTTGATCGACAGGCTGGGCCTGGCGGCCAAGTAGCTTACTTGGTCGGCGGCAGCGGCAGCAGCATCAGCTTTTCGATGAAGCGGTCGCGCTCCTCGCGCTGCAGCTGCGCGATCGGCGCGGCGATCTGCGATTCGGCCACCACGTAGGCATAGGTGGCAAAGGCGCGCCAGCGCGCCTCGGCCACGCCGAAGCCCAGCGCCGAGAACAGCTGCGCGATGTAGGCGATGCGCGAGCCGTCGGCCTCGTCCACCGCCTGGCGCGCCATCGCGTCGCGCCGGGCCCAGGCGCGGATCGCGAGTTCGATGCGCGCCGCGCGCTGCGCCGCACGGCCGCGGATCGGCAGCGAGATCACGTCGCGCAGCTGCTCGCGCGGATCGGGGTGTGCACTCTCCAGCCGCAAGGTCAACAGCTCGGTCGCATGCTCGCGCCAGGCCTGCAGCACGCGGCGCAGCAGCTCCTCGCGGTCGCGGAAATGCCAGTAGAAGCTGCCGCGCGTGACTTGCAGCTGCTGCGCCAGCACGTCGACACGCACGCTGTCGATGCCGCGGTCCACCAGCACTTCGGTGGCGGCTTCGATCCAGCGCTCCGGCGTCAGTGCGCTGCGCGCGGATTCGGCGGTGCCGGACTTCGGGCGGCGGGGTCGGACGGCGGCGGCAGCAGGCATTGGCGCGTTTGGAATCTTCCAGGGCTGAACGATGATGCCATACAGATATGTATGGAAATTGGTGGAAACACCGATGTCAGCAGGAATTCATCCTTCGACAATGCGCTCCACACACATACACAAGTGTATGGAGACAGCATGGCTGCAACCTGGCTCGACGATCCGCACTGGCTGGCGCCGCCGCGCGCGCTGCGCATCGGCTTCGACGACGGCAGCTTCGTGCTGCGCTCGCCCGAGCCGCTGCGGCCCTATGCGCGCTGCATCGGCGAATGGCTGGAGCGCTGGGCCGCCGAGACGCCGGATGCGCCGGCCTTTGCCGAGCGCGCACCCAACGGCGACTGGCGGCGCCTGAGCTGGGCCCAGGCGCGCGCGGCGGTCGGCCGCATCGCGCAGGGCCTGCTGGCGCTGAAGCTCGCGCCGCAGGCGCCGATCGTGGTGCTGTCGGACAACGCGCTCGACCACCTGCTGCTGCTGCTGGCCGGCATGCACATCGGCGTGCCGGTGTGCACCGTCTCCAGCGCCTACTGCCGCCTGACCCAGGACCACACCAAGATCCACGGCATCCTGAACACGCTGGGCCCGGCGCTGGTCTATGCCAGCGACGCGCAGGTGTACGGGCCGGCGTTGGCCCACGCCGGGCTGCATGCGCCGGTGGTGTTCAGCCGCGGCGCGGGCAGCTACCCCGGCGCGCTGGCGTTCGAGGCCCTGGGCCGCCCCGAGACGGCGGCGGTGATGCAAGCCTTCGAGGCGATCACGCCCGACACCCATGCCAAGTACCTGCTGACCTCGGGCTCCACCGGCCATCCGAAGGTGGTGATCAACACCCACCGCATGCTGTGTGCCAACCAGCAGATGATCGCGCAGGTGTGGCGCTTCCTGCAGCACGAGAAGCCGGTGCTGGTGGACTGGCTGCCGTGGAGCCACACCTTCGGCGGCAACCACAACCTGAACCTGGTGCTGCGCAACGGCGGCACGCTGGTCATCGACGAAGGCCGGCCGGCGCCGGGACTGGTCGAGCGCAGCGTGGCCAACCTGGCCGAGGTGCAGCCGACGATCTGGTTCAACGTGCCGCGCGGCTTCGACATGGCGCTGCCCTTGCTGGAGGCCGACCCCGGCCTGGCCCGGCGCGTGTTCGAGCGGCTGCGCGTCGTCTTCTACGCCGGCGCGGCGCTGCCGCAGGCCACCTGGGAGCGCATGCAGGCGCTGGCGCGCAAGGTGCGCGGCGAGGAGGTGTGGCTCACCACCAGCTGGGGCTCGACCGAGACCGCGCCCGGCATCACCAGCGCGCACTGGAAGCTCGAGCGCGCCGGCATCATCGGGCTGCCGATGCCGGGGGTGGAGCTGAAGTTCGTTGCCGGCGGCGACAAGCTGGAGATGCGCGTGCGCGGCGTCGGCGTCTTCCCCGGCTACCGCGACGCGCCGCAGCTCACCGCACAAGCCTTCGATGCCGAGGGCTACTATTGCATCGGCGACGCCGGCTTCCTGGCCGACGAGAGCCGGCCGGAAAGCGGCGTGGTCTTCAACGGCCGCGTGGCCGAGGACTTCAAGCTCGGCACCGGCACCTGGGTCTCGGTCGGCACGCTGCGCGTGCGCGTGGTCTCGGCGCTGGCGCCGCATGCGCAGGACGTGGTGGTCACCGGCCACGACCGCGACGAGGTCGGCGTGCTGGTCTTCCCCACGCCGCAGGCGGCCGCGCTGCCGGCCGAGCAGTTGCGCGCCCACGTCGCCGCAGCGCTGAAGAGCCTGAAGGCCGAAGGCGGCGGTTCGTCGCAATCCCCCGCGCGCGCGCTGCTGCTGAGCGAGCCGCCCAGCGTCGATGCCGGCGAGATCACCGACAAGGGCTACCTCAACCAGCGCGCGGTGCTGAAGCGCCGCGACGCGCTCGTGCAGGCGCTGTATGCCGGCGGGCCGGACGTCATCCTCGCGCGCTGAACCTTCATCGAACATGACCCCCGACTTCCGCCCCGCCGAGGGATTGCTCGGCCGCTTCACGATGCTGCGCGTCGAGACCGATGGCCCGATCGTGCACCTGCGGCTGAACCGCCCCGACAAGCGCAACGCGCTGAACCAGACCCTGGTGCGCGAGCTGCAGACCGCCTTCGTCAACCTGCCGAAGGACGCACGCGTCGCGGTGCTCAGCGGCGAAGGCGCGCACTTCAGCGCCGGGCTGGACCTGTCCGAGGTCAGCGAGCAGAGCGTGGCCGAGGGTATCTTGCATTCGCGCCAGTGGCATGCAGCCTTCGACCTCGTTCAATTCGGCCCGGTGCCGGTGATCGCGGTGCTGCACGGCGCGGTGGTCGGCGGCGGGCTGGAGCTGGCGGCGACCGCACACTTGCGCGTGGCCGAGAGCAGCAGCTTCTACGGCCTGCCCGAGGGCCAGCGCGGCATCTTCGTCGGCGGCAGCGGCTCGGCGCGCATTCCGCGGCTGATGGGCGTGTCGCGCATGACCGACATGATGCTCACCGGCCGCGTCTTCGATGCGGCCGAAGGCCAGGCCGCGGGCCTGAGCAACTACCTGGTCGGCGACGGCGAAGGGCTGAACAAGGCGCTGGAGCTGGCGCGCAAGATCGCCGGCAACGCGCCGCTGTCCAACTACGCCATCACGCAGGCGCTACCGCGCATTGCCGAGATGGCGCCGGCCGAAGGCCTGTTCGTCGAATCGCTGATGTCGGCCATCGCCCAGGGCGACGAGGCGGCCAAACAGCGCGTGCGCGACTTCCTGGAAAAGCGCGCCGGCAAGGTGGGGAAATCGTCATGAGCAAGGGCCTGTTCCAGAAGTTCGACGGCGTGTTCATCCTCGACGGCGTGCGCACGCCGATGGTCGACTACCAGGGCGCGTTCGCCGACGCCAACCCGATCGACCTGGGCATCAAGGCCGCGCGCGCGGTGCTGGCGCGGGCCGAGGTCGATGCCGCGCGGATCGATTCGGTGCTGGCCGGCAACATGGCGCCGGGCGGCTTCGACCAGTTCTACGTGCCGCGCCACATCGGCCTGTATGCGGGCGTGCCGGTCGAGGTGCCGGCGCTGATGACGCAGCGCATCTGCGGCACCGGCTTCGAGCTGTTCCGCCAGGCCGGCGAACAGATCGGTGCCGGCGTCGCGACGCTGGCGCTGGTGGTCGGTACCGAGTCGATGACGCGCAACCCGATCGCCGCCTTCGAGCACCGCGGCGGCTTTCGCCTGGGCGCGCCCATCGGCTTCAAGGACTATCTGTGGGAGGCGCTGACCGACCCGGCCGCGGCGATCTCGATGATCCAGACCGCCGAGAATCTGGCGCAGAAATACGACATCACGCGCGAGGCGGTGGACGCCTTTGCCGCGTCGTCCTTCGCCAAGGCGGTGGCGGCGCAGGCCTCGGGCTGGCTGGCCGGCGAGATCGTGCCGGTGCAAAGCGAAAGCTTCGAACTCGCCGGCTACAAGCCGCGGCAGCTGAAGCTGGCCGGCAAGGCGCCGCTGGCCGACCGCGACACCCACCCGCGCCCCACCCCGCCCGAGGTGCTGGCCAGGCTGCGCAGCGTGTTCAAGGACGGCGTGCAGACCGGCGGCAACAGCTCGGCACTGACCGATGCGGCCGCCGCGGCGCTGGTGGCCGATGCCGCCACCGCCAAGGCCTGGGGCAAGGCGCCGCTCGGCCGCGTCGCCGCGGCCGCGGTGGTCGGCGTGCCGCCGGAGATCATGGGCATCGGCCCGGCGCCGGCGATCCGCCGCCTGCTCGACGGCGCGGGCCTGACGCTGGAGCAGATCGCGCGCTTCGAGATCAACGAGGCGCAGGGCGCGCAGACGCTGGCGGTGGCGCGCGAGCTGGGCCTGGACCTGGACAAGCTCAACGTGCACGGCGGCGCGATCGCGCTGGGCCATCCGCTGGCCGCCACCGGCGTGCGACTGACGATCACCGTGGCGCGGCAGCTCAAGGCCATCGGCGCGCGCTGGGGCGTGGCCTCGGCCTGCATCGGCGGCGGCCAGGGCATCGCGCTGCTGATCGAGAATCCCGAAGCCGCATGAGCGCGCCGGGCCGCTCCCAAGCGCTCATCCCGGAGCACGCAGTGCGCAGGGTCGTCCAGTGAGCAAGAGCCACATCCATCGCGTCGCGGTGCAGTTCGGCCATTGCGACCCGGCCGGCATCGTCTTCTTCCCCAACTTCTCGCGCTGGATGGACGAGTCGTCGCTGGCCTTCTTCATGGCCTGCGGCGTGCCGCCGTGGCGCGAGCTGGTCAAGACGCGCGGCATCATCGGCACGCCGCTGCTCGAGATCCACACCAGGTTCCACAAGACCGCGACCTACGGCGAGACCATCGAGGTGCATACCACGGTGGAGGAATGGGCGGCCAAGACCTTCCGCCACCGCCACGTCGTCAAGCGCGGTGATACCGTACTGTGTGAAGGCACCGAGGTGCGCGCCTTCTGCCAGCGCGATGCGGCCGACCCCGAGCGTATCCGCGCGATTCCCGTGCCCGAAGACATCAAGGCGCTTTGCCAGTGACCCCCAACCCTCGACAGGAGACTCTCCCCATGAACTTGTTGCGCAAGACGATCGCCGCCGCCGCGGCGCTGCTGGCCACCGCGGCCTTCGCCGACGTGAACATCGGCGTCACGCTGTCGCTCACCGGCCCAGCCTCGGGCCTCGGCATCCCGGTGGGCAACCAGTTCAAGCTGTGGCCGCAGACCGTCGCCGGCGAGAAGGTCAACCTGATCATCCTCGACGACGCCTCCGACCCGGGCAAGGGCGTCGGCAACGCGCGCCGCTTCGTCACCGACGACAAGGTCGACATGATCTTCGGCGGCTCGATCACCACCGTGTCGGCGGCGATCGCGCCGGTGGCCACCGAGGCGAAGACCGCGCAGATCTCGATCGCGCCGGTGGGCGTGCCGCCCGAGCAGGAGCGCTGGGTCTTCCGCCTGCCGCAGGGCTTCACGGTGATGGCCTTCCCGATCATCGAGCACATGAAGAAGGCCGGCGTCAAGACGGTGGGCTTCCTCGGCTACACCGACGCCTACGGCGAGCTGTGGCTGAAGGAGTTCACCGCCCAGGGCGAGAAGGCCGGCATCAAGGTGGTCGCGGTCGAGCGTTTCGCGCGCAGCGACACCAGCGTCACGCCGCAGGCGCTGAAGCTGGTCTCGGCCAACCCCGACGCGATGCTGATCGTGGCCTCGGGCTCCGGCGCGGCCATGCCGCACAAGGCGATCATCGAGCGCGGCTTCAAGGGCAAGGTCTACCAGACGCATGCCGCGGCCACGCCCGATCTGGTGCGCATCGGCGGCAAGGACGTCGAAGGCGCCTTCGTCGTCTCCGGCCCGGCGGTGGTGGCCGAGCAGCTGCCCGACAGCCATCCGTCGAAGAAGGTCGCGGTCGACTTCGTCACCAACTACGAGAAGGCCTATGGCCCGGGCTCGCGCAACCAGTTCGCCGGCCACGCTTACGACGCGAAGATCATGCTCGAGAAGATCCTGCCGGTGGCGCTGGCCAAGGCCAAGCCCGGCACGCCCGAGTTCCGCGCCGCGCTGCGCGACGCGGTCGAGAACATGGGCCGCACCATCTTCTCGCACGGCGTGATGCTGTGGACGCCCACCGACCACTGGGGCTACACCAACGAGACCGGCGTGATGCTGAAGGTCGTCGACGGGAAATTCGTTGTAGAAAAGTGATGCGTCGCCGACGCATCACTTTCGTCGCAGGCTGACCTGGCGCCCGCCAGGTCGGCCGAAGACAACAAGTACACGATCATGGACGCGACGATCGCCGGCATCCTGGCGCTGGACGGCTTGACCAACGGCGCGATCTACGCGCTGCTGGCGCTGGCCACGGTGCTGGTGTTCACCGTCACGCGGGTGATCTTCATCCCGCAGGGCGAGTTCGTCGCCTTCGGTGCGCTGACCTTGGCGCTGCTGCAGGCCGGCCAGGTGCCGGGCACGGTGTGGTTCCTGCTGGTGCTGGCCGCGGCCGTGAGCTTGCAGGACCTGGTCAACGGCCTGCGCCAGCGCCGGCCGCCGGCACGGCTGCTGGCCCAGGCGCTGCGCACGCTGGCCTGGCCGGTGGCCGTGTCGCTGCTGGCGATCTGGGCCGCACCCAGGGGCCTGCCGATGCTGGCGCAGGCGGCGCTGACGGTGGCGCTGGTCACGCCCTTCGGCCCGCTGATCTACCGCCTGGCCTACGAATCGCTGGCCGATGCCAGCGTGCTGGTGCTGCTGATCGTCTCGGTCGGTGTGCATTTCGCGCTGGTCGGCCTGGGCCTGTACTTCTTCGGCGCCGAGGGCTTCCGCAACCCCAGCTTCTGGGACCAGCGCTTCAGCCTGGGCGGGGTCACGCTGTCGGGGCAGGCGCTGATCATCTTCGTCGCCTCGCTGGCGCTGATCGTCACGCTGTGGCTGTTCTTCGAGCGCTCGCTGGCCGGCAAGGCGCTGCGCGCCACCGCGGTCAACCGGCTGGGCGCGCGGCTGATGGGCATTTCCAGCAGCAGCGCCGGGCGGCTGTCGTTCACGATGGCGGCCTTCATCGGCGCGCTGTCGGGCCTGCTGATCGGGCCGACGACCACGGTGTTCTACGACAGCGGCTTCCTCATCGGGCTGAAGGGCTTCGTCGCCGCGGTCTTCGCCGGCCTGGCGAGCTACCCGCTGGCGCTGGCGGGCGCGCTGGGCGTGGGCCTGCTCGAAAGCTTCGGTTCGTTCTGGGCCAGCGCCTACAAGGAAGTGATCGTCTTCGGTTCGATCCTGCCGGTGCTGCTGTGGCGCTCGCTGCGCGACCCGCATACCGAAGAACACTGAGCCCATGCGCTTCGCCTTCCCGATCTTCGCGGCGGTGATGCTGCTGCTGCCGGCGCTGCCGGTGCCGGACTTCTGGATCACGCAGAGCATCTACATCGGCCTGTACTCGCTGGTCGCGCTGGGCCTGGTGCTGCTCACCGGCGTGGCCGGGCTCATCTCCTTCGGCCAGGCGGCCTTCGTCGGCATCGGCGCCTACACCGCGGCCTTCCTGTCCACCAAGCTCGGCGTGTCGCCGTGGCTGACGCTGCTGGTCGGCACCGCCTTGGCGGTGGCGGCGGCACTGGTGCTGGGCGCGCTGACCTTGCGCATGTCGGGCCACTACCTGCCGCTGGCCACGCTCGCCTGGGGCCTGGCGCTGAACTACAGCATGGCCAACATGGAGTGGCTGGGCAAGTACGACGGCATCCTCGGCATCCCGACGCTGCAGCTGTTCGGCATCGACCTGGGCACCGGCCGCGGCCTGCACCCGCTGGTCTGGGCGCTGGCGCTGCTGGCGGCGCTGGCGGCGCTGCGCCTGCTCGACTCGCGCCCCGGCCGCGCCATCCGCGCACTGAAGAACGGCTCTACCATGGCCGAGGCCATGGGCATCTCCACCTTCCGCTACAAGCTCACCGTGTTCGTCTTCGCCGCCTTCCTGGCGGCCGTGTCGGGCTGGCTGTTCGCGTACTTCCAGCGCAGCGTCAGCCCCTCGCCCTTCGGCATCAACAAGGGCATCGAATACCTGTTCATGGCCGTGCTCGGCGGCATCGGCCAGGTCTGGGGCGCCTTCCTCGGCTCGGGCACGGTGCGCCTGGTGGAAGACCAGCTGCAGGTGCTGCTGCCGCGGCTCATCGGCACCAGCGGCAACTTCGAGACCATCGTCTTCGGCATCGTGCTGGTGGTGGTGCTGAAGTACGCGCCCGACGGGCTGTGGAGCTTCGTCGGCCGCTGGCTGCCGACGCCGCCGCGCAAGCGCGACTGGTCGGCAGCGGCGCCGCTGCCGAGGCGCAGCAAGCCGGCGCGCGGCGAAGCCTTGCTGCAGGTGCAGGCGGTGCGCAAGCAGTTCGGCGGCCTGGTGGCCGTCAACGACGTCAGCTTCGGCGTGCACGGCGGCGACATCGTCGCGCTGATCGGCCCCAACGGCGCCGGCAAGTCGACGCTGTTCAACCTGGTCACCGGCGTGCTGCCGCTGTCGGGCGGCGCGGTGCAGTGGCGCGGCCAGTCCATCGGCGGCCAGCCCTCGCGCGCGATCGCGCGGCTGGGCATCTCGCGCACCTTCCAGCACGTGAAGATGATCCCCGAGATGACGGTGCTGGAGAACGTCGCGCTCGGCGGCTACGGCCGCAGCAAGTCCGGCCTGCTGCGCGCCGTGCTGCGCCTGGACCGCGCCGAGGAGCGCCAGCTCTTCGCCGAGGCCGAGGCGCAGCTGGCGCGCATCGGCCTGGCCGAGCGCATGCACGAACTCGCCGGCAACCTGGCGCTGGGGCCGCAGCGGCTGGTGGAGATCGCGCGCGCGCTGGCCACCGACCCGGCGCTGCTGCTGCTGGACGAGCCGGCCGCCGGGTTGCGCCACCACGAGAAGCAGGCGCTGGCCAAGGTGCTGCGGCAGCTGAAGGACGAAGGAATGAGCCTGCTGCTGGTCGAGCACGACATGGACTTCGTCATGGGCCTGGCCGACCGCGTGGTGGTGATGGAGTTCGGCACCAAGCTGATCGAGGGCACGCCGGCCGAGGTGCAGGCCAGCCCCGCGGTGCGCGCCGCCTACCTGGGCACGGAGCACTGAAATGATCCCCCCCGTAGCGCCTTCGGCGCTCCCCCCAGGGGGCGCCGCCAGTGGACCGGCAAAGCCGGCTCCACGGCGTCCACTCGATGGCGCCTGGTGCGTGCCCGATGGAGGCGCTGCATGACCGCCCTTCTGGAGGTCACCGACCTGCATGCCGGCTACGGCCGCGCCGAGGTGCTGAGCGGGCTGAGCTTCGGCCTGGCCGAGCGCCAGGTGGTCAGCGTCATCGGCCCCAACGGCGCCGGCAAGTCGACCACGCTGGCCGCGCTGATGGGCATGCTGCCGTCGCGCGGGCGCATCGTCTTCGGCGGCCAGGACCTGGCCGACGCGACCTTGGAAGAACGCGTCATGCTCGGCCTGGCGTTGGTGCCGGAAAAACGCGAGCTCTTCGGCACGATGCCGGTGGAAGACAACCTGGTGCTGGGCGGCTATCGCGCGATGAAGCAGCGCGTGCCGCAATGGCGCCGGCAGATCGAGAACGTCTACGAGCTCTTCCCGCGGCTGAAGGAGCGGCGCACGCAGCTGGCCGGCACGCTGTCGGGCGGCGAGCGCCAGATGCTGGCGGTGGGCCGCGCGCTGATGTCCTCACCAAGGCTGCTGATGCTGGACGAGCCCAGCCTGGGCCTGGCACCGCTGGTGGTGCGCGAGGTCTTCCAGATCATCGAACGGCTGCGCGAGCAGGGCACCAGCATCCTGCTGATCGAACAGAACGCGCGCGCCGCGCTGGCCGTGTCCGACCATGGCTACGTGCTCGAGACCGGC
Organism: uncultured Rubrivivax sp.; assembly: GCA_964446545.1. GTDB lineage: Bacteria > Pseudomonadota > Gammaproteobacteria > Burkholderiales > Burkholderiaceae_C > Rubrivivax. Next base: position 14,204 of record CAYUPF010000095.1, read on the forward strand.
GCCATCGTGCTCGACGGTCCGGCGGCGCAGCTGGCCGCCGACCCGCGCATCGTCGAGACCTATCTGGGCGTGCAGCGCGGCGGCTGAGCCTCGGCCCTCGCGCGCTACGATCGGCGGCACAACTTCGAGGAGCGATGATGAACCTGAGCACATGGGCCATCCTGGTGGTCGTGGCCGCGCTGGCCGCGCTTGCACTGCTCAACTGGCCGGCGCTCAGCGCCGTCACGACGGTGTCGCTCGGCGTCTCGCAGGTGCAGGCGCCGCTGGGCCTGATGCTGCTGGCGCTGACTGCCGTGCTGGGCCTGCTGTTCATCGTGAACATCGTCATGCAGCAGGCGCGCGCGGTCGCCGAAGGGCGGCGCTATGCCAAGGAGCTGGCCGCGCAGCGCGACCTCGCCGACCGGGCCGAAGCCTCGCGCTTCAGCGAGTTGCGCGCCTTCCTCGAAGGCGAACTGCGCCGCATCGAGACGCAGGCGGCCGAACAACGCGGCGGCCTCGTCACGCGCATCGATGGCCTGGAAGACGCGTTGCGCGCCAAGGTCGACGAAGCGACGCGTTCGCTGTCGGCCTATGTCGGCGAGGTCGACGACAAGCTCGACCGCCTGCAGCCGCCGCGCTGATCAGGCCGCCACCGGCGGCCCCGGCGCCACCTTCAGCGTGATGCGGCCTTCGTGCCAGGCGCGATCGAAGTCGCTCTCGATGCGGCGCAGCTCGGGCGGGCTTTCAGCTCCCGCGGCGACGATGCCCACGGCGCGGTTGCGGCCCTGGTTCTTGGCGGTGTACAGCGCCATGTCGGCGAGGTTGATAGCCTGCTCCCAGGCCACCGGCAGCGTGTTCGGCGGCAGCGGAAAGCGCGCGTAGCCGATCGACACCGTCACGCGCACCGGCCGGCCCCGCACCCGCACTGGCCGCTCGCCGATGTGGCACAGCACCCGCTCGGCCAGCATCTCCACCTGCTCGGCCGGCACCTGCAGCGCCAGCACCAGGAATTCCTCGCCGCCCCAGCGCACCACCAGGTCGTCGCCGCGCACCGCCTCGTTCAGCCGCTGCGCCACCTCGCACAGCACGATGTCCCCGGCGGCATGGCCATGGCCGTCGTTGACATGCTTGAAGTGGTCGATGTCGACCAGCAGCAGCGCGCCCTCGAAAGCCTGCGCCGCCCTGCCGCCCGTGCGCGCGTTCTGCATCACCGACAGGAAGTGGCGCCGGTTGGCCAGGTGAGTGAGCGGGTCGCGCTCGCTCTGCACGCGCAGCT
>CAYUPF010000096.1:0-15334 GCA_964446545.1 uncultured Rubrivivax sp.
TGGGCGAGCAGATCACCGAGCGCGGCCTGGGCAACGGCATCTCGATCCTGATCTTCGCCGGCATCGTCGCCGGGCTGCCCAGCGCGATGGCCGGGCTGTTCGAGCTGGTGCGCACCGGCTCGATGAGCATCATCGCCTGCCTGTTCATCCTGGCGCTGGTGGTGGTGGTGACCTTCGTGGTCGTCTTCGTCGAGCGCGGGCAGCGCAAGATACTGGTCAACTACGCCAAACGGCAGGTCGGCAACAAGGTCTACGGCGGACAGTCGTCGCACCTGCCGCTGAAGCTGAACATGTCGGGTGTGATCCCGCCGATCTTTGCGTCCTCGATCATCCTGCTGCCCGCGACCATCGTCGGCTGGTTCGCCACCGGCGAGGGCATGCGCTGGCTCAAGGACATTTCGTCGGCGCTGTCGCCGGGGCAGCCGATCTACGTGCTGCTGTATGCGGCGATGATCGTGTTCTTCTGCTTCTTCTACACGGCGCTGGTCTTCAACAGCCGCGAGACCGCGGACAACCTGAAGAAGAGCGGCGCCTTCATCCCGGGCATCCGTCCGGGCGAACAGACGGCCAGGCACATCGACCGCATCCTGTCGCGGCTGACGCTGGTGGGCGCGATCTACATCACGCTGGTGTGCCTGCTGCCGGAGTTCCTGGTGCTGCGGTACAACGTGCCGTTCTATTTCGGCGGCACCTCGCTGCTCATCATCGTGGTGGTGACGATGGATTTCTGGGCCCAGGTGCAGAGCTACGTGATGAGCCAGCAATACGAGTCGCTGCTGAAGAAGGCCAACTTCAAGGCCAGCTGAGAGTCAACGAACGGAGCACATGGCAAAGGACGACGTCATCCAGATGCAGGGCGAGATTCTCGAGAATCTGCCCAACGCCACCTTCCGCGTGAAGCTGGAGAACGGACACGTGGTGCTCGGTCACATTTCGGGAAAGATGCGGATGCACTACATCCGCATCCTGCCCGGTGACAAGGTCACGGTGGAATTGACGCCCTACGATCTGAGCCGCGCTCGCATCGTCTTCAGGGCCAAGTAAGGCTAGAACAGGTCAAGGAGAAGAGCATGAAAGTCGCAGCATCGGTGAAGAAGATGTGCCGCCACTGCAAGGTCATCCGCCGCAAGGGTGTGGTGCGCGTGATCTGCACCGACCCGCGTCACAAGCAGCGCCAGGGCTGAGGCCCCGCGCTGGTCGAAAAGGTTTCGAAGGATTCAAGATGGCACGTATCGCAGGTATCAACATTCCGCCGCACAAGCATGCCGAGATCGGCCTGACGTCGATCTTCGGCATCGGCCGCCCCACCGCGCAGAAGATCTGCGAACGGGTCGGCATCCCGCACTCGAAGAAGATCAAGGATCTGAGCGACGGCGATCTCGAGAAGATCCGCGAGGAGCTTGGTCGCATCACGATCGAGGGCGATCTGCGCCGCGAGATCTCCATCAACATCAAGCGTCTGATGGATCTGGGCTGCTACCGTGGGCTGCGCCATCGCCGCGGCCTGCCGCTGCGCGGCCAGCGTACGCGCACCAATGCGCGTACCCGCAAGGGCCCGCGCAAGGGCGCGGCCGGCATCAAGAAGTAAGCCCTTAGCCGAATAGAGAGTCAAGACATGGCCAAAGCACCTGCCAACACCGCCGCGCGGCGCGTGAGCAAGAAGATCCGCAAGAACATCGCGGATGGCATCGCTCATGTGCATGCGTCCTTCAACAACACCATCATCACCATCACCGACCGTCAAGGCGGTGCGCTGGCCTGGGCGTCCAGCGGCGGCCAGGGTTTCAAGGGTTCGCGCAAATCCACCCCGTTCGCGGCCCAGGTGGCTGCCGAGGTGGCTGGCCGCGCCGCGCAGGAGCAAGGCATCAAGAACTTGGACGTGCGCATCAAGGGCCCGGGTCCGGGCCGCGAATCGTCGGTGCGGGCGCTGGCTGCACTGGGCATTCGCATCAACCTGATTTCCGACGTCACGCCGATTCCGCACAACGGCTGCCGTCCGCAGAAGCGCCGCCGCATCTGAGCGGCCTTGGCCGGGCTGCAGCGCCTCATCGCTGCAGCCAGCTATAATTGAAAGCTTTTCTCTCGTAGGCCGGCCCCGGGCATTCGCTCGAGCGTCGGCCGTTTGACCCGAAGGGCCGGCGATGCGCCGGTACTTCCACAAGCCCACCGTCTGAGCGACATCAAGAACACCGCCAGACTTGCGCGGCGTGCCATTCCCGGTGCGGCCGCGTCAGACAAGGATCGAAGGACATCTCGTGGCACGTTATCTTGGACCCAAGGCCAAACTGGCCCGCCGTGAAGGCACCGACCTCTACCTGAAAAGCGCCCGCCGCCCGATCGGCGACAAGGCCAAGTTCGACAGCAAACCGGGGCAGCACGGCCGCACCAGTGGCTCGCGCACCAGCGACTTCGGCCTGCAACTGCGCGAAAAGCAGAAGGTCAAGCGCATGTACGGCGTGCTCGAGCGCCAGTTCCGCCGCTACTTCGCCGAAGCCGAGCGGCGCCGCGGCAATACCGGCGCGAACCTGCTGTTCCTGCTGGAATCGCGGCTGGACAACGTGGTCTATCGCATGGGCTTCGGCTCGACGCGCGCCGAAGCGCGCCAACTGGTGTCGCACAAGGCAGTGACAGTGAACGGGCAGGTGGTGAACATCGCCTCGTACCTGGTCAAGGCCGGCGACGCCGTGTCGATCCGCGAGAACGCCAAGAAGCAACTGCGCGTGCAGGATGCGCTCAAGCTGGCCGGCAGCATCGGTATGCCCGACTGGGTGCAGGTGGACGCGGCCAAGATGGAAGGCGTGTTCAAGAAGGTGCCGGACCGCGACCAGTTCGGCGCCGAGATCAACGAATCGCTGATCGTCGAGTTGTACTCGCGCTGACGGTCTGCGAAAGAGCGCGGGCGCGATAGCCCGCGCCACCAGGTATCCGCGTTCCGTTTTGCCGGGCACGGCGCGCTTTCAAGACTTGCCCCGGCCGTTGTTCATCAGCCTTATCGGTGTAACGAGCCGAGGGTATTGAGAGGAACTTAGACTGCAATGCAAACCAATCTGCTGAAACCCAACAAAGCCATCCAGGTCGAACCCCTCGGCGGCAACCGCGCCAAGGTCACGCTGGAGCCGTTCGAGCGCGGCTATGGCCACACGCTGGGTAACGCATTGCGGCGCGTGCTGCTGTCGTCGATGGTCGGCCACGCGCCCACCGAAGTGACGATCGCCGGCGTGCTGCACGAGTACTCCACCATCGACGGCGTGCAGGAAGACGTGGTCCACATCATGCTCAACCTGAAGGGCGTGGTCTTCAAGCTGCACAACCGCGACGAAGTCACGTTGGTGCTGCGCAAGGAAGGCGAAGGCCCGGTCACGGCCGGCGATGTGCAGACGCCGCACGACGTGGAAATCATCAACCCCGATCACGTCATCGCCCACCTGTCGCAAGGCGGCAAGCTGGACATGCAGATCAAGGTCGAGAAGGGCCGCGGCTATGTGCCGGGCAACCTGCGCCGCTATGGCGACGAGCCTTCCAAGTCGATCGGTCGCATCGTGTTGGATGCCTCGTTCTCGCCGGTGGACCGTGTCAGCTACGCGGTGGAAAACGCACGCGTCGAGCAGCGCACCGACCTGGACAAGCTGGTCATGGAGATCCAGACCAACGGCGCCATCACGCCCGAAGAAGCGATCCGCGCCTCGGCCAAGATCCTGTGCGAGCAGCTCGCCATCTTCGCGCAGCTCGAGCCCAACGGCCAGGGCATCTTCGACGCGCCGATCTCGCGCCCGACGCCGAACTTCGACCCGATCCTGCTGCGTCCGGTGGACGAGCTCGAACTCACGGTGCGCTCGGCCAACTGCCTGAAGGCCGAGAACATCTACTACATCGGCGACCTGATCCAGCGTACCGAGACCGAGCTGTTGAAGACGCCGAACCTGGGCCGCAAGTCGCTCAACGAAATCAAGGAAGTGCTGGCCTCGCGCGGCCTGACCTTGGGCGCGCGCCTGGAGAACTGGCCGCCGCAGAACCTGGACAAGCGCTGAGGCTTGGCCGATGTGCACCCCCCGGTACCTGATACGGCCGGGGTTCAATAAGGAGAGAACGCACCATGCGCCACCGCAACGGACTACGCAAACTCAACCGTACCAGCGAACATCGCCAGGCGATGCTGCGCAACATGTGCAACTCGCTGCTCAAGCACGAAGCCATCAAGACCACGCTGCCCAAGGCCAAGGAACTGCGCCGCGTGGTCGAGCCGCTGATCACGCTGGCCAAGGAGCCGACGCTGGCCAACCGCCGCCTGGCCTTCGACCGCACGCGTGACCGTGACATCGTGGTCAAGCTTTTCGGCGAACTGGGCCCGCGTTATCAGGCGCGTCCGGGCGGCTACACACGCATTCTCAAGATGGGCTTCCGTGTTGGCGACAACGCGCCGATGGCTTTCGTGGAACTGGTCGACCGGCCCGAGCCCGTGTCGACAGACGCTGGCGAAGCCACGCCGGAATGATGTCTGCGGCTCGACTCACGGAGAGAGTGGGTCGGCACTGCACTTCGGTGATATAATTTCAGGTTCTGGCGCGGGGTGGAGCAGTCTGGTAGCTCGTTGGGCTCATAACCCAAAGGTCGCAGGTTCAAATCCTGCCCCCGCAACCACTTCTAGAGACAGCCCTGCTCCGTCAAGAGCGTGGGCTGTTTTCGCTTGTGCGCCCAGCATGGGCGCGATCTTCGGGGTGCGAGTCCCCGGCGGAGCTGTCCACAGCAAGGCAAGTGAAGCGCAACTGCGTGAGGGTGACCGAGCGTGGGGAGGAAGCGTGGAGCGTAAACCGTGAGCCGAGGTACACGAACCGCATCGGAGGCGGAGCCGGCCAGGGCGAGCAGGCAAGTGACTGCGAAGCTCTTGTGGCCAAAGGCCAGCTTCGCAGACATGGCTCATGAGTACCTCGGGAAACCGGATCTTGGCCGACCCCCGAAGCGGGCTGTCGATCCGGTCTGGCTGGGTTGGAAATCGGAAAACGAACGCTCCCTTCGCGGATGCGGTAGCACCACACCCTCGACCAGTGGTGCTCGAGGCGGCACTCCTCATGCGACGTTCTCCGCCGCGTTGGTTCAGCCAGCCATATCCAGCTTGTCGAGCAAGGCCAGTGCGCGCTTGGAATTGCCCCGTGCCGCGCGCGTCTCGAAGCGCACGCGGGCGTCGTAGTTTGCCAGTGCGACCGTGGCGAGCTCGTCCATCAGCTTGTTCACGCTGATCGAGTTCGATTTCGCGAGAGCCTTCAGGCGCTCGTGTTTGTCGTCCGGCAAGCGAATCGTCAAAGTCGACATGGAAAGACCTCCAGGCATTGCTCAGGCGTCAAGACCCTGAGCGAGGGAAACTTCAGTTCGCCGCGCGCCACGTCGCGCAGGTTTCGCGTCACGATGGCTTCGGCTTGTGCGGCCACGCCCAGCTCGATGAGATGGTTGTCGGCTTCGTCCGGCAGGTTCGGACGCCAGGCGTAGAACACCTCGACCCAGCGGCAGCGGTTCAGCAAGCCATCGAACACCTCCCCTCGTTCCTTGGCCGAAAGCACCGAGTCGGCGAACAGGGCCGACCGTCCCAGCACATCCTCGTACTCCGCAAGCAGCGCAGGGCCCACGACCGGCTGGTACGGGCCACGTAGACACGCTCGGAGAACAGCACGCGCGCTACCTCCGCCGCGCAGCAGCGCGGCGACCAGGACGTTCGTGTCCAGCACGAGAGTTGGCATGAAGCTATGATAGCACCAGTGCTATCAGCATAACCAAACTCGAATGCCACGCGTCGCTGGCCCGATCAGGACTATGTCGTCAAGGCGTTGAAGGCTGCGGCGACCATGAACGGATGCTTTGCAGATCGCGGCATGGCTCGTCTATCAACACGACGAAGTGCCTCCAACTCAACAGGTCCCAGCGCCGGTCGGATCCCATCCGGCACCTGGACAGACGTGGCAAAGAGCTCGGCGGTCAGCACCGACATGCGCTCTCCCACCAAGGCATCTCGGCGGAATACGCCTTGAGGCGATTCACCTCACCTGCGGAAGAAATGACCTGGATCGGGGATGCCGTTGGGATCCGTGCGCGTCTGGCACGCTCCTTTGCCTTTGCCTGCCGACGCTACAGCGCCACGCGCACCACGTGTGCACGGCCGTCGTCCACCAGCGGAATGCTGTCGCCGGGCTGCAGCTCGCCGTCCACGATGAACGACGGCGCTGTCCCGCCGGCACTGTCGATGTCGATGCGGTAGGTGGTCTCGCGGAAGCGGTAGTCGACGTGGTAGCTCGTCCACCCCACGGGCAGGCACGGCCGGACCAGCAGCCGTGCGCCGTCGTCGTCGACCCGCAGCGTCAGCCCGAGCAACGATTCGACGATCAGCCGGTACATCCAGCCCGCCGAGCCGGTGTACCAGCTCCAGCCGCCGCGCCCCGTGTGCGGCGCCACGCTGTAGACATCGGCAGCGACGACATAGGGCTCGATCTTGTAGATCGCCACCAGGTCGGCGCTGCGGCCATGTCGCAGCGGATTGATCAGATCCATCACCTGCCAGGCCCGCGCCGCATCGCCAAGCGCGGCGAAGGCCATTGCCGCCCATACCGCGCTGTGGGTGTACTGCCCACCGTTCTCGCGCACACCGGGCACGTAGCCGGCGATGTAGCCCGGGTTCGGCCCACGGCGGTCGAACGGCGGGTCGAGCAGCTGCACCAGGCCGGCGTCATCGCGCACGAGGTGTGTCGCCACCGCGTCCATCGCGCGGCGCACCCGCTCGTCGCTGCCGACGCCCGACAGCACCGCCCAGCTCTGCGCGATCGCGTCGATCCGGCACTCGGCGCTGTCGGTTGACCCGAGCGGCGTGCCGTCGTCAAAATAGGCGCGGCGATACCAGCCGCCGTCCCAGCCGGCTAACTCGAGACGCTGTACGAGGCCTGCGCGCTCGTCGTCGCAGCGCTGCGCGAACGCCTCGTCGCCCCTCCGCCGTGCCAGCGGCGCGAACTCGCGCAGCACCTCGCAGAGGAAGAAGCCGAGCCAGACGCTCTCGCCTCGGCCCTGCGATCCCACGCGGTTCATGCCGTCGTTCCAGTCGCCGGCGCCGATCAGCGGCAGGCCGTGGGCGCCATAGCGCAGGCCGTGCTGCACCGATCGCCGGGCGTGCTCGTAGACGCTGGCGGCCTCGCTCGCGTGTCCCGGCATGTCGTACCACGACTCGTCGTGCGGTGCCACCGCAGGGCCGTCCAGGAACCGCACTTCCTCGCCCAGCACGCCGGTGTCGTTGGTCGAGCGCACGTAGCGAGCGAGGGCCAGCGGCAGCCAGAGGTAGTCGTCGGAGATGTGCGTGCGCACGCCGCGCCCGGCAGGCGGATGCCACCAGTGCTGCACGTCGCCTTCGGGGAACTGCCGGCTGGCGCAGAGCAGCAGGTGCTCGCGCAGCATGCGAGGGCGGGTATGGACGAGCGCCATCGCGTCCTGCAGCTGGTCGCGGAAACCGTAGGCTCCGCCGGACTGGTAGTAGCCGCTGCGCGCCCACATCCGGCAGGCGATGGTCTGGTACATCAGCCAGCCGTTGGCCAACAGGTCCAGCGCCGGATCGGGTGTGCTCACCTGCACGGCGCCGAGTGCGTGATGCCAGTGCGCATGCACCGCGGCGAGCATCGCCCGTGCGGCGGCGCTGCCGCGGTGGCGCTGCACGAGCGCGTCGGCCTCGTCCGCGCTGCGGCCCATGCCGAGGCGGAAGACGATTTCGCGCGACTGCCCGGGCGCGAGCTCGATCACCACCTGGATCGCACTGCAAGGGTCGAGCGCGGCGCCGGTACGGCCCGACAGACCGACGCGCCGCAGCGCGGCCGGCCGCCGCAGCGACCCGTTGCGGCCGATGAATTCGTCGCGGTCCGCGGTCACCGAGCCCGTGGCGCGGTCGGCGGGGTCGACGTCGAAGAAGGCGATCCAGTCGCCGAAGTCGTTGCTGTAGCGGTTGCGGGCGTAGAGCGCGCCGTTGTCGGGCGCGATCTCGGTGTGGACATGCGGCGCGTTCCTCTCGCGCAACTCGCCGAGCACCCATTCGACGTAGCCGGTGGCGGACAGGCGCCGGCGGCGCGGGCTGTCGTTGCGCAGCAGCAGGCGCGAGAACTTCACCGCGTCGTCGAGCGCCACGAAAACCGTCAGCTCGCTGTGCACCGCCGCCTCGTCGTGCTCGAACACGCTGTAGCCGAAGCCGTGGCGGATGCGGTACGGCGCTGCGGCCTCGTCCTCGCGCGGGTCGCCCGAGGCCGGCCGCGAGGTCGGCGACCAGACCTGGCCGCTGTCCTCGTCGCGCAGGAAGATTTCCTCGCCGCCGCTGTCGCACACCGGGTCGTTGTGCCAGGGCGTGAGCCGCAGCTCATGGGCGTTCTCGCACCAGGTGTAGGCGCTGCCGGCCTCCGATACGACCGTGCCGAAGCGCGGGTTGGCGATCACGTTGACCCAGGGCGCGGGCGGCCGATGCTCGCCGTCGGTAGCGATCACGTACTCGCGCCCGTCGGGCGTGAAGCCGCCGAACCCGTTGAAGAGCTTTAGCGTGCTGCTGTCCTCAGGCGGTGGTGTCGCCACGACGGGCTCGGGCGAGCGCGTGGTCTGCAGCGCCGGCGGCCGGCGCTCGGCGACCCTTCTCACCGCCACCTGCTGCGCGAGTGTGCCGCGGCGGTCGCTGACGATCGCCCGAGCCACCGCCTGCAGCAGCACGCGATCCTCGCCCGCGATGTGCTCGGCGTGGCGGACGAAGATGCCGCCGGGGCGGTCGACCACGTGCGATTCGAGGCTGCTCGAGATCAGGCCGAGGATCTGCTCCTGCAGCCGCTGGCGATAGATGTCGCGCTCCTCGTTCCAGATCACCAGGTCCACGGCCAGACCCTTGAGCCGCCACCAGGCATGCGCCTGCACCATCTGCCGCACGAGATCGATGCTGCCTGCATCGCTGATCTGCAGCAGCACGATCGGCAGGTCGCCCGAGATCGCATAGCCCCACAGCCCCGACTGCCCGCGCCGGTTGCGCAGCAGCACTTCAGCATCGGCGCGCAGCGTCGGCTGCGAGTAGACGACGCTGTTGGCCAGGCGCGCATAGGTCTGCGCATCGGCCTCGCTGGCGTTGAGCTGGCGCAGGATCACCTGACTGTGCGTCCAGGCGAGCTCGAACACCCGGTCCGCCAGGCGCCGGTCCATCATCTTGTGCGCCAGCGCCAGGCAGGCCTCGCGGCTGTCGGCCGCGCCGTAGGCGATGTCGACGAGCGCAGTCTGCTCGGGCTCCAGCGTGATCACCCGCCGGGTCGCCGCCACCGGGTCGAGGACCGATCCCGACGTGCCGGACAGAGGCGCGGCGTCCCGCATCGCCGCCGGCGCATGCGGCCCGCGGCCGCGGCCGATGAAGCGCGCGCGGTCGGTCTCGTGTGACACCGGCCCGGCCGCCGCGCCGTGCACCGCGACGAGGTGGAACATCCACGGCGGCTGCTCCTCGGCCGAGCGCGGACGGCGCGTGGCGAGGATGGCGCTCGGCTGCTCCAGCACCTCGGTTTGCACGAACAGCTTGCTGAACGCCGGGTGTGCGGCATCGGCCGCCGCGGGCGCGATCACGACTTCGGCATAGGTGGTGAGCTCGATGCTGCGGCGCGAGCGGCTGCGGTTCGTCAGCCGCAGCCGCCGCAGCTCGACGTCGTCCTCCGGCGAGACCACCACCTCGGTGTAGGCGTCGATGCCCCGATCGTGGCGGCGGAACTCGGCGCGGCCCTCGCTGAACACCGCCTCGAACTTGTCGGGTTGCCGCTGCGTCGGCTGTGGCGTGGTCGACCAGAATGTGCCCGTCTCGGTGTCGCGCAGGTAGCAGAAGCTGCCCGAGGCGTCGGTGGTGCCGTCCTCGCGCCAGCGCGTGACGGCGACGTCCTTCCAGCGGCTGTAGCCGGCGCCGCTGTTGGTGAGCATCACGTGGTAGCGGCCGTTGGACAGCAGCTGCACTTCAGGGGACGCGGTGTTGGCCACCGCGATCACGCGCAGCGGCGCGTCGGTGCTCGGCGGCCCGCTGCGGAAGTCGACGCGCTCGGCCATCTCCGGGTGGAACGGCACCGCGCGCGGCACGCGCTCCTGCAGCAGCAGCAGCGTGGCCTGCAGCGCGGGGTCGGACTCGAAGCGCCGCTGCATCGGCCGGTCGAGCAGCAGGTAGGCCAGCGCCAGCAGGCCCATGCCCTGGTGATGCGCCATGTACGAGCGCACGACCGCACTCTTCGCGCCGCGCGGCAGCCGCGATGGCGTGTAGTCGATCGCCTCGTGGTAGCCGAAGGTGCCGGCCAGGCCTTCGTCGGCGAGGCGCTGCAGGTTCAGCACCGCGGCCTTCGGGTCGACCATCAGCGCCATCATCGTCGCGTAGGGCGCGACGACGAGGTCCGCCGCCAGCGCGCGCTTGAGTCCCAGCCCCGGCACACCGAACGCGCGGTACTGGTAGTTGAGCTGCGCATCGGTGGCGTTGTAGCCCGACTCGGAGATACCCCAGGGCACCCCGCGCTGGCGGCCGTAGCGGATCTGCCGCTCGACCGCGCCGCGCATCGTCTCGTCGAGCAGCGTGTTCTCGTAGCTCGGCATGACGAGCATCGGCATCAGGTACTCGAACATCGAGCCGCTCCACGACAACAGCACCGTCTTGCGCTCGAGCGTCGCGAGCTGGCGGCCGAGCGCGAACCAGCTCGCCTGCGGGATCTGGCCGCTGGCGATGGCGACGAAGCTCGCGAGCCGCACCTCGGAAGCGAGCAGGTCGTAGTGCCCGGCGTCGTGGCGCCGGTCGTCGACGTTGTAGCCGATCGTTAGCAGGTCGCGCGCCGGGTCGTAGAGGAAGCCGAAGTCCATCTCGGCCATCGTGCCGGCCTGCTCGGAGAGTTGCTGCAAGCGTTCGCGCCGCGCGGCGAGTGCGGCCTCGTCCCAGGGGCCGGGGCTTGTCGCCTCGGGCGGCGACGAGAGCGAACCCATCTCGGTGACGGCAGCCTCGCACTGGCGCTTCAGCGCCTGCGCCCAGCGCTGCGCCTCGGCTTGCGCGAGCGGCACGTCCGTGGCGGGCGTCGGTGGCAAGGCCGCGAGGATGTCGCCGGCACCCTGCGTCAGCGCCTGCCATGCGGCGCGCAATTCGTGCGGCGTGCGCGGCGGGGCGGCGCGCTGGGCGGTGCGCGCTTGGGCGAGCAGCGCCGCGAAGCGCGTCACGGGCACGGAGTCGCCGCCGCTGCGCAGGGCCTGCTGCAGCAGCCGCAGCGTGTCGTCGAGGCCTGCGAACAGCGCCTCGTCGTGCGCTTGCGCGTCGGCAAGGTGCTTGAGGCCGGCGCGCAGTGTCAGCAGGTGGCCCGCGAGGTTGCCGCTATCCACCGACGAGACATAGGCCGGGCGCAGCGGCTGCAGCGTCTGCGTGTCGTACCAGTTGAACCAGTGGCCGCGGTGGCGCTCCATGCGCGCCATCGTGTCGAGCGTCGCGCCGGTGCGTTCGATCAGCTCGGTGGTGGTCAGGTAGCCGAAGTCGTGCGCGCTGAGCGTGGCCAGCAGCGAAAGGCCGATGTTGGTCGGCGAAGTGCGGTGGGCGATGCGCTCGACCGGACGCTCCTGCACATTGTCCGGCGGCAGGTGGTGGTCGGCGGGCACTACGAAGGTTTCGAAGAAGGCCCAGGTGCGGCGCGCCAGCACGCGCAGCTGCAGCGCCTCGGCGTCGCTGATCGTCGACTGGCGCCGTGCGAGCGGCTGGTTCAGCCACCAGATGATGGCCGGCACCCCGGCCCACAGAAGCAGCATCGGCAGTGCGGCGACCAGCGCTTCGGGCCGCCCGGCCGTGAGGCCGGCGAACGTGACCAGCGCCGTCGCCGGGGCGACGGCCATGTGCCGGTAAGTGGCTGCGAGATCGCCGATCGCCGTCGCCGGCCGCGCCGCCGACGCCTCGGCCGAGGTCTGCCACTCGAGCAGCCCGCGGTGGGAGACATGCAGGCGCCACAGCGTGCGCCCGATCGCGTCGAGGCTGAACCAGGCCTCGTAGGGCAGCGTCGCCAGCGCCACCAGCGCCAGCGCAAGCTGCCGCCCCGCGGCCGACGCCACGCCCAGCAGGTGCGTGCGCCAGGCGAGCGCGTCGGGCTTGCGCATCAGATCGCCGGCCAGGCCGAGCAGCGCCGGCGCGAAGAGCACCGCCACGACGGCCAGCGTCCATACCCAGGGCTGCGCCAGCACGGCCCAGCCGAGCAGCAGCAAGAGCGTCAGCGCGCACTGCACGAGGCTGCGTCGCAGGTTGTCGAGGATCTTCATCCGCGACAGGGCCGACAGCGGATTGGGGCCGTGCGCGGCACGCTTGCGCGCGTCGCCCGGCGCGCGCGCCGTCGGCACGCGCGGCAGCACCCATGCCGCAATCTGCCAGTCGCCGCGCATCCAGCGGTGGCGGCGCTTGGCGTCGGCGTCGTAGCGCGCCGGCGACTCCTCGACCAGTTCGACGTCGCTGATCAGCCCGCTGCGGGCGTAGCCTCCTTCGAGCAGGTCGTGACTGAGCACGCGGTCTTGCGGCAGCCGATCGCCGAGCACCTGCTCGAACGCATCGACATCGTAGATGCCCTTGCCGATGAACGAGCCCTCGCCGAACAGGTCCTGGTAGACGTCGCTGACGGCGCGGGTGTAGGGGTCGATGCCGGCGTCGCCGCCGAAGAGCCGGCCGTAACGTGTGCGGCTCGCCGCCGCGAGGCTGACGCCGACGCGCGGCTGCGCGATGCCGTGTCCGCCGACGACGCGCGGCGCATCCGGCCGGCCGCCGAGGCGCGGGCGGTTGAGCGGATGCGCCATCGTCGCGACGAACTTTCGTGCCGAGTCGCGCGGCAGTTGCGTGTCGGTGTCCAGCGTGATGACGTAGCGCACGCCGGACAGCGCCGCAGTGTCGCCGATGACGAGCGAGAAGCGCTCGTGCCCGGTGCCACGCAGCAGGGCGTTCAGGTCGCCGAGCTTGCCGCGCTTGCGCTCGTGGCCCATCCAGACGCGATCGGCGGCGTTCCAGCGCCGCGGGCGGTGGAACAGGAAGAAGCGGTCGCCGACGCGCTGCTTTTCGCCCGCCTCGGTGTAGCGTCGGTTCAGCGCCTCGATGCACTCGCGCGCATGGGCGAGCAGCGCCTCGTCGCCGGGCAGCGCCTGGGCAGGCGCGTCGGGGAAGTCCGTCAGCAGCGCGAAGTGCAGGTGTGCGTCGCGGTTGGCGAGAAAGCGCACCTCGAGCGCCTCGGCCAGCGCGTCGATGTCCTGGAGGCTCGAAAGCATCGTCGGCACCACCACCAGGGTGCGCGAGGCGTTCGGAATGCCCAACGAGAAGTCCATGCGCGGCAGCGCCCGCGGCTGCGCCAGCAGCGGCGCGACCCAGTTGACGATGGCCACCGCGAGCTGGCTCGCCGACATCAGCAGCGCGGCGACGGCGACCGCCGTGATCCAGGTGCTCCAGGCGCTCACCGGCAGCGCCGCCAGCGGCGTGGCGAAGCCTTGCGTTGCGATCGCCAGCGGCAGCAGCGCGAGCAGCAGCGTGGTCGTGAGGATCGCGCCGGCGAACCAGGCGAGCGGGCGGCGGGCCACGGTGGCGCGCACGCGGTGCGCGAGCGCAGCGCGCATCGCCACCGCGCGCTCCAGCTGCGCCTGCCCGTCGTCGACGAGGTAGTAGCCGACATGCGAACGATGGGCCGCGCGATCCGGCCGTGCCGCGGCGTCGCGCGCCAGCTGCACCGCGGCGCTCGCGACCTCGGCCTCGCCGGCGTCGGCGTGGCGGGCGATGCGCTCGACCGCATGGCGGTAGCTGTCGCGGGTGGCGAAGTCCATGCGCGGATAGACGTCGGCCGGATCGTGGCGAAGCGCCTGCTCGACCTGCGACAGCGTCTCGACGAACTCGCGCCAGTCCATCGAGGCGAGCAGCCGCAGGCTGCCGATGCTGTTGCTCACCGAGACCTGCGCCGCGGCCTGCGCCTGCGCCTCGAACTTCACCAGCTGCTCGATCGTCTGGTGGCTTTCGCCGAGATGCTGTTCGACCCAGGTCAGCGGCAGCGCCAGCACGGTGCTGCGGCCATGCAGCCGGCGCGACAGTTCGGCGACGAAGGGCGCGGTCATCGCCGGCTCCGAGCGCGCCATATCGGCAACGACGAGGATCAGGCTCTTCGGGTCGCGCTCGGCGACATCGATCATGCGGTCGGCCCAGAGTCCTGCGAGATCGCGCTCCGCCATGCTCGCTGCGACCCGCGCCGCAACGCGCCGCAGATTCTCGATCAGCGCCAGGCGCAGCATGATCGGCACCGCCCACAACTCGCCGAGCCGCAGCGTCTTGACCGTCTGGTACGAGGCAAGGAAGCGTGTCAGCGAGCCGCGGCCGAGCCTGCTGTCGCCGTGGGCGACCGCATGCAGCGCGAGGTCGTAGACGCGCGGCACACCGGCACTCGCGCCGCCGGCGATGCACGGCAGCTCGCGGCTGTAGCCGGGCGGCAGGTGGCGCTTGGCCGTGCGCACTTCTTCCTCGATGAGGTGGAAGTTGTCGAGCAGCCATTCGCCGGCCGGCGTGGCGCGGCGCTGCTGGTCGGCGCTGCGCGCGAGCAGCGCGCAGGTTTCGGCGAGCACCCTCTCGTTGTCGCCGAGCCGGCGCAGCAAGCGGTCGCGGCTGCGCCGGCGCGTCAGCTCGTGCCCGGCAGCCAGGTGCCGGCCATGCTGCTCCATCTCCTCGGCGGTGAACAGCTGCGCGCGCAGCGGCGCATCGTCGTCGCTCATGGCTGTGTCGGCGCTCGGCAAACGGTTGCGCGCGCGGAACCACGTTCGCAATCGCATCGTCAGCCCGAGGTCGAACCAGTTCGTCGCGTTCACAAGTCCTTCGTCGAACGCCGGACTGCGAGGCAGCCACGAAGGCGGGAGGGACCCCAGTGTAGTCAGGGGGCTTGCAATGCGGCGTTCGCCCTTGCCGAGGGCGCGGCCGTCCGTCTTCGCTGCCGTAGCCGCGGTTGCCGCGGGACCCCCATTCGGTTCGTCAGCGCACTGGCGAATGTTGGCAGTTCAGCGCATGATCCGCGCGCGACACTCCTGCTCGTGCCGGATCGTCGCGATCCCAAACCACCAGAAAGACGACCATGAGCAAGGGAAAACACGGCAACAAGGAAGCGAAGAAACCCAAGAAGGTCCACTCCCCCAATCCTCCCGGCTTGCCGACAAGTCTGGCACCGACGGTCGCCAGCACGCTTCGCCCAAAAAAACGGTAACGGATTGGGCAAGGTACAGCCCGTCGATGCCGCAGCGACTTGGCTGTTCGCTGTGACTCGCTGAGCCTCGGCTCTCCTGGGCTGTGGACTTACACCATACTGCGCCA
>CAYUPF010000097.1:0-2293 GCA_964446545.1 uncultured Rubrivivax sp.
TTCCTAGAACACAGTCGCGACGGCGCCGTCGTCGTGCTGACGATGAACCGCCCGGAGACACTCAATGCCGTCTCCGACCCCGACGCGATCGCCGCGCTGACCGAGGCCTGCGCGCGCATCAATGCCGACCACGGCGTGGCGGCGGTGATCCTCACCGGCAGCGGCAGCGCGTTCTCTTCCGGCGGCAACCTGAAGACCATTCGCGATAGCGTCGGCGCGGGCCTGGGCGCACCGGTGCTGAGCCGGCATGCCTACCGCGACGGCATCCAGCGCGTGCCGCTGGCGCTGTACGGGCTGGAGGTGCCGACCATCGCCGCCGTCAACGGCCATGCACTGGGCGCGGGCAACGACCTGGCCTGCATGTGCGACATCCGCATCGCCAGCGAGCAGGCACGCTTCGCCTCGACCTTCATCAAGCTCGGCCTGCTGCCCGGCGACGGCGGTGCCTGGCTGCTGCCGCGCACCGTGAGCCGCACGCGCGCCTACGAGATGGCCTTCACCGGCCGCACCATCGACGCCGCGCAGGCGCTGGCCTGGGGCCTGGTGTCGCAGGTGGTGCCGGCCGATGAGCTGATGGGCGCGGCGATGGCGCTGGCGCAGGAGATCGCTCGCCATTCGCCGCAGGCGCTGCGTTTGACCAAGCGGCTGATGCGCGAGGCCGAGCACAGCCGGCTCGACACCATCCTGGAGATGTCGGCCGGCTTCCAGGCGCTGGCCCACCACACCCCCGAGCACGAGCAGGCGCTGGCTGCCTTCCTCGATCGCACAGCGAAGACCATGAAGAGGGAGTCGGCATGACGGCAGCGATCACCCGCAGCTTCGAGCCGGCGGCGATTCCGGCGGAAGACGAAGCGCTGCGTACCCCCGTGCGCGAGTTCATCGCCGCGGCGCTGGGCGACATGCCCGCGCACCAGCGTGCGCGTTCGTGGATGGGCTTCGATGCCGATTTCAGCCGTGCGCTGGCCCGGCGCGGCTGGCTCGGCCTGACCTTGCCGACGCAATACGGCGGCGGCGGGCGCAGCGCCTTCGCGCGCTTCGTGCTCACCGAGGAACTGCTGGCCGCTGGCGCGCCGGTCAGCGCACACTGGATCGCCGACCGCCAGAGTGCGCCGCTGATTCTGCGCTACGGCAGTGAGACGCAGCGCCAGCGCTTCCTGCCGGCGATCTGCCGCGGCGAGGCCTTCTTCTGCATCGGCATGAGCGAGCCCGACACCGGCTCCGACCTGGCCGGCGTGCGCACCCGCGCCACGCGAACCGCCCACGGCTGGCGTCTCGACGGCCGCAAGATCTGGACGACCAACGCGCACCGCAGCCAGTTCATGTGCGCGCTGGTGCGCACGTCGGGCAGCGCCGAAGACCGGCACAAGGGGCTGTCGCAATTGCTGGTGGACCTGTCGCTGCCCGGCATCCACATCCGGCCGATCCGCGACATCAGCGGCGACGCACATTTCTGCGAGGTGCTGTTCGACGGCGCCGAGCTGCCGGCCGATGCGCTGATCGGCGAGGAGGGCGCTGGCTGGGAGCAGGTGACGGCCGAGCTGGCCTTCGAGCGCAGCGGCCCCGAGCGTATCTATTCGAGCATGGTGCTGGCCGACAGCTGGCTGGCCGAGCTGCGGCGCCAGCCGCAGGTGGACGGCGCGACGCTGGCCGTGCTCGGACGCATCGCCGGACGCACCGCCGTGCTGCGCGCGATGTCGCTGGCGATCGCAGCGCAACTCGACCGCGGCGAGCAGCCGGCGCTGGCCGCGTCCTTCGTCAAGGACCTGGGCACCGAGCTGGAACAGGCGGTGCCGGGCTGGGTGTCGCAGGCGCTGCAGACTACCGACACACCGCCGTCGCCGGCGCTGATGCAGACGCTGGCCTATGTGACGCAGGTCTGCCCCAGCTTCTCGCTGCGCGGCGGCACGCGGCAGATCCTGCGCGGCATCGTCGCGCGCGGTCTCGGCCTGCGCTGAACGAAGGACCTCGACATGCAAGACGATCTCTTCGACGGCCTGCAACGCGCGCTGGCCGACCACTGCACGGCCGAGCACGTGCGCGGCATCGAGGCCGGCGGCGATGCGCAGCCGCTGTGGGATACGGTAGAAGCGCTGGGCTATGCCGATGCTTTCGTCGCCGCCGAGCACGATGGCATCGGCCTGCCAGGCTCCGCCGCCTTCGCGCTGGGCCATGCGCTGGGCCACGCCGGCTATCCGCTGCCGCTGCTGGAGACGGCGCTGGCGCGGGCGCTACTTGCTAAGGCCGGCCAGCGCCCGCCGGCGGGGCCGATGGTGCTGGCCGATGCCGTGGCCGA
>CAYUPF010000097.1:2393-15103 GCA_964446545.1 uncultured Rubrivivax sp.
GCCACGCCCGGCGCCTGCGCCGTCACGCTGGGCCGCGCGCTGCTGCAGCGGTCGGACGGCATGCTCGACTTCGCGCGTGAGGCCTTGCCGACTTGCTGAGCGTCCCCCGCGAGGCCGTGCCCTCCACCTGGTCGGACAGCCAGCGGAAGGCCGAAGAGCCAGCGGGTGCGAGTAGCATCGGTGCGCCGCCGCCGGCCCCCGCCGGCTGCCGCCACAGCCGCCGATGCCATCAAGCCCTTCGCCGCCGATCGATGCGTCCAGCGAACGCCGGCTGGAGCCGATCGCCAGCACCAAGCTGATTCCGCCGCGCGGCGCGCGGCGGCTGATGCCGCGCGAGGCCCTGCTGCAGCGGCTGCAGGAAGCGCGGCGCCGCCGCTGCGTGGTGGTGCAGGGGCCGGCCGGCTGCGGCAAGACCAGCACGCTGGTGGCCTGGCGCCAGGCGCTGCTGGCGCTGGACTTCGACGTCGCCTGGCTGACCCTGGTGGCCGAGGACGACGAGCCGACGCGCTTCTTCGACTGCCTGCTCGCCGCGCTGGCCGAAGTGGACACTGCCATCGTGCGCGAGACCGCCAAGCTGATGGGCCGCGACAGCGACGAGTCGGCCGCCGAACACTGGGTCATCACGCTGGTGCAGGACATCGCCGCGCGGCCGCGCGAGCTGGTGCTGATGCTCGACGACCTGCAGCAGCTGCAGGACGCGCGCATCTTTCAGGCGCTGCAATGGCTGCTCGACTACGCGCCGCCCAACCTGCACCTGGTGTTCGGCTCGCGCAATGCGCTGCCGCTGGCGCTGGGGCGGCTGCGCGCGCAAGGCCAGGTGGCCGAGTTCGACCTGCGCGACCTGCGCTTCACGCCCGAGGAATCGGAGCGCTTCCTGCGCGAACAGCTCGGCAGCATCGAACACCGCGACGCGCAGGTGCTGCATGGCCTGACCGACGGCTGGGTCGCCGGGCTGCAGTTGTTCGTGCTCGATCTGAAGGGCAAGCAGGGCCGCGGCTACGCGCCGGTGCAGGTGCGCGATCCGCAGGCCTTTGCCAGCTACTTCGAACGCGAGGTGCTGGTGCGCCTGGCCGCCGACGACCTGGAACTGCTGACGCGCATGGCGGTGTGCAACCGCTTCTGCGCGTCGCTGTGCGCCGCACTCAGCGGGCAGCCGCACGCCGTGGCGCAGATGACGACGCGGCTGGCGCGGCTGGACACCGACGACCTGTTCATCAGCCAGGTCAGCAGCCACGACCGCGAGAGCTGGTACCGGCTGCACCCGCTGCTGCGCGAGGTGCTGATAGGGCGGCTGGCCGCGCTGCCCGCGCTTCAGCAGCAGGCGCTGCACGGCGCCGCCTGGCGCTGGTTCGACGCCCACGGCCATATCGACGAGGCGGTACGCCACGCGGTGCTGGCCGGCGAGGCGCAGGCGGCGGCGGACCTGGTCGAGGCGCATGCCGTGGCGATGCTGTCGCGCGGCGAGCTGACCTTGGCCTTCGGGCTGGTGCGCCGGCTGCCGGCCGAGCAGGTGCAGCAGCGCTTCGGCCTGCAGCTCGTGCGGGCGCATCTGCACCTGTTCGCCCGCGATTTCGCCGCACTCGAGGCCGACCTGCGGCGCATGGAATCCGGCTTCGGCGCGCTCGACGCACGCCAGCGCTATGGTGTGACCCTGCTGCGCGGCGCCATGGCGCTGCAGCGTGACGACAGCGACGCCGCAGGGGCGCTGCGCGCCGAGCTGGAGGCGATCCCCGACGATGCCTATGCCTACGCCTTTGCCGGCCAGCGGCAGGTGCTGGCCTGGCTGCACATGCAGCGCAGCGAATTCGAGCAGGCCTACGCGCTGTGCGCCGAAAGCGCGCGGTCGCCGACGGCGCCG
The DNA here is from genome assembly GCA_964446545.1 of uncultured Rubrivivax sp. Classification (GTDB taxonomy): domain Bacteria; phylum Pseudomonadota; class Gammaproteobacteria; order Burkholderiales; family Burkholderiaceae_C; genus Rubrivivax. The sequence continues at coordinate 4,252 of CAYUPF010000097.1, forward strand.
CGCGGCCAGCTGGTGGCGCGCTGCCTCGAAGGCCAGAGCCTCGCGCTGGAAGGCCGCATGGCCGATGCCGAGCGGGTGCTGCGCGACGCGCTGCAGCGTGCCGACACCGACCCCGCCGGCGCCGACCCCGGCGTCGCCTCGCTGGCCGCCGGCCTGCTGAGCGACACGCTCTACGAAGCGAACGAGCTGGAAGCGGCGCAGCGCCTGCTCGAACCGCGCATCGACCTGATCGAACGCGCGGCGACGCCTGACGCGGCGCTGCGCGCGCTGGTCGTGCTGGCTTGCGTGCATTGGCTCGGCGGCAACCGGCTGGAAGGGCTGGCCGTCGTCGAGCGGCTCGAGGACCACGCTGCACGGCATGGCATGGACCGGCTGCTCGCCCATGCGTGGTGGCTGCACATGCGCTGGCACCTGAGCTTGAGCGAGACCGTCGCCGCGCAGGAGGTGGCCGAACGGCTCGTCGCGCTGGGCGAGCGCCATGCCGCTGCCGGGCCGGGCACCGGCGCCGAGACGCGCCGCACCGTCGAGCGGGCGCGTGCCGAACTGAGCCTGCACTGGAAGGACTTCGATGCCGCGATCCAGCGCTTGCAGCCGCTGCTCGCCGAAGCGCAAGCGCTGCGGCGCTGGCGCAGCGTGGCGACACTGCACCTGCTGCTGGCCACGGCGCGCGCCGGGCGGGGCCAGGCCGATGCCGCGCGCACGCATGTGGTCGAGGCGCTGCGCATCGGCCACCGCCTGGGTCTGCTGCGCTCGCTGCTGGATGCCTCGCCCGACGTGGCGCGTTTGATCGGCGCGGCGCTGGACGACGATGCGCTCGACCCGGTGCTGGGCTTCTACGCACGCCGATTGCTGGCGGCTGCGGCGGCGCGCCGCCGCAGCGCGGCCGAGGCGCCGCAGCCCAGGCCGGCCGCCGCCGAAGCCTTCAGCGAACGCGAGCGCGAGGTACTCGAGCTGATCGCCCAGGCGATGCCGAACAAGAAGATCGCGCGCGTGCTGGGCGTCACGCCGCACACCGTGAAATGGCATCTGCGCAAGATCTACGCCAAGCTCGGCGTCACCGAGCGCGACCAGGCCGTGGCGCGCATGCGCGACCTCGCGGCCAGGGAATCCCCCAAGGGGACGGGCAGCGCCGGCTAGCCATCGCGGGTAGTGGCGCAGGGCCGGCGCTTGCGGAGCATCCGGGGTCAGGGGCGGTCGCTACAGCGGCTGCTCCAAGCCACCCTGGAAAGTAGATCGAAGATGCAAGTTTCCGCCAAGGCCGTCGTCTTCCGTGGCGACGGCAGCACCGTCCGCGTCGAGGACATCTACGTCGACCCGCCCGGCGCGAACGAGGTGCTGGTGAAGATCGCCGCCTGCGGCGTCTGCCACAGCGACCTGTCGGTCACCAACGCCACCTTGCCGCTGCCGCCGCCGATCGTCCTCGGCCACGAGGCGGCCGGCGTGGTCGCGCAGGTCGGCGCCGGTGTCACCGACCTGAAGGTCGGCGACCACGTCATCAGCAGCTTCGTCAACAGCTGCGGCCGCTGCCGCTACTGCAGCACCGGCCGGCCGCACCTGTGCGACGTGGGCAATGCCTCGCCCTTCAGCCTGCCCGGCGGACAGCTGCGCACGCGCGACCTGACCGGCAATCCGCTCAACGTCATGGCCGGCTGCGGCGTGATGGCCGAATACGCGACGCTGCACGAGAACAGCCTGGTCAGGATCACGCCCGACGTGCCGCTGGACCGCTGCGCGCTGATCGGCTGCGGCGTCATGACCGGCTGGGGCGCGGCCTGCAACACCGCCAAGGTCGAGCCCGGCTCGGTGTGCGTGGTCTTCGGCGCCGGCGGCGTGGGCCTGAGCGCGATCCAGGGCTGCCGCATCGCCGGCGCGACGATGATCGTCGCCGTCGACACGCTGGCCGCCAAGCTGGAGATGGCCCGGGTGTTCGGCGCGACGCACGTGTTCGACGCGTCCCAGTCCGACAACCCGGTGAAGGAGTTGCGCAAGCTCACCGGCGGCGGCGCCGACTATGCGTTCGAGTGCGTCGGCCACGGCGAGGTCGTCGCTCAGGCCTATGGCTGCCTGCGCAAGGGCGGCGCCGCCATCGTCGTCGGGCTGGCCGCGCCGGCCGACCTGACCCATCTGCGCACCGCGTCGCTGGTGATGGAGGAGAAGTCGATCCAGGGCAGCTTCTACGGCTCGACGCGGCCGCGCGTCGACTTTCCGCGGCTGGTGTCGCTGTACCAGGCCGGCAAGCTCAAGCTCGACGAACTGATCACGCGCCGCTACCGCATCGACGAGGCGCCGCAGGCCTTCGACGACCTCGAGCAGGGCCGCAACGCGCGCGGCGTGATCGTGTTCGACTGACAACAGCCACCCACCTCATCTTCCACTCATCCTGACCGGAGACAGACATGCACATGACCCTCGGCCTGCACAAGGCCCTGCAACAGCGCCCCAACGACGAAGGCATCCGCTTCATGGGCCGCAGCACGACCTACGCCCAGTTCGGCGACCGCGTGGCGCGGCTGGCCGGCGCGCTGCGCAAGCTGGGCGTGGCCACCGGCGACCGCGTGGCGATGTATTCGCTGAACTCGCAGCGCTACCTGGAGTACGACATGGCCGTGCCCTGGGCCGGCGCGGTGCTGAGCCCGGTCAACATCCGCTGGAGCCCGGCCGAGATCCTGTATTCGCTGGACGATTCGGGCACCGTGGTGCTGATCGTCGACGACACCTTCAAGGCCGTGGCCGCGTCGCTGGCCGGCAAGGCGAAGACGATCCGCCATCTGATCTACGCCGGTGACGGCGAAACGCCGGCGGGCATGCTCAACTACGAGGCCTTGATCGCACAGAGCGACCCAGTCGAGGACGCCTACCGCCATGGCGACGACCTGGCCGGCATCTTCTACACCGGCGGCACGACCGGCTTTCCCAAGGGCGTGATGCTTAGCCACGCCAACCTGGCCAGCGCGGCGATGAGCTCGATGCTCATCGGCAATCTCGGCGCCGACGCACGCTTCCTGCACTGCATGCCGATGTTCCATCTGGCCGACTTCGGTCCGACGGTGGCGCTGTTCTTGACCGGCGGCGCGCATGTCGTGATCCCGATGTTCGAGCCCAAGCTCACGCTGGAGACCATCGCCAGCGAACGCGTCACCCAGACGGTGATGGCGCCGACGGTGCTGCAGATGACGCTCGACTGGCTCGACAAGAACCCGCAAGCCGCGGCGCAGATCGACCTGTCGTCGCTGCAACGGCTGATCTACGGCGCGTCGACGATCTCGCAGACGCTGCTGGAGCGGGCCCGCAAGGTCTTCGCCAACGTCGGCTTCTACCAGGGTTACGGCATGACCGAGCTGGCGCCGACCGCCGCCGTGCTGCTGCCCGAGGATCACCATGGCAAGCGGCTGCGCGCGGCCGGCAAGGCCGTGGCCAACGTCGAGCTGAAGATCGTCGATGCCGGCGGCAACGAAGTGCCGCGCGGCACGGTCGGCGAGATCATCGTGCGCGGCGCCAACGTGATGCTCGGCTACTGGAACAAGCCGGAGGAAACGGCGAAGGCGGTGCGCAACGGCTGGATGCACACCGGCGACGGCGGCACCATGGACGAGGACGGCTTCGTCTACATCGCCGACCGCCTGAAGGACATGATCATCAGCGGCGGCGAGAACGTGTACTCGGGCGAGGTCGAGAACGCGCTGGCCAGCCACCCGGCAGTGGCGCAGTGCGCGGTGATCGGCATCCCGCATGACAAGTGGGGCGAGGCGGTGCACGCGGTGGTCGTGCTCAAGCCCGGACAGACGGCCGACCTCGAATCGATCCAGGCGCATTGCCGCGAGCTGATCGCCGGCTACAAGCTGCCACGCAGCGTCGAGTTCCGCGACGCGCTGCCGATGTCCAGCGTCGGCAAGGTGCTGAAGAACGAACTGCGCAAGAGCTATTCGGTGGCCCATGCCGAGGCGCGATCGAACGCATAGAAGGCGGTGGCGGCTGTCGGCGCAGTGCCGACCTTCGGCAGTTGACAACTGTTGTCAGGATGCGCAAGATCATGCCATGAGCCGCCAGACCATGAGCTTTGCCCTGCCCGAGTCGATGCGGGAGTACATCGACAACCGGGTGTCCACGGGTAACTATGGCAACACCAGCGAGTACATCCGTGACCTGGTGCGCCGGGACCAGGAAGAGCAGGCCAGGAAGAGGCTTCGTGATCTGATCGAAGAGGGGCTGGCGTCCGGCCCTGGCCGCCGTCGCACCAAGGCAAATCAAAAGGAACTGCTGGCCATCGCTCGTGGCGAAATCGATTGAAGCCGGCGGTTCTGCGCCCGCAGGCGTCGCGCGACCAGCAGGCCGAAGCGCGCTACTACCGCAATGAAGCCGGGACGCGGGTCGCCGTGAGGTTGGTCAAGGCGACCAACGCTGCGCTCGACCGGATTGAACTCGACCCGGGCATTGGCTCGCCGGTACTCGGAAAGCGGCTGGGCGTTCCGGGGCTTCGGACCTGGCAGGTCGCAAAGTTTCCCCTGTTGTGGTTCTACTTCGAGCGCGGCGATCATCTGGATGTGGTGAGGTTGTTGGGTGAGCGTCAGGACATCGCAGCCATCCTGGGTGCCGAGTTCACCGCGAACTGAAGGGTGTCATGCAGTTTCCCTTGTAGCCTCTCTTTCTCGTGCCGGACGGTCGAAGTGCGGCGTCATCCACTCAACACGTCAGGACCGATCGATGATGCCGTTGCGCAAGTTCCTTCCAACCACCTCCGTTCTGCTCGCGGTCTGGTTCGCGGCAGGCTCGGTGCAGGCCGCCGGTGTTTCGGCTTCGGCGGAAGAGGCGCGCAAGATCGCGGCGCAGGCCTACCTCTACGGATTTCCGGTCGTGTCCAGCTATTCGACCTTCCATGCGCAAGCCCTGGATCCGAAGAGCGAGGACTTCAAGGCCCCGCTGAACCAGATCGGCAATACCGCCAACGTCTTCACCCCTGACGACAAGGCCATCATCACGCCGAACTCCGACACGCCTTACTCCTTTGCGTGGCTGGATCTGCGCGCCGAGCCGATCGTGCTCACCTTGCCCAAGGTCGACCCGAAGCGCTACTACTCGGTGCAGCTGATCGACCTCTATACCCACAACTTTGCCTACCTGGGCCGGCGCACCACCGGCTCCGACGGCGGCAGCTTCCTGATTGCCGGGCCTCGCTGGAAAGGCAAGATGCCCAAGGGCGTGAAGAAGGTGATCCGCGCCGAATCCGACATCGTGTACGCGCTGTACCGCACGCAGCTCTTCGATGTGCAGGACATCGAGCAGGTGCGCGAGGTGCAAGCCGGCTACAAGGTGCAGCCGCTGTCGGCATTCGCTGGCACGAAGGCACCGCCGGCGGCCCCTGCCGTCGACTGGCCGCAGCCGGTGGCGGGCATGACCGACTCCGTCGCGATGTTTCGCTACCTGAACTTCATGCTCGGCTTCGCGCCGCCGCAGCCGAGCGAGGCGGCCCTGATGAAGCGCTTCGCCAGCATCGGCATCGCACCGGGCAAGCCCTTCGACGAAACGCAGCTTTCGCCGGAGATGAGATCTGCGCTCGAGGCCGGCATCGCCGACGGCAAGCAGCAGTTCGCCGAGTTCAAGAAGACGCAGGTGGACACCAAGAAGGTTTCGAGCTCGGACTTCTTCGGCACGCGATCGCACCTGAAGAACAACTACATGTACCGCTTCGCCGGCGCGCGGCTGGGGATCTACGGCAATTCCGGCGAAGAGGCCATCTACACCGGTTACTTCGTCGATGCTGACGGCCAGCCGGCGGACGCGTCCAAGCACCGCTACGTGCTGCGCTTTCCCAAGGACGGCCTTCCGCCCAACGACGCCTTCTGGTCGCTGACCATGTACGACGGCAAGACCCAGTTGCTGGTGGCCAACCCGCTGAAGCGCTACCTGATCAACTCGTCGATGGAACCCCATCTGCTGCGCGATGCCGACGGCAGCCTGTCGCTGTACGTGCAGGCTGAAGCGCCCGCTGTCGGCAAGGAGGCGAACTGGCTGCCGGCGCCCGACGGTCCGTTCTACGCGGTGCTGCGGATCTACGAGCCCAAGGCATCGGTCCAGAACGGAACGTGGGCGGCGCCCAAGCTGCAAAAGGCCGATTGACATTTCATGGCTGCAACCGTGCGTGCCATGCACCCGAGCGAGGTGCGACACGCCGCGACCCGGCACGACTAGCCAACGCGGATAGCGACGCAGCACGGCCTCGTCTCCAGAATTCGAGTCACGCGATCGGCATGTTTTGCCAGAGCGCGACTACAGACGGAGACAAGCCCGATGAGCACTTCCGAACCCCGGCTCGACGCGATGCGCGGCCTGCCCTTCCGGGCCACCGGCGCCCCGGTGCTGAAGGCGCTGGTCGAAACCCGCGCCGACGGCACGCTGATCCTGCGCTCGGCCAACCCGCTGCCCGCAGTAGAGCAGACCAGCTTCGCCGAGTTCCTGCCGCTGTGGGCCGAGCGCCGGGGCAGCAGCCCGGCGCTGTGCGAACGCGGCCCTGACGGCTCCTGGCGCCGCCTGAGCTGGGCGCAGTTCTGGCAGCAGGTGCAGGCAGTGGCCGCCGGCCTGCTGGAGCTGGGCCTGGACCCGCGGCACCCCATCATGCTGCTGTCGGGAAATTCGATCGAGCAGGCGGTACTGTTCTACGCCGCCGAATACGTCGGCATCCCGACCGCGCCGGTGTCGTCGGCCTATGCGCTGCGCAGCAGCGACTTCGCGCGCCTGAAGGGCGTGCGCGACCTGGTGCCGCCGGCCGCGCTGTTCGTGCAGTCGGCGACCGACTACGCCCGCGCCACCGCCGCGCTGGACTCGTCGAGCGTGCGGGTCATCGCCGTCGAAGGCACGAATGACGACAAGGCGAGCGACCAGGTGTCGTGGCAGCAGCTGATCGACACGCCGCTGACGCCGCAGCGCCAGGCGGCGATCGCCGCCGCGCACGCCGCCATCCGCCCGGAGCACGTGGCGCGTGTGCTCTTCACCTCCGGCTCCACCGGCGCGCCCAAGGGCGTGACCGTCACCTTCGACACCCTCCGCGCGCTGGTGCGTCTGGTGCACGTCGGCTTCTCGCACCTGACCGAGTCGCAGCCGGTGTTCCTCGACTGGCTGCCCTGGCATCACGCCTTCGGCCTGCTGGTCAACCTGAACCGCGTGCTGCTGACCGGTGGCACGCACTACATCGACGACGGCAAGCCGATGCCGGGCGAGTTCGAGCGCACCTTGCGCAACCTGCGCGAGATCTCGCCGACGCTGTTCAACAGCGTGCCCACCGCCTGGGCGATGCTGGCCGGCGAACTGGAACGCGACCCGCTGCTGGCCAAGAGCTTCTTCGCCAAGGTGGTCAATCTCGGCTACGGCGGCGCCAGCCTGCCGCGCGATGTCTGGCAGCGCATCCAAACCGTGGCCGAGCGCACCGTCGGCGAACGCATCCAGTTCACCACCGGCCTGGGCTCGACCGAGACCGCCGGCTCGGGTTGCTTCAACAACGCCGTCGGCGACGAGCTGGGCAACGTCGGCATCCCTACCGCGGGCACGACCATCAAGCTGGTGCCGCAGCCCGGCGGCGACGGCCGCTACGAGATCCGCGTCGGCCTGGCCTTCCGCTTCGGCGGTTATGCGCAGCGGCCTGACCTGAGCGAGGCCGCGCTGGACGACGAGGGCTACTTCCTGATCGGCGACGCGGTGCGCCTGGCCCACCCTGCCGACCCGGCCCAGGGCGTGGCCTTCGCCGGCCGCGTGGTCGAGGACTTCAAGCTCGCCAACGGCACCTGGGTGCGCACCGGCGCGATCCGGCTGGGCCTCGTCGAGTGCTGCTCGCCGCTGCTCAGCGACGCCGTGGTCTGTGGCCACGACCAGGACTTCATCGCCGCGCTCGCCTGGCCGAACATCGCCGCCTGCCGCCGCCTGACCCCCGAACTGGCCGCGCTCGACGCCGAGGCGCTGGTCAGGCACCCGGCGCTGATCGCGGCGCTGAGCGAACGACTGGGCAAGCAGAGCGGCAGCACGTCCATGAGCGTGGCGCGGCTGTCGCTGCTGGCCGAACCGCCGTCGATGGACGCCAACGAGATCGCCGACAAGGGCTACATCAACCAGGCGACGGCGCGCGCACGCCGCGCGCACCTGATCGACGAGCTCTACCAACCCGAGCCCGGGCCGCACGTGGCCCACCGCCGTTGAACCCGCACACCCCTGAAGGAGACCCCATGAAGACCACTTCCCTGAAAGCCCTCTTCGCCGCAGCCGCGCTGGCCTGTGCCGGCCATGCCCTGGCGCAGAACTACCCCAGCAAACCGATCACCATGGTCGTGCCGCTGCCGCCCGGCGGCGGCGCCGACGCGCTGGCGCGCACGATGGCCGAAGAGATGGGCAAGCGGCTGAAGCAGACCATCATCGTCGACAACCGGCCGGGCGCGACCGGCATGCTGGGCACGCAGGCCGTGGCGCGCGCCGCGCCGGACGGCTACACCGTGCTGTTCACGATTTCGGCGCCGATCACGACCATGCCCTTCATCGTCGCCAAGGTGCCCTATGACGTGAAGCGCGACCTGGCCTTCATTTCCGAGGTCTGCACCGGCCCCACGGTGCTGACGGTGAATAGCTCGATGGTGCCGGCCAAGACGATGCAGGAGTTCGTCGCCTGGTCCAAGCAGAACAAGGGCAAGCTCAGCTACGGCTCGTTCGGCAACGGCACCGTCGCGCACCTGATGGGCGCCTACCTGAGCCAGTCGCGCGACCTGGACGCCTCGCACGTGCCCTACAAGGGCGAAGCCCCGCTGATCCAGGACCTGGTCGGCGGCCAGGTGCCCTGGGCCATCGTCTCGGCCGGGTCGATCGCGCCGCATCTGCAAAGCGGCAAGCTGCGTGCGCTGGCCATCATGGGCGAAACGCGGCTGAAGGACCTGCCGGACGTGCCGACGGTGTCCGAGGCCGGCTTCACCGACCCCGAGTTCAAGGCCATCGGCTGGATCGGCCTGCTGGCCCCGGCCGCCACGCCGGCGCCGGTGCTGGCCCAACTGGAAGAGGCGGCACGCGCCGCCGCGCAGACGCCGCAGATGAAAGCGCGCTTCCAGGTCTACGGCATGGAAGGCAAGGGCGGCTCGTCGGCCGATTTCAAGCGCTCCTACGAGACCACCGTGCCGGTGGTCGAAAAGCTGGTCCGGATTTCCGGCGCCAAGGCCGACTGATCCTCTCAACACCACACATTTTCAGGAGACTTCCATGAGCAACCCGTCCCCGTCCTCGAAGCGCGCCGGCCCGACGCCCAACCCCTTCCTCGCGCAGTCGTACAACAACCAGACCCACTGGAACGACGCCGCGACCGACAGCACCGAGTTCGCGGTGCCGCGCGGCTTCTACGAAGTCACGCCCGAATCGCTGCAGATCGTGCCCAACGAATCGGTCAGCCTGCCCTCGGTCACCGACACCGTGGCCGGCCAGGAGATCCACTGGTGGTGGGCCGGCTTCTCGCTGCGCAAGCTCCGCACCGAGGACGGCAAGCTGGTCGAGGTGGCGCGCATGGACGTGCCGAATCGCCTCCGCAACTACAGCGCGATCACGCCGCAGCAGCGCCTGGCGCAGGCCGACGCGGTGCGCGAGTTCCTCGACGCCGGCAACGAGCAGGGCCTGCTCGACTACATGCAGGCGCAGCCGAACCGCATGCTCAGCGCCGCCACCGACCAGTCGGTGACCGGCGCGATCTATGCGGTGCTGACGCGCGAGGACGCGTTCATCGGCTGCAACGCGCGCCAGGTGTTCCGCATCGACCAGGTCGACCCGAAGGACCCGCTGTCGGCGATGAAGCCGGCGCACGTGGTGACCCTGGACGATGCGCTGTTCGACAACGAGCGCGTCAGGACCCACACCCGCCACAAGGGCGACGTGACCTTCGGCATGGGCATGAGCTTCAACGGCTTCGTCGTCATCAACACCTTCGGCGGCAAGGTGCTGACCCTGAACCGGCAGACGCTGGAATTGATCGACGTGTTCCGCGTGCCCGGTGCGGACGAGATGTTCATGAACAGCTTCGCCACCGGGCCCGAGTGCGGCGGCGGCGCCGTCTATGTCGCGTCGAACACCACGATGTACCGGCTGGTGGTCGGCGCCGACGGCAAGATCCGCAGCGACGAGGCCAGCGGCGCCTGGGCCGCGACCTACGACCGCGGCATCACGATGCCGCCGCCGAAGATCGGCGACGGCACCGGCTCGACGCCGACGCTGATGGGCTTCGGCCCCGGCGAGGACCAGTTGGTGGTCATCACCGACGGCGCGAAGAAGATGCGGCTGGTGGCCTTCTGGCGCGACCAGCTGCCCGCCGGCTGGCAGCAGCGGCCGGGCATGCCGTCGCTGCGCATCGCCGACCAGATCGAGGTCGAGATGGGCGCGGGCATTCACACCGTGCAGTCCGAGCAGTCGGTGGCGATCTACGGCGACGACGCCTTCGTCGTCAACAACATCAAGGGCGACGAGGCGCCGATGCTGTCCACCGAGAGCTTCTTCGGCAACATGGTCACCGGCGCCACGCGGCCCGGCCCGCAGGGTGCCGCGGCCTTCCGCTGGGACCATGCTCAGCACCGCTGGAGCCAGCTGTGGGCGCGCGCCGACGTGTCGTCGATCTCGATCGTGCCGATGATCAGCGGCGGCAGCCGCATGGCGATCATCGAAGGCTACTTCGCCGACCGCTGGAACGACCGCCACCACATCGGCATGGACCTGGACACCGGCGAGACGGTGATGTCGATCCGCTCGGGCAGCGACCCGCGACTCAACGGCATGTACACCCCGGTCAAGTGCGACTCGCAGGGCCGCATCTTCTACGGCATGGCCTTCGGCATCGTGCGCCTGGACACGA
>CAYUPF010000098.1:0-15071 GCA_964446545.1 uncultured Rubrivivax sp.
GGCTTGCCCTGTTGCTTCGCGAACTCGACGAAGCCCTTCACGTCGCTGAAGGGCGCGTCGGCACGCACCACGATCATCGGCCCGCCTGTGGCGATCATCGACAGCGGCGTGAAGTCGCGCACCGGGTCGTAGGGCACCTTCTGCAGGATCGGCACGTTGATGTGCGTCAGCGGCAGCGTGAACATCACCGTGTGGCCGTCGGGCGGGCTCTTCGCGACGAAGTCGGTGGCGACGATGCCGCTGGCGCCGGGCTTGGCCTCGACGATCACCGTCTGCCCCCAGCGCGCCTGCAGCTTCTCGGCATAGGCGCGTGCGATCGTGTCGATCGGACCGCCGGCGGTGCCGAAGGGCACGATGCGGATCATGCGGCTGGGGAAGGGCGCGTTCTGCGCCCGCAGCGGCGCGGCAGCCAGGACGGCCAGCGCTGCGATCACACTTCGCCGTTGCATCATCGTTTGTCTCCGTTTTCTTTGACGTGGCGCAAGCGATGATGAGTCAGTGCCCCGCGTGCCGACAATTCCAAACTTTGGATAACCGATATGGCTTTGCGTGATATCCGCAGCCTCGATGTGGCCATGCTGCGCACCTTCGACGCGCTGATGCGCGAGCGCAGCGTGTCGCGCGCGGCGGCGCGGCTGTTCCTCAGCCAGCCCGCGGTCAGCGCCTCGCTGAACCGGCTGCGCCAGGTCTTCGACGACCCGCTGTTCCGCCGCACCGGGCACGGCGTGACGCCGACGCCGCGCGCGCTGGCGATGGCGGCACAGGTCGACAAGCTGCTCGCCGAGCTGTCGGCGCTGCTCGCCGGCGATGCCGAGTTCGACCCGGCGGTGTCGAACCGCGTCTTCCGCATCGCCGGTTCGGACTTCCCGAGCCAGCGCTTCCTGCCGCCGCTGGCACAGCGCCTGGCGGCCGTGGGCTCGGCGGTGCGCATCGTCTGGGAGCCGCCTGGCGCTGGCTCTCTGGCCGAGCGGCTGGAGCGCGGCGAACTCGACCTGGCGGTGGTGGCACGGGTGCAGATGACCGAGAGCATCGAGTCGGCGACGCTGTACGAGGACAGCTACGTCTACGCGCTGCGCGCCGGCCACCCGCGCGCCGAGGAGGAGCCGACGCTGCACAGCTTCTGCGAGATTCCCCAGGTGTTCCTGGGTTACGGCAGCTCGGCGCTGGACGACCTGATCGACGCGACGCTGGCGCGCCAGGGGCTGCGGCGCCGCGTGCAGGTGGCGGTGACGAGCTTCGCGCAGATCGTGCATCTGCTGGAACACAGCGACCATGCCGCGGTGCTGGGCAGCCGGGTGGCCGCTTCCTTCGGCGCGCGGCTGCGCGTGCAGCCGCTGCCCTTCGAACTGCCGCGCTATCGTGCGCTGGTGTGCTGGCCGGCGCGTGCCGTGCACGACGCCGGCCTGCGTTGGCTGCGTGACCAGTTGCTGGGCATCGCCGAGGCGCAGCGCTGACCGGGCGCTACAGCGCGCCCAGCTTGAAGTGCTGCTGCAGGTGCTGCCGGAAGCGCTTGACGATGGCCAGCGAATCCTTCAGCCGGTCTCGTTCCAGCGTGCTCATGGCCGACATGCGCACCAGGTTGTCCACCGGCTGGCCCCGCTGGCGCTGCGCCAGGTTGTTGCGCAGCTTCAGGCCCATCAGGAAATGCAGCGCCTCGACCAGGTCGCGTGCCAGGTCGGCATCGAGCTGCCGCGCGTCGACCAGCGCGCGCACGCGCTCCGCGGTGCCGAGCGCACCGATGTGCGACTGCAGCGCCAGGCTGCGCACGCCGTGCACGATGGGGAAGGTGCCGAGCTTCTTCAGGTCGAAGAGCTGTTCGTCGCGGCCGCGGTGCGCAGTCAGCCGTGCCCACCAGCCGGCCGGCTCGGTGAACTGCTCCACCGCGCTGGCGAAGCGCGCCAGGAAGGCGTCGTTGTCGGGCAGCACCTCGTGCATGAACTGCCGGGCCTGCTGCAGCAGGCCGGCGTCGCCGGCCACGGAGACCGCGTCCATGAAGATCGCCAGATGCATCGGCCCCTCGGGCGCGGCGCCATAGATCCAGCCGCGGATGTGCTGGCGGAACTCGGCCAGCGGCGCGCGCCACAGCGGGTTGGTGAGCATGATGTCACCTGGGCAGCGCGGGTAGCCGAATTCGATCAGGGCGCTGTTGAAGCTCTGCGCGATGGCGGGCAGGCCTTCGCAGACGAAGCCGTCGCGCAGCAGCAGCGCGTTGTCCTGGTCGGTCTTCAGGATCTGCTCGCCGCGGCCTTCGCTGCCCATCACCAGCAGGCAGCTGTTGGCGACCAGCTCGGGCGGCGCGACGAAGGACCACAGCCGCGCGAACACCTGCGCGTTCAGCACGCGCACCATGCTGCTGATGACCTCGACCTTGACGCCGCCGCCGTGCAGCAGCGACACCAGCCCGTCCATCTGCAGCGCCGCGGCCTTGAGGTCGGCCACGCATTCGGCCTGCTCGATTTGCAGCGCGATGATGTGCGAGTGGTTGGAGACGAAGCTCATCAGGTCGAGCTGGCTCAACACGCCGACTTCTGTCCCGCCGTCGCGCACCAGCACGCGGTGTACGCGGTGGCGGATCATCAGCAGCAGCGCTTCGAACAGCTCGGCGTCGGCGTCGACCGTGATCAGGTCGAAGCGCGCCACCTCGCGCACCGCCACCGCTTGCGGCGGCAGGTAGCCGCCCTGGCCGTCGGCGCGGCGCAACAGCGCATCGCGCAGGTCGGTGGTGGTGAACATGCCGATGCGCTGGCCGTCGCGCACCAGCGCATTGCTCTGGCCGGCCTCGGCCATCAGCGCGCAAACGGAGACCAGGTCGAGCGCGCCGTCCACGTAGAAGGGCTTGCGCACATAGGCGTCGCGCACCCGCGCCATCATCAGCGACAGGAACTCGCGCTGCTCGCCGCGCGCCTCCTGCCTGGACAGGCGGTGCGCGATCTCGGCGAACACCGCCGCGCAGAAGACCGGGTTGGCCGACAGCAGCGACTGCAAGGTGGCCTTCGGGATCTGCCAGGCCGTGACCGCGTCCAGCGCCATCGACGTGCTGGTGGCGCGTGCCGCCAGCAGCGCGCGTGCGCCGAACAGCGTGCCGGCGCCGTAGGTGGCTTCGGGCAGCACGCCGGCCTGGCGCTGCACGTGGCCTTCGACCAGCAGGTAGGCGTGGGTCGGCTCCATCTCCGGCGTCAGCACCGGGTCGTCGGCCGCGAAGTGCACGATGCCGGCGGTGGCGCGCAGCAGCGCCTGCTGCGCCGCGGTGAGCGTGTCGAAGGGCGGGACGTCGAAGTCGAAGGCGGCCGTCATGGGCGGTTCGCAAGCAAAAAGGGACTGCGCGGCCGAGGCCCGCAGTCCCGACGATCTTGCCGCAGCGCCACGTGCTGTCGCCACGGCAATGTCCCGCCCGGTCAGTGGCCGGAGGCGCCGGACGCGCCGATGCCGGTCTCGGAACGGACCTGCTGCGCCAGGAAGCCGGCACGGTCGACCTTGGCGCGTTGGCTGTTGTCCAGGATCGAGAACAACCAGATGCCGACGAAGCCGATGGTCATCGAGAACAGCGCCGGGCTGGTGTAGGGGAACAGCGCCGAGCCCTTGGGGTTGCCGAGCGTGGCTTCCCACACCGATGGCGACACCACGGTCAGCACCACCGACGAGATCAGCCCGAGGAAGCCGCCGATGACCGCGCCGCGCGTGGTGCAGTCCTTCCACAGCACGCTCATGAACAGCACCGGGAAGTTGGCCGATGCGGCGATGGCGAAGGCCAGGCTGACCATGAAGGCGATGTTCTGCTTCTCGAAGGCGATGCCCAGCACCACCGCGATGATGCCCAGGCACACCGTGGTGATCTTCGACACGCGCAGTTCCGAGGCGCTGTCGGCCGTGCCCTTCTTCACCACCGTGGCGTAGATGTCGTGCGACACCGCCGAGGCGCCCGACAGCGTCAGGCCCGCGACCACCGCCAGGATGGTGGCGAAGGCCACCGCCGAGATGAAGCCGAGGAAGACGTTGCCGCCGACCGCGTTGGCCAGGTGGATCGCCGCCATGTTGCCGCCGCCGAGCAGGCCGCCGTTGGCGTCGAGGAACTGCGGGTTGGTGAGCACGAAGGTGATGGCGCCGAAGCCGATGATGAAGGTCAGCAGGTAGAAGTAGCCGATCCAGCCGGTGGCCCACATCACCGAGCTGCGCGCCGCCTTGGCGCTGGGCACGGTGAAGAAGCGCATCAGGATATGCGGCAGCCCGGCCGTGCCGAACATCAGCGCCATGCCGAAGCTGATGGCCGAGATCGGGTCCTTGACGAAGTTGCCGGGGCCCATGATCGACTGGCCGATCTGCGAGGCCACCGTCGCCGTCTTGCCGTCCTTCATCGCCAGGTCGGTCTTGATGTTCACCGCGCCGGCGAACATCGCCTCGGGGCTGAAGCCGAAGTGCAGCAGCACCATGAAGGCCATGAAGGTGGCGCCGCCCAGCAGCAGACAGGCCTTGATGATCTGCACCCAGGTGGTGGCGGTCATGCCGCCGAAGAGCACGTAGACCATCATCAGCGCGCCGACGATGACCACCGCGATCCAGTACTCCAGCCCGAACAGCAGCTTGATCAGCTGGCCCGCGCCGACCATCTGCGCGATCAGGTAGAAGGCGACGACGACCAGCGTGCCCGACGCCGCGAAGATGCGCACCGGCGCCTGCTTGAAGCGGAAGGCGGCGACGTCGGCGAAGGTGAACTTGCCCAGGTTGCGCAGCCGCTCGGCCATCAGGAAGGTGATCACCGGCCAGCCGACGAGGAAGCCGATCGAATAGATCAGCCCGTCGAAGCCGCTGGCCATGACCGCTGCCGAGATGCCCAGGAACGAGGCCGCCGACATGTAGTCGCCGGCGATCGCCAGGCCGTTCTGGAAGCCGGTGATGCCGCCGCCGGCGGTGTAGAAGTCGGCGGCCGACTTGGTCTTGGACGCCGCCCACTTGGTGATGAACAGCGTGGCGACAACGAAGACCGCGAACATGCCGATCGCCGTCCAGTTGGTGGCCTGCTTCACCGCCTGGCCGAGGTCGGCGCCGGCGGACCAGGCCGCGAAGGACACGCCGAACAGCGCGGCCAAGGTCAGCGCGCGGCGCAGATGGGGGTTGTGTTGGATTGGGCTCATTTCAGCACCGCCTTCGCCACGGCTTCCGACAGGTCGTCGAACTCGCCGTTGGCGCGCTTGACGTAGATGGCCGTGATCACGATGGTGAAGACGATGACGCCGAAGCCGATGGGGATGCCCATCGTCATCACGCCGTCGCCCAGGCGCTGCGACAGGAATTCCTTGTTGAAGGCCACCAGCAGGATGAAGCCGTAGTACACGACCATCATCGCCAGCGTCAGCCACCAGCCGAAGCTGCTGCGCTTGCGCTTCAGCTCCTGGTATTTCGGCATTGCCGAGATCCGTCTGGCCAGATCAGTTTCCATATCGTCTCCTCGATGGGGTGGAACAAGGCCCGCAGCACCGCGCGGTTGCCGTGGATCTTCAACCGCCGCGCTGACCGGACCATGACGCGAAACCAACAAGGGCTGACAAGGGCCGCTGCCGGGCGGGGCTTCGGTTAAGCTCCGCGGCCCATGAACCAGTCAGTACAAAAGCGCTCGCGTGCGGCGCGGCCCAAGGCGGCCGAACCGCGCACCAACGACCCCGATCGCACGATGGCCGACATCATCGAAGTGGCTACGCACGAGTTCTCGGAAAAAGGCTTGGCCGGGGCGCGCATCGACGTCATCGCCGAGGCCATGCGCACCAGCAAGCGCATGATCTACTACTACTTCGGCAGCAAGGAAGGGCTGTACATCCGCGTGCTGGAGGAGGCCTACCGCCGCATCCGCGAGATCGAAACCCGCCTGCATCTGCAGGACCTGGCGCCCGAGGACGCGCTGCGCCGGCTGGTCGGCTTCACCATCGACTACCAGTTGGCGAACCCGGACTTCATCCGCCTGGTGATGACCGAGAACATTCACCGCGGCGAGTACCTGGCGCAGAGCAAGCTGATCCAGAAGCTCAACGTGCCGGCCATCGAAGGGCTGCGCGGCGTCTACGAACGCGGCGTGCGCGCCGGCGTGTTCCGCAGCGGGCTCGACCCGGTGGATCTGCACATGTCGATCAGCGCGTTGAGCTTCTTCAACACCGCCAACCGCCACACCTTCGCGCTGATCTTCAAGCGCGACTTGGACTCGCCGGCCGCTACCGTCGCGCGCCGCGACAGCATCATCGAGATGATCGTGCGCTTCGTGCGCAAGTAGCGCCGCGCGCTTCCACCGCGCTTCGTTCGGGGTCAGGGTTTGTCCCTAGATTGGAAAACTAACTAGTTCGTACAAAATACACTCCGCGGCCCGAGACAGTGGCCGATCCGTGTACAGACCGGCGCGACGCCGGCGCGTGGAAGGAGACAAGTCGTGAACGTCCTGCTCGACCGCTTCTGCAAGCTGCTCGAAGCGCTGATGGTGCTGCTGCTGGCGCTGATGGTGCTGCTGGTCTTCGGCAACGTGGTGCTGCGCTACGCCTTCGACTCCGGCATCACCGTCAGCGAGGAGCTGTCGCGCTGGATGTTCGTGTGGATGACCTTCCTCGGCGCGATCGTCGCGATCAAGGAGCACGGCCACCTCGGCACCGACATGCTGGTGTCGCGTCTGCCGCGCGCGGGCAAGAAGGCCTGCCTGATCGTCGGCCACCTGCTGATGCTGTACGTGTGCTGGCTGCTGTTCCAGGGCAGCTGGGCACAGACGCAGATCAACTGGGATGTCGAGGCGCCGGTCACCGGAGCGTCGGTGGGACTGTTCTACGGCGCGGGCGTGTTCTTCGCAGTCTGCGCCGCCGTGCTGCTGGCACGCGAGACCTGGCGCGCGCTCAGCGGCCGCATCCGCGACGACGAGTTGGTGATGGTGCAGGAATCCGAAGACCTGGCGCAGGTGCAGGACCTGCACCTCGACCAGCCGCCGTCGTCCCCGAAGCGCTGAGCCGGAGCTCGCCATGACCATCACCCTCTTCCTCGGCTCGCTGCTGCTCGCCATGGCGCTGGGCATTCCGATCGCCTTCTCGCTGCTGCTGTCGGGTGTCGCGCTGATGTGGCACCTGGACCTGTTCGATCCGCAGATCCTGGCGCAGAACGTCATCAACGGCGCCGACAGCTTCCCGCTGCTGGCGGTGCCGTTCTTCATGCTCGCCGGCGAGATCATGAACGTCGGCGGGCTGAGCAAACGCATCGTCAACCTGGCGCTGACCCTGGTGGGCCACGTGCGCGGCGGGCTGGGCTTCGTCGCCATCGTCGCCGCCTGCCTGATGGCGGCGTTGTCGGGTTCGGCGGTGGCCGACACCGCGGCGCTGGCTGCGCTGCTGCTGCCGATGATGGTCAAGGCCGGGCACGACAAGGCGCGCGCCGGCGGGCTGATCGCTTCGGCCGGCATCATCGCGCCGGTCATCCCGCCGTCGATCGGCTTCGTCATCTTCGGCGTCGCCGCCAATGTATCGATCAGCAAGCTGTTCCTGGCCGGCATCGTGCCCGGGCTGATGATGGGCGCGGCCATCGCACTCACCTGGTGGTGGGTGGCCAAGCGCGAGAACATCGCGCCGCCGCCCAGGGCCAGCAGCGCGCAGAAGTGGCAGGCATTCAGGTCCTCGACCTGGGCGCTGTTCCTGCCGGTGATCGTGCTCGTCGGCCTGAAGTTCGGCGTCTTCACGCCCACCGAGGCCGCGGTGGTGGCGGCGGTGTATGCGCTGTTCGTCTCTACCGTGATCTACCGCGAGCTGAAGCTGCACCAGCTCTACGAGGTCTTCGTCAGCGCGGCCAAGACCACCGCGGTGATCATGTTCCTGGTGGCCGCGGCGATGGTCTCGGCCTGGCTGATCACCGTCGCGCAGATCCCGGCCGAACTGGTGACGCTGCTGGAACCCTTCATGGAAAACCAGACGCTGCTGCTGATCGCGATCATGCTGCTGATCATCGCCGTCGGCACGGCGATGGACATGACGCCGACCATCCTGATCATGACGCCGGTGCTGATGCCGGTGGTCAAGGCCGCGGGCATCGACCCGGTGTACTTCGGCGTGCTGTTCATCATGAACAACGCCATCGGCCTGATCACGCCGCCGGTGGGCACGGTGCTGAACGTCGTCGCCGGCGTCGGCAAGATGAAGATGGACGAGGTGACGCGCGGCGTCGTGCCCTTCATGCTGGCGCAGTTCGCGGTGATGTTCCTACTGGTGCTGTTCCCCTCGCTGGTGATGGTGCCGCTGCGCTGGTTCACCGGCTGATACCTTTCCCCACCCACAACCCCCTGGAGACCCTGCCCATGAAGACCCTGACCCGTGCCCTGGCCATCGGCCTGGCCACCTTGCTGCCGCTGTCGGCCGCACTGGCGCAAGATATCAAGGAGCGCACCTTCAAGTTCGCTCTGCAGAACCCCAAGGGCCACCCGCTCGAGCAGGGTGCGTCCAAGTTCGCCGAGCTGGTGGCCGCCAAGAGCGGCGGCAAGATCAAGGTCAACGTCTTCCCCGGCGGCACGCTGGGCGGCGACGCGGCCAACGTTTCGGCGCTGCAGGGCGGCACGATCGAGTTCGTGATGCTGAACTCCGGCATCCTGGCCTCGCAGGTCAAGGACTTCGAGGTCTACGACTTCCCCTTCATGTTCGCCAACGCCAAGGAGGCCGATGCGGTGGTCGATGGCCCCTTCGGGCAGAAGGTGCACGCCAAACTGGCCGACAAGGGCATCGTCGGCCTGGCCTACACCGAGCTGGGCTTCCGCCAGCTGACGAACAGCAAACGCGCCGTCAACACGGTGGAGGACGTTGCCGGACTGAAGCTGCGCGTCATCCCCAACGCCATCAACGTCGACTGGGTCAAGGCGCTGGGCGCGAACCCGACGCCGCTGGCCTTCCCCGAGCTGTACGCGGCGCTGGAGCAGAAGGCGATCGACGGCCAGGAGAACCCGCTGTCGGTGATCCAGGCGAACAAGTTCTACGAGGTGCAGAAGTTCCTGACCTTGACCAACCACCAGTACAACCCGCAGTCGCTGATCTTCAGCAAGAAGGTCTGGGACACCTTGTCG
Source organism: uncultured Rubrivivax sp. (assembly GCA_964446545.1). GTDB lineage: Bacteria > Pseudomonadota > Gammaproteobacteria > Burkholderiales > Burkholderiaceae_C > Rubrivivax. Next base: position 9,059 of record CAYUPF010000098.1, read on the forward strand.
CCGGCCGAGCAGAAGATCGTCGGCGACGCCGCGGCCGAGGCCGCGAAGTTTCAGCGCCAGGTCAACCGCGACGCCGCTGCCGGCCAACTCGACGCGCTGAAGAAGGGCGGCATGCAGGTCTCCGAGTTTCCGGCGGCCGAGCAGGCCAAGCTGCGCGACAAGCTCAAGCCGGTGATCGACAAGCACGGCGCGTCGATCCCGGCGACCGTGGCCGAACTGCAGGCCGAGCTGGCCAAGCTGCGCAAGTGAGCCCGAGGTCGTCGCAGATGCTCGTCGGCCTGATCGGCGCCGGCATCCAGCGCTCGCTGACGCCGGCGATGCACGAGGAGGAGGCGCGTCACCAGGGCCTGAAGCTGCACTACCAGCTGATCGACCTGGACGCGGCCCGGGTCGGCGCCGAGAAGCTGCCGACGCTGATCGAGGCGGCGCGGATGATGGGCTTCGCAGGGCTGAACATCACCTACCCGTGCAAGCAGGCGGTGATTCCGCTGCTCGACGCGCTGTCGGACGAAGCGCAGGCGATGGGCGCGGTCAATACCGTGGTGTTCCGCGACGGCCGTGCCATCGGCCACAACACCGACGGCTCCGGCTGGGCCTGGGGCTTTCAGCGCGCGCTGCCGCAGGCACGCCTGAGCCGCGTGGTGCTGCTCGGCGCCGGCGGCGCCGGCTCGGCCATCGCGCATGCGGTGCTGCGGCTGGGCGCGGCGCATCTGCTGATCGTCGACCGCCAGGCCGGCCGCGCCGCCGAGGCGGCGGCGGCGCTGAACGCGCGCTACGGCGCGGGCCGTGTCAGCGCCGGCGCCGACGTGGCCGCCGCGCTGCAGGGCGCCACCGGGCTGATCCATGCCACGCCGACCGGCATGGACAAATTGCCGGGCCTGCCGCTGCCGGCCGAACTGCTGCGGCCCGAACTCTGGGTGGCCGAGATCGTCTACTTCCCGCTGGACACCGAACTGCTGCGCGCGGCGCGCGCCAGGGGTTGCGCCACCGTCGACGGCGGCACGATGGCGGTGGGGCAGGCGATCGGGGCCTTCGAACTCTTCACCGGCCGGCCGGCCGATGCGGCGCGGGTGGAGGCGCATTTCCGCCGCCTGCTCGACCAGCGCCGCGCGGCCTGAACCCCAAGGAGACGCCCATGCCGACCACCGTCGATCGTGAAGCCATCGTCGAGCTGCCCAACCCGCTGGGGCTGGCCGGCATCGAGTTCGTCGAATACGCCACCAGCCGGCCGCAGGCGCTGGGCCAGGTGCTGGAGACGATGGGCTTCCGGCCCGTGGCGCGGCATCGCTCGCGCGAGGTGCTGCTGTACCGGCAGGGCCCGATGAACATCGTCATCAACGCCCACGACGGTGCGCGGCCGCGCGGCGAACCGCTGACCGAGACGCCGGTGATCGCCGCGGTGGCCTTCCGCGTGCGCGATGCTGCCGCGGCCTACCGCCGAGCGCTGGATCGCGGCGCCTGGGCGGTGCCGGTGCAGGTGGAGGTGATGGAGTTGCACATCCCGGCGGTCCATGGTGTCGGCGCCAGCCGCATCTACTTCGTCGACCGTGCCGATGCGTTTTCGATCTGGGACGTGGACTTCGTGCCGATCCCCACCGTCGACAAACATCCGCCGGCGCTGGCCGGGCTGCATTGGTTCGGCCTGGTGCAGTACATCGGCAACGACCGCATGGAGGATTGGTGCGAGTTCTACCGCGAGCTCTTCGGCTTCGAACGGCTGGACGACACGCAGCGCTTCGGCATCCTGCCCAAGGGCCACATCCTGCGCAGCCCCTGCGGCAGCTTCTATTGGCAGCTGATCGAGCCCGAGCCGGGCCTGCTCGACGTCGAGGGCGAGGAGTCGCTGCAGCGCATCGGCCTGGGCACCCCCGACGTGCCGGCGGCGGTGGCGGCGCTGCGTGCGCGCGGCGTGAGCTTCGTCGAGGCCGGCGAACTGCACACCGAGGCGCGCGGCGCGCTCACCGTGGCGCAGCTCGGCGGGCTGATGTTCGAGCTGGTGCACCACGGTTGAGGAGCCGGCGATGACTCAGGCCACCGGCTTCATCGACGATTTCGGCATGGACACGATCACGCTGGCCGGCCCGCTGGACGCCAAGCTCGCGGCCATGCGCGAGGCCGGCTTCAGCCAGGTGATGCTCAAGGCCAACGATATCGTCGGCCATCCGGGCGGTGTCGCCGCTGCGGTGCAGGTGGTGCGCGCCAGCGGCCTGCGCGTCACCGGCTTTCAGGTGCTGCGCGACTTCGAGGGCCTGTCGGGCCATCTGCACGACTACAAGGTCGACATCGCCAAGGGCATGCTGGAGATGGCGCATGCGCTGGGTGCGCCGCTGCTGCTGGTGTGCTCCTCCACCAGCCAGCATGCCAGCAGCGACCTGGACGCGATCGTGCGCGACCTGCGCAAGCTGGCGATGCTGGCGGTGCCGCTGGGCATCAGGATCGCCTACGAGGGCCTGTCCTGGGGGCGCACGATCAACGAGTTCACCACCGCCTGGGAGGTGGTGCAGCGCGCCGACGCGCCGAACCTGGGCCTCGGCTTCGATTCGTACCATGCGCTCGCTGCGAACACCGCGCTGGCCGGCCTCGAACTCGTCGACCCCGACAAGATCTTCCTGGTGCAGCTGGCCGACTTCATGTGGCAGGAGATCCGCACCGTCGAGGAGCGCATCAGCACCGCGCGCACCTTCCGCGTCTTCCCCGGTGAAGGCGTGCACAGCGCGATGGTGGCCGAGCTGGTGCAGCGGCTGGACGCGATGGGCTACCGCGGCGACTACAGCTTCGAGGTCTTCAACGACGACTACCAGCAGCTGCCGTTGCCGCTGGTGGCCGAGCGCGCACGGCGTTCGGCCGAATGGCTGGGCGAGCAGGTGCTGCGCCGCGCGGTGCCGCTGCCCGGGCGCATGCGGCTGCGGCGCTGAAGCGGCGATACTGGCGCATCGTTCTGTGAGTTCGAACATGTCCACGATCCTCGTCCTCAACGGCCCGAACCTGAACCTGCTGGGCGTACGTGAGCCGGCGGTGTACGGCTCGACCACCCTGGCCGATGTGCAAGCGCTGTGCGAGGCCACCGGCCAGGCGCTCGGGCTGGCGGTCGATTTCCGTCAGAGCAACCACGAAGGCGTGCTCATCGACTGGATCCACGAGGCCGGCGCGGCACACCGCGGCGGCACGCTGCTGGGCGTGGTCTTCAACGCCGGCGCCTACACCCACACCAGCGTGGCGTTGCACGACGCCGTCAAGGGCGCGGGCGTGCCGACGATCGAGGTGCACATCAGCAACGTGCACGCCCGCGAACCCTTCCGCCACCATTCGTACCTGTCGCCGGCCGCGGCCGGCATCGTCGTCGGCTTCGGCATCGACGGTTACGCGCTGGCGATGCAGGGCCTGGCGCGGCGTGCCGCGGCGGGCGGTGCTTGAAGCGGGCCTGTTCGCGCAGTCGCTGCTGATCGGCCTGTCGATCGCTGCGCCGGTGGGCCCGATCGGCCTGCTGGTGATCCAGCGCACGCTGCAGCGCGGCGCGCTCGTCGGCCTGGCCACCGGGCTGGGTGCCGCAGCGGCCGATGCGCTGTATGGTGCGGTCGGCGCCTTCGGCGTCAGCTGGGTCATCGATGCGCTGGTCGGCGCGCGCTTGCCGCTGGCCCTGGGAGGTGCTGCCTTCCTGCTGTGGCTGGCCTGGCGCATCTGGCGCTCGAAGCCGGCCGAGGCGGCGGCGCAGGCCGGCGGCGGCGTGGGGCTGCTGTCGTGTTTTGCCGGCACCTTCGCGCTGACGCTGTCGAACCCGGCGACGATCTTCTCCTTCATCGCGGTGTTCGGCACGCTCGGTGCGCGCCTGGCGGTGAACTCGCCGTGGATCATGGTTGCCGGCGTGCTGCTGGGCTCGGCGTCGTGGTGGCTGCTGCTCAGCGCGCTGGTCGGCCGGTTGCGCGCGCGCTTCGACACCCGCGCGCAGGCCTGGGTCAACCGCGGCTCGGCGCTGCTGCTGGCCGGCTTTGCGCTATGGCAGCTGGCTTCGCTGGCCGGACGCTGAAGCTCCAGGCCGCCGGCATCAGCCCACTGCCGGCACGCCCGTGTCGGCCGGCTCGTCCTCGCCGTGCCATTGGGCATCGAGGCGCTGCATGTTCTCCAGTATCTTCAGCAGGTAGTGCAGCGTGTGCGTGACGTCGTTGACCGAGAAGTCGCCCAGGATCTGCTCGTAGTACGCATGGATCTTCGGCTGCGCCAGCACCTGCCAGACGTGACGGCCTGAGTCGGTCATGCGCACGACGCGCGAGCGGCGGTCGCGCCCGTCGGCCGCGACCACGACATGGCCGTCGCGCTCCATGCGGCCGATCAGCCCCGACAGGTTCTGCCGGCTGACCATCAGGTAGCGGGCCAGGTCGCCGATGCTCATGCCGCCTTCGGCCTTGTCGCGCGACAGCGCGCCCAGCACCGCCCACTGCTGTGTCGTCAGGCCCTCTTCCTCCACCGCGCGTGACCCGGTTTTATGCAACATATTTGCGCATTGATAGAGTCTGAAGAACAATCGGTTGGCAAGCTCGAGTTTGGTGATCGTGCTAGATGGTCTAGGATTTTCCACTACTCTTCCTTGGTACGTCGTGCTTGCATGTCTTCGCGATGAGAACTACAATTCGGTCAATATATTGACATATAAAGCGCATCGATTCAAGCGATCTCGATGCATTCCCGGCCCACTGTGCAAGCGAGAGGACACATGATGAAGCGATTCCACAACCAGACCGTCGTCGTCACCGGCGGTGGCGGCGGCATCGGCGGTGCCACCTGCCGCCGCTTCGGCAACGAAGGCGCGCGCGTCGCCGTCTTCGACTTGAACCTCGACGCGGCCGAGACGGTGGCGAACGCCATCCGCGCCGCAGGCGGCGTGGCCGAGGCCTGCAAGTGCGACATCACCGACCGCGCCAGCGTCGATGCCGCGGTCGCCGCGGTCGAGGCCCAGCTGGGCGCCATCGACGTACTGGTCAACAACGCCGGCTGGGACGTGTTCAAGCCCTTCACCAAGACCGAACCGGCGCAGTGGGACAAGCTGATCGCCATCAACCTGACCGGCGCGCTGCACATGCACCACGCGGTGCTGCCCGGCATGGTTGCGCGCAAGGCCGGGCGCATCGTCAACATTTCGTCCGATGCCGCGCGTGTCGGCTCTTCCGGCGAGGCGGTCTATGCCGCCTGCAAGGGCGGGCTGGTGGCCTTTTCCAAGACCATCGCCCGCGAACACGCGCGCCACGGCATCACCGTCAACGTCGTCTGCCCCGGGCCCACCGACACCGCGCTGTTCGCCGACTACAAACAAGGCGCGGGCAACCCCGAGAAGCTGATGGAAGCCTTCACGCGCTCGATCCCGCTGGGCCGCATCGGCCAGCCCGAGGACCTGCCCGGCGCGGTGCTGTTCTTCGCCAGCAGCGACGCCGCCTTCGTCACCGGCCAGGTGCTGAGCGTGTCCGGCGGCCTGACGATGGCCGGTTGAATCCACACATTCACAAGGAGACTGCAATGAACTTCGAAGACATCCTGTACGAGCTGCGCAACGGCGTGGCCTGGATCACCATCAACCGCCCGGACAAGATGAACGCCTTCCGCGGCACGACCTGCGACGAGCTGATCAAGGCGCTGAACATGGCCGGCTACGACAGGAGCGTGGGCTGCATCGTGCTCGCCGGTGCCGGCGATCGCGCCTTCTGCACCGGCGGCGACCAGTCGGCGCACGACGGCAACTACGACGGCCGCGGCACCATCGGCCTGCCGATGGAAGAGCTGCACACCGCCATCCGCGACGTGCCCAAGCCGGTGATCGCGCGCGTGCAGGGCTTCGCGATTGGCGGCGGCAACGTGCTGTGCACGATCTGCGACCTGACGATCTGCTCCGAGAAGGCGATCTTCGGCCAGGTCGGCCCGAAGATGGGTTCGGTCGACCCCGGCTACGGCACGGCCTTCCTGGCGCGCGTGGTCGGCGAGAAGAAGGCGCGCGAGATCTGGTACCTGAACAAGCGCTACTCGGGCC
>CAYUPF010000099.1:0-14788 GCA_964446545.1 uncultured Rubrivivax sp.
GTCAAGGTGCTGAGCCAGGCGGACTACAGCGCCTGGGTGGCCGTCAAGCACAAGGAGATGCAGGCGCTGGCCGACGACCCAAACAAGGTGTGGACGCTGGCCGAGTTGACGGGCCGCGGCGAGAAGATCTATGCCGCCAACTGCGCTGCCTGCCACCAGGCCAGCGGCAAGGGCGCCGGGCCGATCAAGCCGCTCGATGGTTCGCCGGTGGTGCTGGACGCCGACAAGATCCGCGAAATCTCGCTGGTGCTGCAGGGCGCGGGCAACGGGGCCATGCCGTCGTGGCGCCAGCTGTCCGACACCGAACTGGCGGCCGTGATCACCTTCACCAAGAACAACTGGGGCAACAAGACCGGGCAGCTGGTGCAGCCCGCCGAAGTTGCCGCCGCCCGCAAGTGATGCCGACTAAAGGTTGAGTCCATGAGTGCAGTGCTTCCCCATCCCGGCGACCACGCCCACGACGACCATCACGCCCAGCCGCACGGCTGGCGCCGCTGGCTGTTCGCGACGAACCACAAGGACATCGGCACGATGTACCTGTTGTTCTCGTTCACGATGTTCATGATCGGCGGCATCCTCGCGCTGCTGATCCGCACCGAGCTGTTCCAGCCGGGCCTGCAGTTCGTGAACCCGGAGCTGTTCAACCAGTTCACCACGATGCACGGGCTGATCATGGTGTTCGGCGCGATCATGCCGGCCTTCGTCGGCTTCGCGAACTGGATGATCCCGCTGCAGATCGGCGCGTCGGACATGGCTTTCGCGCGCATGAACAACCTGAGCTTCTGGCTGCTGATCCCGGCGGCGCTGATGCTCGCCGGCTCGTTCTTCATGCCCGGCGGCGCGCCGGCCGCGGGCTGGACCGTCTATGCGCCGCTGACGATGCAGATGGGCCCGTCGATGGACGCCGCGATCTTCGCGCTGCACATCATGGGCGCGAGCTCGATCATGGGCTCGATCAACATCATCGTCACCGTGCTGAACATGCGCGCGCCGGGCATGACCTTGATGAAGATGCCGCTGTTCGCCTGGACCTGGCTGATCACCGCCTTCTTGCTGATCTCGGTGATGCCGGTGCTGGCCGGCGCGATCACGATGACCTTGACCGACCGCCACTTCGGCACCAGCTTCTTCAACGCGGCCGGCGGCGGTGACCCGATCATGTACCAGCACATCTTCTGGTTCTTCGGGCACCCCGAGGTCTACATCATGATCCTGCCGGCCTTTGGCATCGTCAGCGCCATCGTGCCGGCCTTCGCGCGCAAGAAGCTGTTCGGCTACGCGTCGATGGTCTACGCCACGGCCTCGATCGCGATCCTGTCGTTCATCGTCTGGGCGCACCACATGTTCACCACCGGCATGCCGGTGACCGGGCAGCTGTTCTTCATGTACGCGACCATGCTCATCGCCGTGCCCACCGGCGTGAAGATCTTCAACTGGGTCGCCACCATGTGGCGCGGCTCGATGACCTTCGAAACCCCGATGCTGTGGGCCGTGGGCTTCATCTTCGTGTTCACGATCGGCGGCTTCACCGGCCTGATCTGTGCGATGGCGCCGATCGACATCCAGATCCAGGACACCTACTACATCGTCGCGCACTTCCACTACGTGCTGGTGGCCGGCTCGCTGTTCGCGCTGTTCGCCGGCGTCTACTACTGGGGGCCGAAGTGGACCGGTGTGATGTACTCCGAAACACGCGGCAAGATCCACTTCTGGGGCAGCCTGATCTTCTTCAACCTCACTTTCTTCCCGATGCACTTCCTCGGGCTGGCCGGCATGCCGCGGCGCTATGCCGACTACCCGATGCAGTTCGCCGACTTCAACATGTGGGCGAGCATCGGTGCCTTCGGCTTCGGGCTGACGCAGGTCTACTTCTTCCTCTTCGTCGTGCTGCCGATGATGCGCGGCCAGGGCGAGAAGGCGCCGCAGAAGCCCTGGGAAGGCGCCGAGGGCCTGGAATGGGAAGTGCCGTCGCCGGCGCCCTGGCACACCTTCGAGAACCCGCCGAAGCTGGACGCCACGGCCACGCGCGTGGTGGGTTGAAGGCCGTCATGGCTTCCGACACACAACGCAAGGCAAACCTGCGCACCGGCTGGATCCTGGCCGGGCTGGCCGCGCTCTTCGGCGTGGGCTTCGTCGTGCGCGTCATCGTCTTCGGCGGCTGAGCCTGCGGCCATGTCCGCCTTCGCCAACGCCCGTCGCTCGCTGTTGCTGGCCGACAACCGCCGCATGCTGGGCAAGCTGCTGGTCGTGGCGCTGCTGATGTTCGGCTTCGGCTATGCGCTGGTGCCGATGTACCGCGCCATCTGCGAGGCGCTGGGCGTGAACGTGCTGTCACTGGCCGAACAGCGCCGCAGCAATGCAGCGGCCGGGCGCGGCAGTGCCGGCAACACGCAGGTCGACCTGTCGCGCAGCATCACGGTGGAGTTCGACGCCAATGCGCGCGGGCCCTGGGACTTCAAGCCCGCCGTGGCCTCGGTGCAGGTGCATCCCGGCGAGCTGACCACGGTGATGTACGAGTTCCGCAACAAGCAGGACCGCACGATGGCGGCGCAAGCCATCCCCAGCTACGCGCCGAAGCAGGCGATGGCGCACTTCAACAAGCTCGAGTGCTTCTGCTTCAACGAATACACGCTGCAGCCCGGTGAGTCCAGGCAATGGCCGGTAGCCTTCGTCATCGACCCCAAGCTGCCCAAGGACGTGACGACGATCACCTTGTCCTACACCTTCTTCGAAGTCGGTGGCAAGACGCCGCCGGCGCCGGCCGGTGGATTGCGGCCCACTGCGGGCCTGGTCGCCCAGGAGTCGCGGCTGTGAGCAAGCCCGAAGGCCTGAAGGAGGCGGCTGGCCGGACGGCCTCGCCCTTGCAGACCTTCCGCGCGGTGGCCTGGTCCTTCTTCGGCATCCGCCGCTCGGCCGATCATGCGCAGGACGTGCAGAAGCTGAACCCGGTGCATCTGGTCGTGGCCGCTGTCATCAGTGCTGCGCTGTTCGTGCTGGCGCTGGTGCTGCTGGTGCGCTGGGTCATCGGCAGCGGCGTCGCCGCCTGATTTCACCGCATCCCATTTCTTTCAAGCGATTCGAGGAGCAAACCCCATGTCGGCCAGCGCACATTCCGGCTCCACCCCGTACTACTTCGTCCCGGCGCCGTCGCGCTACCCGGCGCTGGTGGCGCTGGGCATGTTCTTCGTGATCCTGGGTGCCGCCCAGTGGATCAACGGCCATGGCTGGGGCGCGTACTCGCTGCTGCTCGGCCTGGTCATCTGGCTGTCGACCCTGTACCAGTGGTTCCGCACCGCCATCGCCGAGGACATGAGCGGGCTGTACTCACAGCGGGTGGACATCTCCTTCCGCTGGAGCATGAGCTGGTTCATCTTCTCGGAAGTGATGTTCTTCGGCGCCTTCTTCGGCGCGCTGTACTGGGCGCGCGTGCACTCGGTGCCGATGCTCGGCAACCTGGACCACCAGATCCTGTGGCCTGACTTCAAGGCGGCCTGGCCCACGGTGCTGGCCGGTTCCACCGCGTCGCCGGCCGGTACCGTGGAACCCTTCGTCACCATGGGCCCGTGGCCGCTGCCGACGATCAACACCGCACTGCTGCTGAGCTCGGGCGTGACGCTGACCATCGCGCACCACGCGCTCATCGCCAGCCACCGTGCCAAGTGCGTCCTGTGGATGTGGATCACCGTGCTGCTGGGCGCGACCTTCCTGTTCGTGCAGGCCTACGAATACATCCACGCCTACAACGACCTGAACCTGAAGCTCAGCTCGGGCGTGTTCGGCTCCACCTTCTTCATGCTCACCGGCTTCCACGGCTTCCACGTGTTCGTCGGCATGCTGATGCTGCTCTTCGTCACGCTGCGCATCATGAAGGGCCACTTCACGCCGCAGAGCCATTTCGGCTTCGAAGGCGCGGCCTGGTACTGGCACTTCGTGGACGTGGTCTGGCTGGGCCTGTACTTCCTGGTCTACTGGCTATGACCGTGCCCCGAAGGCCGGGCTGCGCCCGGCCCGCCCGCCGCGGGGATCGAGCAAAGTGGCAAAGCCACATTTGCTCGAGCCGGCGCCGCGCTCAGCCGCCACCGAGCGGGATGCCGGTGGGCTGGATCCAGCCCATCCAGTAGCTGAACAGCACCAGCAGGAAGATCGCGACGGACAGGCCGACGCGCACCGCCAGCGCGCGGGCCATCATGGCACCGTTCGGGTCGTTGTCGCGGCGCTTGCGCAGCATCAGCACGCCGGCACTGGCCAGCGCCATCACCACCGCCAGGAGGAACAGCACGATCACGATCTTCATGGCCGAGGATTATTTCACCGCCGCTGCGCCCATCAGCCTGCGGCCACGGACGTGAAGTTGCGGGCCGTTGTCGTGCTGCTCGCCGCATTGGCCGGCGCGCTGGGCACCGCGCGCCTGGGGCTGTGGCAACTGGACCGCGCGGCGCAGAAGACCACGCTGCACGAGGCGCTGCTGGCACGCTCTGCCTTGCCGCCGCTGGACGCAGCGGCGCTGGCGCGCACGCCCGAGGCCGCACAGCAACAGCTGCACCGCCGCGTGCAGCTCGAAGGCCGCTGGCTCGCAGCGCAGAGCATCTATCTCGACAACCGGCAGATGAACGACCGCCCGGGCTTCTTCCTGGTGACACCGCTGCTCATCGGGCCCGGCGACGCGGTGCTGGTGCAGCGCGGCTGGCTGCCGCGCAATTCGCACGATCGCGAACAACTGGCCGCAGTGGACACGCCCGCCGGCAGGGTGCGCATCGAAGGCCGCATCGCCCCGGGTCTGGCCAGGCTGTACGAGTTCGAAAACGCCGCCTCGGGCGTGATCCGGCAAAATCTCGATATCGCTGCCTATGCGCACGAAACCGGGCTGGCCCTGCGGCCGCTGGTTGTCCTGCAGCTGGATGCCGCCGCCGACGGGCTGCAGCGGCAGTGGACACCCACCGTCGTCGACGTCTCCAAGCACCACGGCTATGCGCTGCAGTGGTTTTCGCTCAGTGCCCTCATCACGGGTCTCTATGTCTGGTTCCAATTCATCCGCCCGCGCTGGCGCCGAACGCGCTGAAGCCCTGGGGCTGACGGTGCATTCGATGCCCGCGCCCGAGCTGCCGTCGGCCGCCCGGCGCACGCGCAGCGGCCGCATCAAGATGCTGCTGGTGCTGGGGGTGTGCGCCGCGCCGGTGCTGGCCTCGTACTTCAGCTACTTCGTGCTGCGGCCGCAGACGCGCACGAACTACGGCGCGCTGGTCGAGCCCACGCGCAGTCTGCCGGCGCTGCCCTTGCGCACGCTGGACGGCCAGCCGGTCGACGCCCAATCGCTGCGCGGCCAGTGGCTGCTGCTGGCGCTGGGCCCGGCCGACTGCAGCGGCGATTGCGACAAGCGCCTGTACATGCAGCGCCAGCTGCGCGAGATGCTCGGTCGCGAGCGCGAGCGCATCGACAAGATCTGGCTGGTCACCGACGCTGCCGAGCTGCCCGCGGCGCTGCGCACGGCGCTGCAGGCCGATGCGGCGCTGCGCGTGCTGCGTGTGCCGCGCGAGGCGCTGGCCGCCTGGCTGCAGCCGGACCAGGGCCATGCGCTCGAGGACCACCTGTACCTGGTCGACCCGATGGGCGAATGGATGATGCGCATGCCGGCCGATCCGGACCCGGCGCGCATCAAGCGCGACCTGGAGCGGCTGCTGCGCGCCTCGGCTTCCTGGGACCAGCCGGGCCGCTGACGATGGACCTGGCCCCCAGCCTTCGCCTGCTGCTGCTGGCCGGCAGCATCGCGCTGCTGCCGCTGGGCTGGCTGTGGATGCGCCAGCGCGGCGCCAGCGCGCAGATGCAGCTGGCGGCGCTGACGGCACTGACGCTGTTCCTGACCTTCGATCTGATCGTCTTCGGGTCCTTCACGCGGCTCAGCGATTCGGGCCTGGGCTGCCCCGACTGGCCCGGCTGCTACGGCCACGCCAGCCCCATCGGCGCGGCCACCGATATCCATGCCGCGCAGAGCGCGCAGCCGACCGGGCCGGTGACCTTCAGCAAGGCCTGGATCGAGATGATCCACCGCTACCTGGCCATGACCGTGGGCGCGCTGATCCTGATGCTGACCTTGGCCAGCTGGGCCTGGCGCCGCCGCCTGCCGTTGTCGCCCTGGTGGGCCACCGCCACCTTGGCCTGGGTCATCGTGCAGGGCCTGTTCGGCATGCTCACCGTGACGCTGAAGCTGAGCCCGGTGATCGTCACGCTGCACCTGCTGGGCGGCTTGCTGCTGCTGGCGCTGCTGGTGATGCAGCACGAGGCGCTGCGCGGTCGCGCGCTGCGCTGGCCGTCGTCCGCACAGTGGCTGCTGGCGGCGGTGTTCGTGCTGCTGGTGCTGCAGATCGCGCTGGGCGCCTGGGTCAGCAGCAACTACGCGGTGCTGGCCTGCAGCGGTTTGCCGCAATGCAACGGCAGCTGGTGGCCGGCCATGGACTTCGGCCACGGCTTCACGTTGCAGCGCGAGCTGGGTCGTGCCGGTGATGGCAGCTTCCTGCCTTTCGAGGCGCTGGTGGCGATCCACATGAGCCATCGCCTGTTTGCGCTGCTTTCCGGCTCGGCACTGCTGCTGCTGGCGCATCGGCTGTGGTTCCGGCTGGCCATGCGCCGCGCGGCGCTGACGGTACTTGCGCTGACGCTGTGGCAGGTGGCGAGCGGGCTGTCGAACGTGGTGCTGGGCTGGCCACTGGCGGCGGCGCTGGCCCACTCCGCTGGCGCGGCGGCGCTCGTGGCCGTGTTGAGCTCGCTGCTGGCACGTTCGGCATGGCGACGACCGGCGCCCTAAAATCGTCCTTCCCCATGTCGCAGACCCTTGCCACGCCGGCCCCAGGCGCCAGCCGCTGGGCGCAGTACTACGCGCTGACCAAGCCGCGCGTGGTGCAGTTGATCGTCTTCTGCGCGCTCATCGGCATGTTGCTGGCCGAGCCCGGCTGGCCCGACCTGCGCCTGGCCGGCGCGGCCACGCTGGGCATCTGGCTGGTGGCCGGCGCCGCGGCCGCTTTCAACTGCCTGGTCGAGCAGCACATCGATGCGAAGATGGCGCGCACCGCGTGGCGGCCCACCGCCAAGGGCGAGCTCACCACGCGGCAGACGCTGCTGTTCTCGGCCCTGCTGTGTGCCGCCGGCAGCGCCGTGCTCTACCTCTGGGTGAACCCGCTGACGATGGCGCTGACCTTCGCCACTTTCGTCGGCTATGCGGTGATCTACACGCTGGTGCTCAAGCCGCTGACGCCGCAGAACATCGTCATCGGCGGCGCCTCGGGCGCGATGCCGCCGGTGCTGGGCTGGGCGGCGATGCGCAACGACGTCGGCCCCGAGGCGCTGATGCTGTGCCTGATCATCTTCCTGTGGACACCGCCGCACTTCTGGGCGCTGGCGCTGTACCGCGCCGAGGACTACCGCAAGTCGGGCCTGCCGATGCTGCCGATCACGCACGGCGCCGAATTCACGCGGCTGCAGGTGCTGCTGTACACGCTGGTGCTGTTTGCCGCGACGCTGCTGCCCTTCATCCACGGCATGAGCGGCTGGTTCTACCTGGCCTGTGCCTTCGCGCTCGGCGTCGTGTTCATCGCCCATGCCTTCCAGCTGTGGCGCGACTACAGCGACGCGCTGGCGCGGCGCACCTTCCGCTACTCGATCCTGTACCTGAGCCTGCTGTTCAGCGCATTGCTGATCGATCACTACATCACGCCATGGATACGCTGAAGAGAGTCATGCTGGTCGCCGCCCTGGCCGTGGCGGTGCTGGGCGGCTGCGATCGCCTGGGCGGCGGGACGCAGAAGCCCTCGTTCAAGGCGGTGGACATCACCGGCGCCGAGTACGCGCGCGAGCTTTCGTTGACCGATGCCGAGGGCAAGCCGCGTCAGCTGTCCGACTTCAAGGGCAAGGTCACGCTGGTGTTCTTCGGCTACACGCAGTGCCCGGACGTGTGCCCGACCACCCTGGCCGAACTGGCGGCGGTGAAGCGCGAACTGGGCAAGGACGGCGAGCGGCTGCAGGGCGTGTTTGTCAGCGTAGACCCGGCGCGCGACACGCCCGAGATCCTGAAGGCCTACATGGCCAGCTTCGACCCCAGTTTCGTCGCGCTGCGCGGCACGCCCGAGCAGACGCAGGCCGCCGCGCGAAACTTTAAGGTGTTCTATGCCCAGGTGCCGGGCAAGACCGAGGGCAGCTACACGGTGGACCACACCGCCGGCACCTACGTCTTCGATGCGCAGGGCCGGGTGCGGTTGTTCGTGCGCTACGGCAGCGGCGCCGAGGCGCTGGCGCACGACCTGAAGCTGCTGCTGGCGGAAGATCCCGCCTGAATCAGGCGGCCGGCTCGAGCGCCTTGCGCATCTTCTTCAGCGCCGCTACTTCGATCTGGCGGATGCGCTCGGCGCTGACGCCGTATTCGGCCGCCAGTTCGTGCAGCGTCATGCCGCCGCTGGCGTCGTCGTTGACCTTGAGCCAGCGCTCCTCGACGATGCGCCGGCTGCGCGCGTCCAGCACCTCCAGCGCCTGGCTGATGCCGTCGCCGGCCAGCCAGTCGCGGTGGCGCGCCTCGATCGCGCGCGTCGGCTCGTGCGTCTCGTCGGCCAGGTAGGCGATCGGCGCGTAGGCTTCCTCGCCGTCGTCGTTCTGCGCTTCGAGCGCCACGTCGCCGCCGGACAGCCGCGTTTCCATCTCCAGCACTTCTTCGGGCTTGACGTTCAGCTCGCGCGCCACCACGTCGATCTCGGCCGGCGAGAAGCTGGCACGGTGGGTGTCTGCGTCGGCCGCGTCGCTCTTCAGCCGCTGCTTCATCGAGCGCAGATTGAAGAACAGCTTGCGCTGCGACTTGGTGGTCGCCACCTTCACCATGCGCCAGTTGCGCAGGATGTATTCGTGGATCTCGGCCTTGATCCAGTGCAGCGCGTAGCTGACCAGGCGCACGCCCTGGGTCGGGTCGAAACGCCGCACCGCCTTCATCAGGCCGACGTTGCCTTCCTGGATCAGGTCGCCCTGCGGCAGGCCGTAGCCCAGGTATTGCCGCGACACCGACACCACCAGGCGCAGGTGCGACAGCACCAGCCGGCCGGCGGCTTCGACGTCGCCGTTGCTCTGCAGACGCTGGGCGTAGGAGATCTCCTCCTGCGGCGTCAGCAGCGGAATGCGGTTGACGGCCGTGATGTACGCATCCAGGTTGCCGACGGGCGGCACCAGCGACCAGGGGTCGCGAACGGACAGGGCAGTGGCGGTGTTGTTCATCGAACGATCTGATTGACCTCTCGTGTGTTGGTTCCCGACATATTAGCACTCTACGATCAAGAGTGCTTATCGTTACTCCTGCAAGCAATGGTGGTGAATTACTAGGTAGTAATGACTAACTTGACAGTTACGAGTCAGCCGAAATGCGTGTCCATGTCGTCCAGCAGCTCGTCCAGGATGGCCAGGAAGTTGGCCAGGTTCACCGGCTTGGTGATGTAGTGTGCGGCGCCAGCGGTCAGTGCGGCCTCGATGTGCGTGGCCGTGGCGTCCGCCGACACCACCACCACCGGGATACTGCCCAGGTTGTCGTCGTCCTTCAGGTGGCGCAGCAGCTCCAGGCCGTCGATGTCGGGCAGGTGCATGTCCAGCAGGATCAGGCTGGGCCGACGCTGTCGCACCGCAGCCAGACCGTCCAGTCCGTTCATCGATACGCTCAGGCTCACCTGCGGCCGGCGCAGCAGCATGCCGCGCATGACCTCGATGTTGGTCTCGTTGTCCTCGATGTAGTGCACCAGCCGCTGGCGGTAGGTGGCCGGATGCGTCGGCAGCTCGCTGTCGGTGGGCGCGTCGGCGTCGGTGCCGCTCGCGCGCGGCAGCGTCAGGATGAAGGTCGAGCCCTCGCCGGCGACGCTTTGCGCGCGCAGCGAGCCGCCCATCAGCTCGGCCAGCCGGCGGCTGATGACCAGGCCGATGCCGGTGCCTTCGACCGCCGTGCGCTCGCGGCCCAGCCGGTTGTAGGGCTGGAACAGCTCGTCCATCTGCGCGCGGGTCATGCCCAAGCCGGTGTCGCTGACCACGATCTCGACCACCTGCGACTCGGTCAGGCGCGAGCGCACCGCGATGCTGCCGCCGTCGACGTTGTACTTGACGGCATTGCTCAGCAGGTTGGTCAGGATCTGCTTGATGCGTGTCTCGTCGCCCATCACGGCGCAGGCGCGGCGCCCGAGCCTGTGCTCGATGTGCAGGCCGCGCTTTTCTGCCGCTGGCTCGACCATGGCCAGTGCGGCATTCACCAGCGGTTCCAGTTCCAGCACTACCGGTTCCAGCTTGAGCATGCCCGATTCGATGCGCGACAGGTCCAGCGTGTCGTTGATCATGTGCAGCAGGTGCCAGCCGGCCTGCTGGATCTGCGCGGCCCAGGCACGCTGGTGTTCGGCCAGCGGTGGCTTGCGGTCCAGGCTCAGCAGCTGCGCGAAGCCCAGCATCGCGTTCAGCGGCGTGCGCAACTCGTGGCTCATGCGTGACACGAACTCGCTCTTCGCGCGGTTCGAGCTCTCGGCGGTCTCGCGGGCGCGTTCCGCTTCGGCCAGACGCAGGTGTTCGCCGATGTCCTCGACCACGCCCACGGTGCTCTGCGGCCGGCCTTCGGCGTCGCGCAGCAGCGCCACGGTGATCAGCACATGCACCACATGGCCGTCCTTGGTCAGGTAGCGCTTCTCGCGGCGGTAGACGTCGCTGTCGCCGCGCCGCATGGTTTCGAGCAGCTTGGCGTCCTCGATGCGGTCGTCCGGATGCGTGATCTGGCCGACCGTCATCGCCATCAGCTCGGCGTCGCTGTAACCGAGCAGCCGGCCGTAGGCCGGGTTGGGCTTGAGGATGCGGCCGTTCAGGTCGGTCTTGACGATGCCCACGCGCGCCGTGTCCAGGATCGTCCGCAACTGCTGCTCGCTGGCGCGCAGCGCCTCTTCGGTGCGCTGTCGCTCGACCACCTCGTGGCGCAGCGCGCCCGTGCGCTCCTGCACCGCCAGCTCGATGCGCCAGGCGCGGCCGGTGACGATCAGCAGCAGCGCGCCGAGCAGCGACGCCGCCATCAGCCCGAGCACCGAGAACAGCCAGGCATTGGCATGCTGCGCTTCGGCGATCTGCTCGGGCCGCGCGTCCAGGCGCAATTCCCATTCACGCCCGGCGATCGGCAGCACGCGGTCGTAGGCGTGCGTCAGCCGGGACTCGCTCTCGCAACCTGCCGGCCCCGCCAGACGCCGCTGCGCCGCGGTGCTGTCGCGGTCCACCAAGCACCAGCGCAGCGCGCCGGACGCAGCCGGCAGCAGCATGCCCAGCGCATCGTCCATGCGCAGCGCCACGAAGACCACGCCACGGGTCGACGGGCCGTCGGGTGCGGCCAGGGCCTGGTAGACGACCACGCCGACCTGCTCGGCGGCTTCCTGCGTCAGGCGGAATCCGGCACTGGCGCTGGGCCGGCCGCTGCGCTGCGCACGCCGGATGGCTTCGGCCGCGGCATCGATGGACAACGCGTTCACGCCCAGCGCGGCGGCGTTGCGCTGCTGCGGCTCGATGTAGCGGATGGCCACCACCTCTTCGCTGCTCGCGGCGGCGCTGGGCGCGTCGCTGCGGTCGAAGACGCGGAAGTCGGCGGGACCGTCGGCGCGCACCTCGGCCTCGAAGCGCGCGATGTCGGCACGCGCCACGCGCTCGCTGTAGCCGATGGCCTGCAGGTGCAGCGGCTGCTGCAGCCACCAGGCCGTGACCCGGCGCATGCCATCGCGCGACAACTGCGGCTGCGCCAGAAACACACCGTGCAGCGCCTGCAGCGCCTGCAGCGGTCCGTGGAGCCAGGCCGCCACGCCGTCGGCGGCGGCCGAGGCCTCACGCTCGAAGGCGCTGCGCAGCCGCTGTTCGTCCCAGCGCGCCACGGCCAGCGTCGCCGCCACCAGCGCCGCGGTCACCAGCACCAGCGGCACGGCCACCGTGGCGCGGCGTGGCACCCAGGCGCTGCGCGGTCGGCCGATCAACGCCAGCACCGCCGGCGCGGCGATGAGCACGCCCAGCGTATCGCCGAACCACCAGGTCCACCAGGTGAAGCCCAGCGCCGAAGGCGGCAAGGTGCCGGCCAGGCCGAGCGCGGCGGCGGCGATGCTGGCGTTCGTCAGGCAAGCCACCGGCGCGGCCAGCAGCAGGAAGCGCCAGATGTCGCGCGGCTGCGCCAAGGTCAGCGGCTGCGCCACGAAGCGGCGCACCAGGTGGCAGCCGAGCCAAGCCTGCAGGGCCGCCCCGAGCGCGATGAGCAGCGGTACGCCCAGCGCCGAGATGTCGAACTGCCCGCGTGCGGCGCTGAGGCCGACGTTGACGCTGAAGGCGCCCAATGCGGCCGCGGCCAGCGCCGGCCGGCCATAGACCCAGGCGGCGGCGAAGGCGATGCCCGCCGGCGGGTAGAGCGGTGCGGCGTAGCTCGGCGCAAAGGCCAGGCGCAGCGCCAGCCAGCCGGTGAGGGCGTAAGCCAGGGCCGTGAAGGCCAGCACCCAGGGCCAAGGGACTTTGGAGTCTTCTCTCATCGATCAGGCAGCGCCGTCGATGCGACGCCGGCGCGCCACAAGGCTAGCACCGCCGGTGGCAGCGGCGGCGCCGAAGAAGGCAGCTGCGCCGGTACATGGCCCCAGATCGCGCCGGTGGCCGCACTCAATACGGCCAGCCGTCGAGCTGCACGCGCAGTTGGGTGTCGCGCCAGTTCTGCTGTTCGCCACCGGGACGCGCCTGCGACAGCTGCTGGTGATCCAGCGCAATCGTCACCGCGAAGTCGCGGTCGAACGCTTTGCGCCACTGCAGCGAGGCGGCACTCAGCCTGGCGTTGGGCCAGGTGGCGTTCGCACCCGACGCGTTCAGGCTGCCGTAGCGCAGCACCGCCAGCGCCTGGCCGCCGAACAGGTCGTGCAGCAGGCCGCCGGCACTCCACAGGTTCGAGTCGCCGTCGGCCCAGTAGCCCAGTGGCCGGCCCTTGTAACGGTAGCCGTCGGTATAGATGTGGTGGCTGTAGGCCACGCCGTCCACCTTGGCCGTGCTATCGGTCCATTCGGCGAAAACCATGCCGCGGCGGTGGAGCCAGTCCAGGCCGACCAGAAACATGTACTTGCTTGGCAGGCGGGCGGCCTCGTCCTCGCCGATCATCTGACCGTACAGCGCGACGCCGGGCAGCCATTGCGAGACATCCCAGCGCGCGTCGAAGCCGCCGAGCCCGTTGCCGGGCTGCAGGCTCGGGTCGCCGTCCTGATTGTCGCGGCCGATCACGGAGTTCCAGAACATCCCGAGCGAGTTGTCGCGGCCTTCGCCGCCCCACATCGCGGTGCGCGCTGCGCCCAGCTGCAGCGATCGCCAGGGGCGGATCACCAGCCGCGTGCCCATCAGGTAGGGTCTCGGGTAGTCGCCGCGTTCGTCCTCGAGTTCGCCGAAGAAGGCGCTGAAGTCCACCTCGCCCAGCCACCACCAGAAGCTGGACCTCGGCAAGGTGCCGCTGGCCGCCTCGACCGAGGCACTTAAGAAGGGCCGTGCCGCGGTGCCCAGAAGCAGGCTGCCGTCCCACCCCGGCCCCCAATGCCGGGCGATGCGGCCGGCACCGACGCGCCAGTGTTCGTCGATGCGCCAGCTCAGCGCGCTGCCGTCCCAGGACCAGTAGTCGCCGCTGGCGTCGATCTGGCGCTGCACGGCGAGCTGGCCGAACACGCAGCCCCACTGCGCGGTGACGTCGAGCTGCAGGCGGTGCCGCGGCTCGACCAGGCTGAACAGGCCGGGCTGGGTGTCCTGCCCGGCCTCGGAGGACTCGGTCAGCAGCATGGCATGGCCGGACAGCCCGCGTGATTCGGCGCTGCAGCCGCGGCCAGAGGGCAGCGACGACCAGGTGCTGGCGATGCGGCCTTCGTCGAGCGTGCGCAACTGCGCGAAGGGGTCGGGCCGGGTGTGCACCGCCTGCGGCAAGTCGGCCATGGCCGAGCCGCAGGCGGCGACAAGCGGCAGGACGCCGAGGTCGCGCACGAGTCGCACCAATTGGGCAAGCCCAATCCGGGCGGGCCGGTGGAAAGAGAAAGCCATCGCACGCCCAAACAAGCTGGCGCACGCCAGCTCGATGAGCGCGTTATACGTTGAACAGGAAGTTCAGCACATCCCCATCCCGGACCACGTAGTCCTTGCCTTCGGCGCGCATCTTGCCGGCTTCCTTCGCCCCTTGTTCGCCCTTGCAGGCGATGAAGTCCTCGAAGCCGATGGTCTGGGCGCGGATGAAGCCGCGCTCGAAGTCGGTGTGGATCACACCCGCCGCCTGCGGCGCGGTGTCGCCCACGTGGATGGTCCAGGCGCGTACCTCCTTGACGCCGGCGGTGAAGTAGGTCTGCAGCCCCAGCAGCCCGAAGGCGGCGCGGATCAGCCGGTTCAGCCCCGGCTCCTCCAGCCCCATCTCGTGCAGGAACA
Organism: uncultured Rubrivivax sp.; assembly: GCA_964446545.1. Lineage (GTDB taxonomy): Bacteria > Pseudomonadota > Gammaproteobacteria > Burkholderiales > Burkholderiaceae_C > Rubrivivax. Next base: position 14,437 of record CAYUPF010000099.1, read on the forward strand.
GCAGCCGGTCGTCGTCGGTCATGTCGGCCAGCTCGGCCTCGGTCTTGGCACAGATGGCCACCACCGGTGCATGCTGCTTCTCGCCATAGGCGCGCAGCTGGTCGAGGAAGGGGTTGTTCTCGAAACCGTCCTCGGCGACGTTGCCGACGAACATCGCCGGCTTGGCAGTGATCAGGCACAGCGGCTTCAACACCGCCTGCTCTTCCTTGCTGAAGGCGATGCCGCGCACCGGCAGCGCCTGGTCCAGCGTGGCCTGGCACTTCTTCAGCACCTCGACCAGGCGCTGCGCCTCCTTGTCCTGGCCGGCCTTGGCCACCTTCTGGTAGCGCGCCAGGCTCTTTTCCACCGTGCC
>CAYUPF010000100.1:0-9942 GCA_964446545.1 uncultured Rubrivivax sp.
TGCTTCGGCCGGGAAGCTGGCTGCGCTGCTTGCCGAGGCTGACGAGGACTACAAGCTTCCTCGCGGTTGAACTTCCATCCGCGCAGGCGGCCCGGCGTGGCCAGGGCCGACGCCTCGAATGCATCCAACTGCTCTTGCAGCTGCTGCGCTCGTGCCAGTTGTTCCAGATAGTCGCGCACCGCTTGATTCAGGCTCTTGCCCATGGCGCTGGCCGCCCTGCGGGCTTCGTCTGCGATTCGCTCGTCTACGGAAAGCGTGATGTTCATTGCGGCACCTCATGTGCGCACATATTACGTGCGCACCGCTGATGCGTCAATCAGACGTCTTGTCCAGCGATGCGTGGCTCATGCCCTCGAAGCCCGTCAGCGTGCGGCCCTGCGTCACTTCGCCGATGAAGGCCGCCGCGTCGCGGATGTCCTCAAGCAGCTTCGGTGAGCGGGCGTGCATAAACAGGCTGGCGCGTGCGGTTGACCGCCTCGATGAAGTAGGGGTTGACCATGCCGCCGTGCATCACCAGGTCCACCTTGCGGCCAAACAGCGCGGCCAAGGCCTCGTTCAATCCGAAGTAGCGATTGAACAGATCGGGCTGCGCGCCGGGGCCGAAGTCAACGACGAAATCGATATCGCTGCGCTGCGGGTCGAATGTCTCGCCGGCGGCCGAGCCGAACACGTCCAGGCTCTGCACGCCAAACCGACGGCAGAGCCGTTGGACTTCATCGCGGCGGGATTCGATGATGCTGTGCATGGCAGGCTCGCCGGCAAATTATGCCGCCGGCGATGGAAGAGCACCGGTCAAAGTGCCTCGGTGCAAAACGAAGCGGGCGTGACGATTCGGGTTCTGCCGACATGGCCGCGCTGCAGAAGACCGGCGCGGTGATCGCCGGTCACCAGGTAGTCGGCCACGCCGGTGTCCGCGATCCGCTCGGAACGCTGTCCGCCATCGGCGCGGAATGCTGTGCGCGATGGCGCGGAATACGCACGCACCGCTTGAACGGCGGCGACGCCAGACGGCCACGCGGCGATCCCTGGGGTTGGTTGTGCATTTGCGCACGCAGCCCGTGTCGCGCGGATCCGCCGCTATCGATACACGTCGCGCCGGTTTCCGATCCGCAGCACACGGACCACGACGCGTTGGTCCTGGATGTCGCAAATGATTCGCCAGTCGCCGACGCGGTACTTCCAATAGCTGCCGAGCCGCGCGCCCGACAGGGGTTCGCCGATGCTTCGGGGGTTGTCGGTCGTGGCCACTCGGCTGCGCAGGAAACCGAGCAGACGCTGCTGGATCGGGCGGTCGAGTTTCCTCAGGTCATCCAATGCGCCGGGGTCGAACTCAATCTGCAAGCCCCAGCTCCCGCTCGACGTCGGCCAAGGCAATCGTCTTGCGGCCCAGCCGGGCACGCGACTCGGCCAGGTACAGGTCCTCGAGGTCGTCGATGTACTCGACGATCGCCTCGCGTGCCAAGGCGGTCTTGGTGCGGCCGGTCTCCGAAGCCAGCGAGGCCAGACGCTTTTCAATGGCTTCGGGCAAGCGAATGGCGAGCATATGAACCCCGTGCAGTGAATGTCGGCGCCGATGACTCAGGCGCTATACAAGTATAGCGAGGGGGAGGGTCATCGCGCTGCAACGCTCGTCCAATCCAGCTTTGCTGTGGTTCCGCTGATCTGCAGGACTGAAATTCACCGTCACCATTGCCAGCCGCGATGTCATCACGCTGCCGGTCGAGATCTATTCGCCTGAGCGCGAGTTCGATGAGGCCGAGCTGGCGCAGGTGGGCTTGCATTCGCCCGGTGTCCGCGCGCGACTACCCCATCGCAGCTGCAAAGACCGCTCGACTCTCGGCTCGGCTCGGCACGCGGCGGCTGCAGACCTTGTGCCTGGTGCTGCCGCCCTGGCTGCTGGATGCCATCGCTCGAGTCGAGTCGTTGACAGCGCGGCATCTCGCGCACCAGAATGGACTCACTTAGTCCACTTTCTGCTTCGGCGAGGCCCTGGCCATGACCACAGTCAACATCCACGACGCGAAGACGCATTTCTCGCGCTTGGTCGAACAAGCCGGGGCGGGCGACGAAATCATCATCGCCAAGGCGGGAAAGCCGGTGGCGCGGCTCGTCGGCCTTGCCAGGCGCCACGCGCCAAGGCGCCTTGGCCTGATGGCAGGCCAGTTCAGTGTGCCTGAGGACTTCGACACCATGGGTGAGGCGCAAATCCAGGCGCTGTTCGGCGGCGAATCGTCTCGATGAGGCTGCTGCTCGACACGCATGTGCTGCTGTGGGCGATGCTGAAATCGCCGGCCCTGGGTGCCGAAGCGGTCGCGCTGCTCGAATCCAGCGAGCACGAAGTTTGTTTCAGCGCGGTCAACGTGTTGGAGATTGCCATCAAGGCGGCGCTCGAGCGCCCCGATTTCACGGTCGATGCGCATGCAGTCGCCACCAATGCCGTGGCGGCAGGCTTCGTGCCTCTGGCCATCGATGTGCGGCACGCCGCCAACCTGCGCCTGCTGCCGCCATTGCACAAGGATCCCTTCGATCGGCTGCTGTTGTCGCAGGCGCAGATCGAGGGGCTGACACTGCTGACGCGTGACGCCGCCGTGCTGCGCTACGGTGCATTGGCGATGCGGGTTTGACCGAACCCCGACCGCAGCGTGGCGGCCAAGCTGCGCCGCGCCGCCGACGCTCCTGTCGAAATGAACGCCCACCTGCGCACCGTCAATCGTGGCGCCGATGACTACCGGCTCGCGGCCGGCGGCCTTCAGGGTGGCGCTCACGTTCCAGGGCAGGCAGGGGTTGATCGTGCTCGACCAGCTTCGCGCGCTGGACCGCGAGCGCCTGGGCGCGCTGCGGGCGCCAACGCGGGTGCTGATGCTGCAAACGCTGCAGTCGATGTTTGCGCCGTGAAGTTGGGCGACGGCCCTGAGAGCTTGCGGGCGCGACACCGGCGCAGCCGACGCAGTCGAGTTGTCGCGCGCCAATGGCGCACAAGACGGTGGCGATGTTCATGCGTTGCGTCCACCCGACACGGAACTGCGGGCCGCTGCAGACGCACTCGGCATCCGGCTGCTCGGCTGTTGAGGGCCGAGTACATGGTCCGTTCAGCGGTTGCCCCATGCGCGGCGCGAGCTTGACATCTGATGCTCAAGTATTTAGCATCACGCATCATGCGTACCACGCTCGATATCGACGATCCGATCCTTCGCGATCTGAAGCGGCTGCAGCAGCGCGAGGGCAAGTCCCTGGGACGTCTCGTTTCGGACCTGTTGGCCCAATCGCTGGCGGCGCAGCGCGCGGGGCAGCCCGCACCGATGCCCTTTCGATGGGCGAGCCAGGCGATGGGGCCACGCATCGATCTGCGCGACAAGGACGCGCTGCGCGATGCGCTGGACGAGCCGATGCGATGAGCTTCGGCATCGACGTCAACATCCTGCTGTACGCGTCCGACCAGAGCAGCCCGCAACACGGCCGCGCGGCCGGATTTCTGCAGTCTTGCGCCGCCGACGGGCAGGTGTTCTGTCTGGCCTGGTTGACGCTGATGAGCTACCTGCGCATGTCCACGCACCCGCGCATCTTTGCGCAGCCGCTGTCGCATGCAGATGCCGCGCGCAACGTCGAGGCTTTGATGGCGTTGCCGCACTGCCGGGTCATCGGTGAGCAGGATGGCTTCTGGAACACCTATCGCGACATCACCGGTGACGTGCCCACGCGCGGCAACCTGGTTCCCGACGCCCATCTGGCCGCGGTGCTGCGGCAAAGCGGCATCGCCACGCTCTACACCCACGACCGCGACTTCCGCAAGTTTGCGTTCCTCGAGGTGCGCGACCCCTTGGCCGACTGATTCGCCGTGGCCTTCGCGTGACGACTGCCGGGCCACCGCTGCTGCTGGCCGCGGCACTGGCCGCCGCCGCCGGCCCATCGCTGCTGGCCTACAACGTCTCGCCCTCGCCCACCTTCCTGAACCAGGCGCTGGCGCTGGCGCTGTGGGGTGCTTTTGTCGCCGTGGCCGCGCTGGCTTCGCCCGGGCCGCGGCCGGTGCGGCACGCGCTGCGCGACACCGCCTGGCCGCTGGCCGCGCTGCTGCTGGTGCTGGGTGCGGTGCTGTGGTCGTGGCTGCCCGGTGCCCTGCCGATGGGCCTGGCGCTGTCGGCCATCGGCATGCTGCTGGCCACGCTGCTGCTGCTGCTGGGCGGTGCGGCGGTGCGCGCCAGCCCGCAGGCGGTGCCGATCTTTGCCCTCTTCTGTGCCGGCTGGGTGGTGGCCGGTGTGCTCAATGCCGCCCTCGGCGCGCTGCAGGTGTTTGCGCCGGACATTCCCGACGGCCGATGGATCGCGCGTTCGGGTCTGACCGGGCGCGCGGTCGGCAACCTGCGCCAGCCCAACCATCTGAGCAGCCTGTTGCTGTGGTCGGCGATCGCCATCGTGCCCTTGCTCGAACTCGGCCGTCTGCGCCGCGGCCTCGGCGCGGGGCTGTTCGTGCTGATGTGCTTCGCCGTGGTGCTGACGGCCTCGCGCACCGGCGTGATCGGTGTCGGCCTGCTCGCGCTGTGGGGCTTGATGGACCGGCGCCTGTCCGGGCCGACGCGGTTCCTGCTGATGCTGTCGCCGCTGCTCTACGCGCTGGCCTGGCTGGGCCTGAGCGTCTGGGCCGAGGCCAGCCGTCACGCCTTCGGCGGTGAAACCCGGCTGGCCGAAGCCGACCTGTCGGGCTCGCGCTTCGGCATCTGGGCCAACACGCTCGAGCTCATTCGCCAGCAGCCCTGGACGGGCGTGGGCTTCGGTGAGTTCAACCTGGCCTGGACGCTGACGCCCTTCCCCGGGCGGCCGGTGGCCTTCTTCGACCACACGCACAACCTGCCGCTGCAGCTGGCGGTGGAACTGGGCCTGCCGCTGGCTGCGCTGGTGCTGGCGTTGCTGGCGGCTGCGCTGTGGCGCGCCTGGCGCCTGTCGCGCCAGCAAAGCGACGCAGCGACGAGCATCACGCTGCGCAGCGCCTGGATGATGCTGTTGCTGATCGCGCTGCACAGCCAGCTGGAATATCCGCTGTGGTATGCCTACTTCCTGCTGCCGACGGCCTGGCTGTTCGGCTACGGCCTGGGCCGGCCGGCCGCGGCGCCGGCCGCCGCGTCGGGCGCACGCGCGCTGTTCGTCGGCGGGGTGCTGCTGGCCATCGGCAGCGCGCTGGCGCTGATGGACTATGCGCGCGTGGTGCGCATCTTCGCCCTGCCGCACGACGGCAGCACCTTGGAGCAGCGCATCGCCGCGGGCGAGCGCAGCTGGCTGTTCGCGCACCATGCCGCCTATGCGGCGGCCACCGTCGACGAGGGCATTGCCGCGTCCGACCCGGCGTTCCAGCTGGCGCCGCACTACCTGATGGACACGCGATTGATGATCGCCTGGTCGCGTGCGCTGGCGCGCGCCGGCGAGCTGGACAAGGCGCGCCATCTGGCGCAACGCCTGCGCGAGTTCCGCAACCCGCAGGCCGGCGAGTTCTTCGACGCCTGCGAGTCGGCTTCGGCCGCGTCGGCACCGCCCTTCCAGTGCCAGCCGCCGCAGCAGCCACCGCCCTGGCGCGACTATCTGCGTTGAGGGCTCAAGGTTCGGCGACCCAGTCGCCGGATTGGCCACCGCTCTTCTTGAGCAGCCGGATGTCGCCCATGACCATGCCGCGGTCCACGGCCTTGCACATGTCGTAGACGGTGAGCAGGCCCACCTGCACGGCGGTCAGCGCTTCCATCTCCACGCCGGTGCGGCCCAGCGTTTCCACCTGCGCGGTGCAGCGCAGCAGCGACGCGGCCTCGTCCAGTTCCAGCTCGACGGCCACGCGCGTGATCGGCAGCGGGTGGCACAGCGGCACCAGCTCGGCGGTGCGCTTGGCGCCCTGGATCGCGGCGATGCGCGCCACGCCCAGCACGTCGCCCTTCTTGGCATGGCCCGCGGCGATCAGCGCCAGCGTCTCGGGTTTCATGCGGATCACGCCGCTGGCGCGCGCCACGCGGTGCGTCACGTCCTTGGCCGCGACATCGACCATGTGCGCCTGGCCCTGGGTGTCGAAGTGTGTGAGTGCGGAACTCATGGGCGCATTGCGGTCCAATAACTTTCGGGAAACATGCCGGTGTCATCATAGCGGCCGGCCCCGCTGGAAAGCTCTTGAAGCGACCCCTCCTATCGGCGCGCGTGCGCGCCCTGTTCCTGGCCGGTACGCTGTGTGCCGGCCTGCCCCTGCAACTGGCCCAGGCACAAGTGCGCCTGCCGGCGCTGGGCGAAGCGGCGGGCGAGGAGTTCAGCGTCGGCACCGAACGCACGCTGGGCGACCAGATCATGCGCGAGATCCGCCGCGACCCGGCCTATCTGGACGACCCGCCGCTGCTCGACTACCTGCAGCGTGTGTGGCGTCCGCTGGTCGAAGCCGCGCGCCAGCGCGGCGAGATCACGCCCGACACCGCCCAGCAGCTGGCCTGGGAGGTCTTCCTGGTGCAGGACCGCAGCGTCAACGCCTTCGCGCTGCCGGGCGGTTTCGTCGGCGTGCACCTGGGGCTGATCGCCATCACCAGCTCCAGCGACGAACTGGCCGGCGTGCTGGCGCACGAACTGTCGCACGTCACCCAGCGGCACATCGCGCGCGGCATCGTCAACACCCAGCGCACCACCTTGCTGAGCCTGGCGGGCATGATCCTGGGCGTGCTGGCCGCCAGCCGCGCCGGCAGCAGCGACGGCGTGCAGGCGGCGGTGGTGGGCTCGCAGGCCGCGGCGGCGCAGGGCCAGCTGAACTACTCGCGCGACATGGAACGCGAGGCCGACCGCGTCGGCTTCGGCGTGCTCAGCGATGCCGGCTATTCGCCCACCGGCATGGCCGCGATGTTCGAGAAGCTGGACAGCGCCAACCGGCTCAACGACAGCGGCGCCTTCCCCTACCTGCGCAGCCACCCGTTGACGGTGGACCGCATCAGCGAGGCGCGCGCGCGCATCGCGCTGTCGGGCGCCAAGCCAGTGGCCGACCCGATCGAACACGTGCTGATGGCCGCGCGCTCGCGCGTGCTGATGGACAGCAGCGCCGACGGCCTGCGCCGCCAGCAGCAGCGCGTGGCCCACACCATCGGCCCGGGTGCCGCGCCGGTGTCGGTGAACGATCGGCTGGGTGCGCTGTACGCCGGCGCGCTGGCCACCTTGCTGCTGGGCGATGCCGCCGGCGCGGACGCGGCCGTGAACCAGGCGCTGGCGCTGCTGCGCGAGAAGCCGGTGCCGACGGCCGAGCGCGCCTTCAAGGATCTGCAGGTGCAGGTGGTGCTGCAGCGCGGCGACCCGGCCGGCGCCTTGAAGCTGCTCGATGCCCCGGCGCTGCAGCCGCCCACGCGCTGGACGATGCTGCTGCGCGGCCAGGTGGCGCTGGCGCTGTGGAACAGCCAGGGCGGCGCCGCGGCCTGCCCGGCGCCGGCCGCACCCGGCGCGGCCATGGCCTGCGACGCGTCCGGCTACAAGGCGCTGCGCAGCAGCAACGAATCGCTGCAGAGCTGGCTGTCGGCGCAGCCGCGCGACCCGCTGGCCTGGGGCATGCTGGCCCAGGGCGAAGAAGCGCTCGGCCAGCGGCTGCGCGCCATGCGCGCGCAGGCCGAGGCGCGCGCGGCGCTGGGCGACATCAACGGCGCCATCGACCGCCTGCGCGCGGCACAGACACTGCTGCGCAGCGGCGGCGCCAACGACTTCATCGAGGCCTCGATCATCGACGCGCGCCTGCGCCAACTGGAAGCGATGCGCCGCGAGATCACCGCCGAGCTGCGCGGCGGCAAGTAGGGCGCGGCGGGGCGCAGGCGACAATGGCGGCCCGCGTTGCCAGCGCCACACGCCATGCCCGACACCGACACGCTGTATGAAAGCCGGCTGCATTCGCTGCCCCTGCTGGCGCGCGGCAAGGTGCGCGAAAACTACGCGGTGGGCAGCGACCGGCTGCTGATGGTCGCCAGCGACCGCATCTCGGCCTTCGACGTCATCATGGGTGAACCGATCCCGGGCAAGGGCCGGCTGCTGACGCGCATGGCGCTGTTCTGGTTCGAGCGCCTGAAGCAGGTGGTGCCCAACCACCTGAGCGGCGACGACCCGGCCAGTGTGGTCGCCGACGACGAACGCGCACAGGTCGCGGGCCGCTCGATGCTCGTCAAGCGGCTGAAGCCCTTGCCGGTGGAAGCCGTGGTGCGCGGCTACCTGGCCGGCTCGGGCTGGGCCGAATACCAGCGCGCCGGCACGGTGTGCGGGCTGCGGCTGCCGGCCGGGCTGGCGAACGCATCACGCCTGAGCGAGCCGATCTTCACGCCGGCCACCAAGGCCGAGGCCGGCGCGCACGATCAGAACATCGATTTTGAACAGATGCAGCAGATGATCGGCGCCGAAATGGCCGAGCGCGTGCGCGAGGTCTCGCTGCGCCTGTACCGCGAAGCCGCGGCGCACGCGCTGGCGCGCGGCATCATCATTGCCGACACCAAGTTCGAGTTCGGCCTGGACGAGGCCGGCACGCTGACCTTGATGGACGAGGTGCTGACGCCGGATTCGTCGCGCTTCTGGCCGCTGGACGGCTATCGCGAGGGCATCAACCCGCCGAGCTTCGACAAGCAGTTCCTGCGCGACTGGCTCGAGGCGGCGCGCATCGACGGCCAGCCCTGGAACAAGAAGGCGCCGGCGCCGCCGCTGCCGGAAGCCGTGATCCGCGAAACCGGGTCGCGCTATGCCGAGGCGCTGCGCATTCTGACGGACTGAGCATGGCGTCGCGCCTGCTCACCCAGCTGGCCGCGCGCATCGCCGCGGCGCGTGATCCCGTGGAGGCCGCCTGTCTGCGCGCGCAACGCGGCATCTACCTGGCGCGCCAGGGCAAACACCGCGAAGCCCAGGCCATCGTCGATGCCATCCGCGACGAGTTCGGGGCGCGGCCGAATGCCGAGGTCACGGCCTGGATCAGCCTGGTCGAAGCGCTGATCCACTTCTACAGCCAGCCCGGACCGAAGGCCCTGGACCGGCTGCGCCGCGCCCACGCGCTGAGCCGCGCGATGAATCATCCGGTGCTGGTGCCGCTGTGCGCCGCGTGGCTGGCACACATCGAGTTCAACGCCAACCGCATGGAGCCGATGCTGCAATATGCGGTGGAGGCGCTGCGCCTGGCGCAGCCCGAGCATCATGCCGCGCTGGCGCGCGTCAGCCTGGTCGTCGCCGACGCCTTCCACTACGCGGGCCGTTTCGATCTGGCCAAATCCTGGTACGCGGCGGTGCGCGAGCATGCGCTGGCCGACGGCGACGACGCCATGATCAGCGCGATGCTGCACAACGTTGCGGCGTTTCGAGCAAATGAAGTACGACTGGCTGACGCGTTCGGAGCGCCCGTCCCGGCTGAAGCCAGACGCGCGCTGATGGAAACTGAGTCGACAGAGAACTACGACATTGGCATTGGCACACTGTCTATGGCATTGCTGATTCCGCTGATGAAGGCACAACTCTTGGCTTCTGATGGCAGCTATGGCGAGGCCCTCGCGATTTTTGACGACGTTCTTGAGCGAGATAGTCCAGAGAACCTGGATCGACGAAAGGCTTGTTTCTATGCTGATCGAGCGTGGTGCCACTTTCGGCTAGCTCATCCTGAACTCGCTCTGGCCGATGTCGAACGAGCATGCGAGCGCGCAGGAAACCCTGCCGACCCCGACGACGTGGCGTCAATGCATGCTCGTGTTGCTGAGATCCTCAAGCACCTCGGTCAGCCCAAAAGAGCTGCACTGCACAAGAAGGAATCAATCGAGTTTCGACGCCGCCATATAGATGGCCAAACCGAGTTGCAGAACCAACTGCAAGATGCTCTCAGTACCTTGAGCAAGGCTTCCAGCTGACGTCTTGGCGGCGCGCGATATCAGCGTGGCCGCGAGAACACCCGCTCCATCGCCGCATCGATGACCATGCAGCACAGGCTGTAGATCAGCG
>CAYUPF010000100.1:10042-14645 GCA_964446545.1 uncultured Rubrivivax sp.
AACACCCGCTCCATCGCCGCATCGATGACCATGCAGCACAGGCTGTAGATCAGCGACCCCACCAAGGCTGCGCCGAAAGTGGGGACCTTGAATCCCTCGAACATCGAACCCGCCCACCAGAACATCAGCGCGTTGATGACGAACAGGAACAGCCCCAGCGTCAGCAGCGTCACCGGCAGCGTCAGCAACACCAGCACCGGCCGCACCAAGGTATTGAACAAGCCGATGACGAAGGCGGCCATCAGCGCCGCGGAGAAATTGGCGACGGTGACGCCGCGGTAGAGATGCGCCACCAGCAGCAGCGCGGCGGCCAGCAAGAACCAACGGATGATCAGCTTCATGCTGCCCAGCATAACGCGGCCGCGTTGCCCAGGGCCGGCAACGTCGGGGAATGGCAACCCCCTGGTGCAAATCTGCTTCTCAGGCTCCTTCGCAGGCATTAACATCGTTTGCACCGGAAATCCGTCCAACACGAGGGTCGATCAGACCTCACCGGAACCGGTCCGAAGTCCCTAGACCAGATGGAGAAATCACACATGGCAACTGCGAAGAAAGCTCCCGCGAAGAAGGCTCCGGCCAAGAAGGCGCCCGCCAAGAAGGCGGCGCCGAAGAAGCCTGCAACCAAGGCCGCTCCCGCCAAGAAGGCCGCAGCCAAGAAGGCGCCGGCCAAAAAGGCGGCGGTGAAGAAGGCCCCGGCCAAGAAGCGCGCGCCCAGCGCGGCCTTCATGAAGGCGATGACGCCCAGCGCGGCGCTGGCGGCGGTGATCGGCGACAAGGCCTTGCCGCGCACCGAGGTCACCAAGAAGATCTGGGAATACATCAAGAAGAACGGTCTGCAGGATCAGGCCAAGAAGACGATGATCAACGCCGACGCCAAGCTGAAGGAAATCTTCAAGAAGGCCCAGGTGTCGATGTTCGAGATGACCAAGCTGATCAGCGCACACCTGAAGTAGGCTGAAGCGGTACTCGAAGGGCCGTGGCCGCGCAAGCGCCACGGCCCTTTTTGATGCCCATGCGACCGGGTGTGCCGGTCCGTTCAGCCGCGTTGTTGGCCGGCCAGCCGCCGCGCGACGAAGTCCAGGCGGTCCTGGCCCCAGAAGATTTCGCCATCGATGACGTAGCTCGGCGCGCCGAACACCCCGATGTCGAAGGCCTGCTGCGTGGCCTGTTCGTAGCGCTGCTGCACCGCTTCACCCTGCGCGTCGGCGGCAGCCGCGTCCGGCAAGCCGCATTCCGCCAGCAGCTGTGCCAGCGTGGCGGCATCGTTGATGTCGCGCTGTTCGGCCCACACCGCCTTCAGCACCGCGCCGGTCAGCTGCATGGCCGCCTTGCTGCCGTGGCGGGCGTCCACCGCCAGGATCAAGCGCGCGGCGTGGTCGCCGGGCACCGGAAAGTGGGCGGGATGCAGGTGCAGCGGCAGCCCCAGCGCGCCGGAGAAGCGTTTCAGCTCCACCAGCCGATAGGCCTGACGCTGCGGCGCGCGCTGCGGCAGCGGCAGCCCGCCGGAGCGCGGGAAGATCTTGCCCAGGTCGATGGGCAGCACGCGGATCCGGGCGCCGGCACGCTGTGCGATGTCCAGGAAGCGCTGGTGGCCGAGGTAGGTCCATGGCGATTGCGGCGCGAAGTAGTAGTCGATGCTCGTGGCCATGCTGCGCTCTCCTATGCTTTCAGATGGGTCGCCAGGAAGCGCCCGGTGTGGCTGCGTGGATGCGCCGCCACCTGCTCCGGCGTGCCGGCCACCAGCAGCTCGCCGCCGCCGGCACCGCCTTCCGGGCCCATGTCCAGGATCCAGTCGGCGGTCTGGATGACGTCCAGGTTGTGCTCGATGACGACGATGGTGTTGCCGGCGTCGCGCAGCTGGTGCAGCACCTTCAGCAGCTGCGCGGTGTCGTGGAAATGCAGCCCGGTGGTCGGCTCGTCCAGGATGTACAGCGTGCGGCCGGTGTCGCGCTTGCTCAGCTCCAGCGCCAGCTTGACGCGCTGCGCCTCGCCGCCGGACAGCGTGGTCGCGCTCTGCCCCAGCTTGATGTAGCCCAGGCCCACGTCCAGCAGCGTCTGCAGCTTGCGCGCGATGGCCGGCACGGCGGAGAAGTAGCCGTGCGCGTCCTCCACCGTCATGTCCAGCACCTGGGTGATGTTGCGGCCCTTGTAGAGGATCTCCAGCGTCTCGCGGTTGTAACGTGCGCCGTGGCAGACGTCGCAGGGCACGTACATGTCGGGCAGGAAATGCATCTCCACCTTGATCACGCCGTCGCCCTGGCAGGCCTCGCAGCGTCCGCCGGCGACGTTGAAACTGAAGCGGCCGGGCCCGTAGCCGCGCTCGCGCGCCGCGGGCACCTCGGCGAAGAGCTCGCGCATCGGCGTGAACAGCCCCGTGTAGGTGGCCGGGTTGCTGCGCGGCGTGCGGCCGATCGGGCTCTGGTCGACGTTGATCACCTTGTCGAAGGCGTCCAGGCCCTCGATGTCGTCGTGCGGCGCCGGCTCGGCGTGCGAGCCATAGAGCTTGCGCGCCACCGCGGCGTAGAGCGTGTCGTTGACCAGCGTGCTCTTGCCCGAGCCGGACACGCCGGTGACGCAGCTGAACAGGCCCACCGGGATCTCGGCCGTTACCTGCTTCAGGTTGTTGCCGCACGCGTTGACGATGCGCAGCACGCGCGGGTCGGTCTGCCCGGCCAGCGTCGCCCGCGCATGCGGCGGTTCGATGCGCAACACCCGCGCCAGGTAGCGGCCCGTCAGCGAATCGGCATTCGCGGTGATGTCGGCCGGCCGGCCCTGCGCGATGACCCGCCCGCCGTGCACACCGGCGCCCAGGCCCATGTCCACCACGTGGTCGGCGGCCAGGATCATGTCCTCGTCGTGCTCCACCACCAGCACCGAATTGCCCAGGTCGCGCAGCCGCTTGAGCGTGCCGATCAGCCGTGCGTTGTCGCGCTGGTGCAGGCCGATCGACGGCTCGTCCAGCACGTACATCACGCCGGTCAGGCCGCTGCCGATCTGGCTGGCCAGGCGGATGCGCTGCGCCTCGCCGCCGGACAGCGTGTCGGCGCTGCGGTCCAGGCTCAGGTAGTTCAGGCCCACGTCGTTCAGGAACTTCAGCCGCGAGCGGATCTCGCGCACGATCTTGTCGGCGATTTCGGCCTTGGCGCCCTGCAGCTGCAGGCCTTCGAAGTAGGCCAGGCATTCGGCCAGCGTCTGGTGCTCGACGCGGTAGATGGGCTCGCCCGCTTCGTCCGCGCGTTGCTGCAGGAAGACGTTGCGCGCCTCGCGCCGCAGCCGCGAGCCGCCGCAGTCCGGGCAGGGCTTGGCCGCCTGGTAGCGCGCCAGGTCCTCGCGCACCGCCGCCGAATCGGTCTCGCGGTAGCGCCGCTCCAGGTTCGGCAGGATGCCCTCGAAGGGGTGCGAGCGTTTCACCGAGCGCGCCTTGCCCTTGGCACTTTGCGCTTCATAGACGAAGACGAGGTCTTCCTCGCCCGAGCCGTGCAGCAGCACCTGCCGGGCCTGCGCCGGCAGCGCCTCGAAGGGCGTGTCGATGTCGAAGCCGTAGTGCCTGGCCACGCTTTCCAGCATCGAGAAGGTGTAGGCATTGCGCCGGTCCCAGCCTTTGACCGCACCCGAGGCCAGGCTCAAGCTGGGAAAGGCCACCACGCGCTGCGCGTCGAACACCGTCACCTGGCCCAGGCCGCCGCAGCTGGGACAGGCGCCGACCGGCGAGTTGAAGGAGAACAGCCGCGGCTCCAGTTCGCTGAGCGAATAGCTGCACACCGGGCAGCCGAACTTGCTGGAGAACAGGTGCTCGGGGCCGTCCATCTCCAGCGCGATGGCGCGGCCGTCGGCGATGCGCAGCGATGTCTCGAAGCTCTCGGCCAGGCGCTGCTGCAGCCCGGGCATCACGCGCAGCCGGTCGACCACCACGTCGATGTCGTGCTTTTCGTTCTTCTTCAGCTTCGGCAGTTCGCCGGCCTCGAACACCTGGCCCGGTTGGCCGTTGGAGCCGATGCGAAAGCGCACGTAGCCCTGCGCCTGCATGTCCTGGAACAGCTCGACGAACTCGCCCTTGCGGTCGCGTGCCACCGGGGCCAGCACCATCAGCCGCGTGCTTTCGGGCAGCGCCATCACCGCGTCGACCATCTGGCTGACGCTTTGCGCCTGCAGCGCCAGGCCGTGGTCCGGGCAGAAGGGCGTGCCGGCGCGGGCATAGAGCAGGCGCAGGTAGTCGTGGATCTCGGTGATCGTGCCCACCGTGGAGCGCGGGTTGTGCGAAGTCGCCTTCTGTTCGATGCTGATGGCCGGCGACAGGCCTTCGATGACATCGACATCGGGCTTGTCCATCAGCTGCAGGAACTGCCGCGCATAGGCGCTCAGGCTCTCGACGTAACGCCGCTGGCCTTCGGCATACAGCGTGTCGAAGGCCAGGCTGGATTTGCCCGAGCCCGACAGCCCGGTGATCACCACCAGCGCCTGGCGCGGGATGTCCAGGTCGATGTTCTTCAGGTTGTGCGTGCGTGCGCCGCGGACGCGGATCGCAGGGGCTTCTGTGGGCGGCTCGGCTGGCATGGGGTCGGTCATGGACAACCGGACATGATATCGGCGGCAGCGGGCACGC
>CAYUPF010000101.1:0-14416 GCA_964446545.1 uncultured Rubrivivax sp.
CGCACGCCGATGCCCGCGCAGCCCTGGTTCGGCCTGTGGCGCGGCTTGCTGTTCGCGCTGTGGCCGGGCATGCGCTTCCCCGCGCCCGCGGTCCCGGATGCACCCTGGCAGGCCGCCGCCACGCGCCGCCGGCGCATGCTGCTGGCGCTGGTGGCTGCGCTCGCCGGCAGCGCGCTGCTGCTGCAGTGGCAGGCGGCGCCGCAGGGCCTGACGGCCGGCGGCTGGGCGCAGGCGCTGCTGGCGACGCTGCTCTTCGCCTGGGTCGGTGCCGGCTTCGTCACCGCGCTGATGGGCGCCTGGGTGATGCATCGCGGCGATAGCCACGGCCTGGTGCTGCGCGACGCGCACGCCCCGATCGACCGCCGGGCGCGCACCGCCATCGTCATGCCGATCTGCAACGAGGACGTGGCCACGGTCTTCGCCGGGCTGCGCGCCACCTGCGAGTCGCTGGCGGCCACCGGCGCGCTGTCGCTGTTCGACATCTACATCCTGTCCGACAGTGCCGACCCGGCGGTGCGTGCCGCCGAACAGCGCGCCTGGTTGCGCCTGCGCGACATGCTCGGCGACGCGCCGGTGCAGGAGGGCGGGCGCATCTTCTACCGCTGGCGGCGGCGGCGCACGCGGCGCAAGGCCGGCAACGTCGCCGACTTCTGCCGCCGCTGGGGCCGCAACTACCGCTACATGGTGGTGCTGGACGCCGACAGCATCATGCACGGCGACACGCTGCTGGCGCTGGTGCGGCTGATGGAGCAGCAGCCGCGCGCCGGGCTGGTGCAGACCTTGCCGCAGGGCTTCGGCCACGGCACCGTGCACGCGCGGCTGCAGCAGTTCGGCAACCGCGTCACCGGGCGGCTGTTCGCGCTGGGCATGGCCTATTGGCAGCTCGGCGAATCGCACTACTGGGGCCACAACGCCATCCTGCGCATCGAACCCTTCATGCGCCACTGCGGGCTGGGGCTGCTGCCGGGGCGCGGCGGGCTGTCCGGCGAGATCCTGTCGCACGACTTCGTCGAGGCCGCGCTGATGCGCCGCGCTGGCTGGGAGGTCTGGCTCGCGCCGCAGCTGGGCGGCAGCTGGGAGCAGCATCCGGCCAACCTGCTGGAGGAACTGCAGCGCGACCGCCGCTGGTGCCAAGGCAACCTGCAGAACGCGCGACTGTTGGCCGAACCCGGCTGGCGGCCGGCACACCGCGTGATGCTCGCCACCGGCGCGCTGTCCTATCTGGTGGCGCCATTGTGGTTGGGCTTCGTCGTGCTGGGCCTGTGGTTCGGTGCCTTCAGCGCCAGCAGCCCGGGGCTGTGGCTGCTGACGCTGGTGCTGCTGTTCCTGCCGCGGCTGCTGGGCGTGCTGGCGGTGCTGCTGCGCGGCGAGCAGGCCGAATTCGGTGGCAGCCTGCGGCTGTGGGGCAGCGCGCTGCTCGAGCTGCTGCTGTCGGTGCTGCAGGCGCCGCTGCGCATGCTGGCGCACAGCGTCTTCGTGCTGGGCGCGCTGACCGGGCTGCGCCTGGACTGGAAGTCGCCGGCACGCGAGGCCGCCGCCGTGGCCTGGCGCGATGCGATGTCGCGCGTGGGCACGCTGGCGCTGCCCGCGCTGGGCCTGGCCTTGCTGATGCTGGCGCTGCACGGACAGCCTTCGCAGGCCGCCTACCTGGCGCCACTGCTGCTGCCGCTGCTGCTGGCCGTGCCCTTCGTGGTCTGGAGCGGGGGTACCGCGCCGGGTCGGGCGCTGCGCCGCGCCGGGCTGCTGGCGGTGCCCGAAGAACGCCAGCCACCGCACGCGCTGACGCGCGGCGCGCACAAGCTCGGTTTCAGCGATCTGGCGCCGGTGGCCCCTGTCGCCGTTGCCATCGCCGCACCGCGGCGCGCGGCACCGGCATTGATGGCGCTGGCCAACGTCGCGCTGGTGGCGCTGGTGCTGCTGCCGCGCACCGCGCTGTCCCCCGAGCAGCCGCTGCGCCCGCCGACCAGCCTGTTCGAGACGAGCACGCCGAGCGAGCAACACGTGCTGCCACAGCTGGTACAGGTCGCCAGCGTGCGGCCGCAGCGCAGCCGGCCCTACCGCCCGGCCAGCACCATCGACGATGCGGTGCGGCGCCGCGCGTACGAGGCCGTGGCCCGCTCGCTGGACATCGAAAGCAGCTGATCGCACGCTGCGGTGACGCCTCGTCGAGGCGGGCCTTGCCTAGTCGCCGGCGCTGGCCGCGCGGGCCATGCCGGCAGCCTGGGCCGCTTTCAGACCGTCCACCACCTGGGCCTGCTGCCGTCGTGCCTGCTGCAGCTGCTGCGCCTGCAGGCCGCCGACGGCGGCTGCGCCGCCGGCCACCTCGGCACCACAGCCGGCCAGCAGCACCAGGCTGGCCGCGAGCAGGCTGCGGGTGAGGGCGGTGCGCGGTCGGTGGTGCATGCGGCTGCGAGACGATGGCGAAGTCGCATGGTAGGCACAACGGGCCTTGCGTCGGCGGCAATTGTTGGCGGTGCGCCCGCCGGCATCAGCCCTGCACGCGGCAGCGCACCGCCATGCGCTGCGCCAGCGGGCTGCGCGGCCGCATCGCCAGGCGCTCCGCGCTCAGCGCCGCGGCCAACGGCTTGTCGCTACTGCGTGCGGCCGCTTCGAGCAGGCTCAGGTCGATCAGGTCACGCTGCGCATGGCTGCCGCCGAAACGGTGGGCACCGCTTCGAATGCCGCGCAGCAGCGCCGCGGCGCGGCCGTAGTCGCCGTTGCCGAAGGCCTGAACGGCGAGAGTGGCGGCATGGCCGACCTGGCGCGTGAAGGCGGCGTTGTCGACCTCGCTGTCGAGCGCCGCGCGCTGCGCGTCGAGCAGCGGCTGCTGCAGCTCGGTGCGGCCCGCACCGACGAAGGCCATCATCGCGTGCAGGTCGTTGAAGGCATAGGACCCGGCGCCACCGACCGCGGCCCAGCGCGTGGCCAGCGCATTGAAGCGCTCGCCCAGCGCCACACCGCGCAGGTGCAGCCGCCACAGCATCGCGCTGGCATCGATCAGGTCCATCACCACCGACGAGCCGGTGCCGCCGATGGCCTCGTCGTACAGGCGCAGCACCTCGTCGTGCTGGTCCAGCTCCAGGTGGTACAGCGCCAGGTGCCAGGTGTTGTGCGTGCCCAGGAAGCTGCCCTTGGACCAGGTGGCGCGCGTCGGCTCCATCCAGGCGATGCCCTCGCGCGGCGCGTTGCGCATCTCGTGCACGTGCGCCACCGCATGCCAGCCCCAGCTGTCGCGCGGCTCCAGCTCGACGCTGCGCCGGCCCTGCGCCTCGGCAGCCGCGTAGTCGCCCGTCTCCTCCAGGCCGAAGGCGTGCATGCCCAGCACGGCGTGCCAGCCCGGCACGCCCGGATCCCAGGCCGGCAGCGCGCGCGCGATGCGGTCGCGCAGCATGCGCGAATCGCCGCGGAAGAAGTCGATCTGGTGGCCGACCTGCAGCGCCAGCAGGTCGCGCGGGTAGCGCGCGCTCAGGTCCTCGAGCCGCAGCCCGGCCTCGGCCCAGCGGCCATGGGCCAGCGCGCGCGCGGCCTCGAGTTGGGCGCGCTCGCGCGCATCGGCTTCCAGCCGTTCGGCGGCGTCGCAGCAGGCGATGGCCACCGCGTTGCCGGCGGGCTCGGTGCCCAGCAGCTGCAGCCAAGCCTTCAGCACATGCGCCATGGTCATCTCCGGGCTCAGCGCCAGCGCCCGGTCGACGGTGGCAACCGGGTCGTCGACCATGCACAGCAGTTCCCTCGCCGCCTGTTCGTACAGATCCAGGCTCTTCAGGGTGGCGCCGGACACGCGGTGGCCGGTGGCATCGATCAGGTTCA
Organism: uncultured Rubrivivax sp.; assembly: GCA_964446545.1. GTDB lineage: Bacteria > Pseudomonadota > Gammaproteobacteria > Burkholderiales > Burkholderiaceae_C > Rubrivivax. Next base: position 3,808 of record CAYUPF010000101.1, read on the forward strand.
TCGCATTGCTCCTTCAACGGGTGTGACAGTGCGCTCAGTCTCGCGCCGCAAGCCGTCGGGCGCTAAAGTCATTCGTGCAAGAACCCGGTCGAAACTGCCATGCCCGAGCTGAACCGTCCAGTCACCGTAGCGCTGTTGGCGACCCCCGAGGTCAGTGCCGCCACGCTCTATGGCTTCTACGACACGTTGGCCAGCACACGCCGCGACTGGCAGATGCTGCATGGCAGGGCGCCGGCCAGTTCACCCTTGCGGCCCTGCGTGGTCAGCGCGGATGGCCAGCCCTTCGTCGCCGGCAACGGTGTGCGCGTCACGCCGGATGCAAGTTTTGCCGACTGCAAGCAGCCCGACGTGGCATGCATCACCGACCTGATGATTGCGCCCGACGCCCCGGCCCCGGCCTACGAGGCCGAGGTCGCCTGGCTGCGCGGCGCCTGGCAGGGCGGCGCCACGCTGGCGTCGGCCTGTTCGGGCGCGTTGCTGCTGGCGCGCACCGGGCTGCTGGACGACTGCGACGCCACCTCGCACTGGGCCTATTGCGAGCGCCTGGCGCGCGAACACCCGCGCACGCGCTGGCATGCCGAGCGCGGACTGGTGCTGGCCGGGCCCGACGCGCGCATCGTCATGGCGGGCAGCGGCGTGTCCTGGCACATGCTGGTGCTGGCGCTGATCGCGCGTTTTGCCTCGCCCGAAGATGCGATGCAGGTGGCACGCATCAACCTGCTCGACATGAACCAGGCCAGCCCGCTGGCCTATGCCTCGCTGACGCGCGGCGGGCGTGCGGCCGACGCGCTGGTCGCGCGCTGCCAGCTGTGGGCGGCCTCCAACTACCGCAGCGAGGCGCCGGTGACGCAGATGGTGGCACTGTCGGGCCTGCCCGAGCGTACCTTCAAGCGCCGCTTCCGGCAGGCCACGGCGATGAGCCCGCTGGACTACGTGCACACGCTGCGCCTGGAAGAAGCCAAGCAGCTGCTGGAGGCCAGCGAGCTGCCGGTGGAGGCCATCGCACAGGAAGTGGGCTACCAGGACAGCAGCTTCTTCGGGCGGCTGTTCAAGCGCAAGGCAGCGCTGACGCCGGCGCAGTATCGGCGCCGCTTCGGTGCCCTGAGCCGGCAGCTGCGCGATCTGGCGCGTCCGGCCGACATCGCCTGAGACCCACGGATGTGAAGCGCCGCGAGCCGACCCGCCTCCTGGTCTGCGATGTTCAGGCTTCGCTCATCCTTTCTGAACGTCCACCGGCTCCGCGCCGAGTTCGGTGATCATGCGTAAGACGGCATCGAGCATGGCGTCCAGCCCGGCCTCATCGGTTCCGCGCATGACCAGCGTGGTGCCGTACCGCTGCTCGCGATGGAACGGATAGCTGCCGAGGTCGATATGCGGGTACTCGTCCTGGATCCGACTCAGGCGCCTGGCGACCTGACTCTCGGTGAGGTAGGCGGTGACGCTGCGCGAGCGCATGGTCGCACCGCGCCGCAGCTTGCCCGCCAGCGAGTCGACCATCTGCTGCATCACCCGCGGGATGCCGGCCATCACGTAGACGTTGCCGATGAAAAAGCCCGGCGGCCCGAGCGGGTTGTCGATCAGGCCGCTGCCGCGTGGAATGCGTGCCATGCGCATGCGCGCCACCATGATCTCGGGCGGCGCCGGCCGTCGCTCGATGAGGGCAGCGATCTCCGGCGACACCACCAGATCGACCCCGAAGGCGGCAGCGATGCAATCGGCGGTGATGTCGTCGTGCGTCGGGCCGATCCCGCCGGTGGTGAAGACATAGTCGTAACGCGAGCGCAGCGCGTTCACGGCCTCGACGATGTCGCGTTCGATGTCGGCAACGACACGTGCCTCGTGGATCTGGATGCCGTACTCGTTGAGCTTCCTGGCCAGGTAGGCCAGATTCGTGTCCTGGGTGCGGCCGGACAGGATCTCGTTGCCGATGATCAGCACGGCGGCCGTCACGAGGCCGGGCTTGGCGGGTTCGACGGCCATTGCGGCTCCTCGGAATGAATGAACGTCCAGGCTGCGGAATCACGGCTCCCGCAAAGGGCAGGGCCCGCTCGCTGGCGGGCCCTGGACGAGGCTCAACTGTACTGCGGCGGTGGCCCGCAGGGCGGGTGTATCGAAGAACGACGCCTTCGGTCTCGGACTGATCACTGGGGGTCGCTGGGGCTTCCCCCTCCAAATCCGATTCCAGGACTCGCCAGCGGCCCGCGGCAACACAGTGGATCGATCCAGCATCGACGATCAGGGGGGGCAACCCCGGCGCAGCCTGCCATAGATCTGCGCCACTGCCAGCCGGCCTCGGCCTGCTCTGAGCCCTGCGGTCCGGCAAGCGACCTACACTTGCAGGCTGGACATAGTCGGCCGGAGGAGACCGCCATGCACATCGCCTCGCTCAAGGAAGTCGTCAGCGCCGAAGAATGGCAGCTGCGCTGTGATCTCGCCGCCTGCTACCGGCTGGTGGCGGCCTACGGCTGGAGCGACCTGGTGTTCACCCACGTCAGCGCGCGCATCCCCGGGCCGGAGCACCATTTCCTGATCAACCCCTACGGGCTGATGTTCGACGAGATCACGGCCTCGTCGCTGGTCAAGGTCGATCAGCACTGCAACAAGCTGCACGACACGCCGTTCCCGGTCAACCCGGCAGGTTTCGTCATCCACAGCGCCATCCACCAGGTGCGCGAGGACGCCGGCTGCGTGCTGCACACGCATTCGCGTGCCGGCGTCGCCGTCAGCGCTCAGAAGTGCGGCGTGCTGCCGATCAGCCAGCAGAGCACCTTCGTGCTGGCCTCGCTGGCCTACCACGCCTACGAAGGCGTGGCGCTGCGCGACGACGAGAAGCCGCGCCTGCAGGCCGACCTGGGAACCGCCAACTACCTGATGCTGCGCAACCACGGGCTGCTGACGGTGGGCCGCAGCATCGCCGACGCCTTCCTGCACATGTACACCTTCGAGAACACCTGCCGCATCCAGATCGATGCGCAGGCCGGCGGTGAACTGGTGCATGTCGACCCCGCCATCCTGCAGGGCCTGTCGACGGTGATGAAGACGGCCACCGCCGGCATGGGCGCGTCGCTGGCCTGGCCCGCGCTGCTGCGCAAGTGCGAGCGCATGGACCCGAGCTACAAGACCTGAACTACTTCTTCTCGCGCGGCACGCGGCCCATCAGGTAGAACTGATCGTTCGGCCGCATGCCGCTGAGGTTGGCCATGCGGTTGCTCAGGCCGAAGAAGGCGGTGATGGCGCCGATGTCCCAGATGTCCTCGTCGTCGAAGCCGTGCGCGCGCAGCGCTTCGAAGTCGGCTTCCTCGATCGCCGCCGAGTCCGTGCAGACTTTCATCGCAAAGTCCAGCATCGCGCGCTGGCGCGGCGTGATGTCGGCCTTGCGGTAGTTGGTGGCCAGCTGGTCGGCGATCAGCGGCTTCTTCTCGTACACGCGCAGGATCGCGCCGTGCGCGACCACGCAGTACAGGCACTGGTTGGCAGCCGAGCTGGCGACGATGATCATCTCGCGCTCGCCCTTGCTTAAGCGACCGGTCTCCTTCAGCAGCAGCGCGTCGTGGTAGGCCATGAAGGCGCGCCACTCGGCCGGGCGGTGCGCCAGCACCAGGAAGACGTTGGGCACGAAGCCGGCCTTTTCCTGCACTTCGAGGATGCGCGTGCGCAGGTCCTCGGGCAGGTCCTTCAGTTCGGGCACCGGGTAGCGGCTGATGGGGGCGGTCATGCGGGTTCTCCTTGGGTCTTGGTGCCGAACTGCATCGCGTGCAGCCGGGCGTACAGGCCGCCGTGGGCCAGCAGCTGCGCATGCGTGCCCTGTTCGACCACGCGGCCGGCGTCCATCGCCACCACGCGGTCGGCGTGTTCGATGGTCGACAGCCGGTGCGCGATGACCAGCGTGGTGCGGCCCTTCATCAGCCGGTCCAGCGCGCCCTGCACCGCGCGCTCCGACTCGCTGTCCAGCGCCGAGGTGGCCTCGTCCAGGATCAGGATCGGCGCGTCCTTGTAGATCGCGCGTGCGATCGCCAGGCGCTGGCGCTGGCCGCCCGACAGCTGGTTGCCGTTGTGGCCGATCAGCGTGTCCAGACCCTGCGGCAGGCCGTCGGCAAAGTCCAGCAGGTTGGCGCTGCGCAGCGCCGCGCGCACGCGTTCGCGGTCGACCTCGGGGCCCAGCGCCACGTTCATCGCCACGCTGTCGTTGAACAGCACCACGTCCTGGCTGACCAGCGCAAACTGGCGGCGCAGCGCGAGCACGTCCCATTCGACCAGCGGCACGCCATCGAGCAGCACCTGGCCGGCGCTGGGGTCGACGAAGCGCGGCAGCAGGTGCACCAGCGTGGACTTGCCCGCGCCCGACGGCCCGACCAGCGCCACCGTCTCGCCGTGGTGCACGCGCAGGTTCAGCCGGTCCAGCGCCGGGGCCTGGTCGTCGCGGTAGCGCACGCTGACGTCGCGCAGTTCGATCTCGCCGCGCACCGCGTCCGCGACATGCTGGCCGCAGGGCTCGTGTGGGCTGTCGTCGATGAGCGCGATGCCGCGCTCGAATGCGGCCATGCCGCGCGTGATCTGTCCGGTCACGTCGGACAGCTTCTTGATCGGCGCCAGCAGCATCAGCATGGCGGTGATGAACGAGGCGAAACCGCCGATCGTGGTGGCGCCGGTGCGGCTTTGCCACAGCGCGACCACGATCACGCCCGAGATGGCGCAGGCGGTCAGTGTGTGTGTCACCGGCGTCATCATCGCCGCGGCCGCCACCGCCTTCATCACCAGTCGGCGCAGCAGGTTGCTCTGCTTGACGAAGCGCTCGGTCTGGTGCGGCGCCGCGTCGTGCAGCCGCACGATGCGCCAGGCGAGCACGTTCTCCTCGATCACGTAGGCCAGCTCGTCGGTGGCCTTCTGGCTGGCCAGCGTGATGCGCCGGATGCGTTTGCTGATGACGCGCACCGCCACCGCCACCAGCGGGAACATCACGCCGACGAAGAGCGTGAGCTTCCAGTTCAGCCAGATCAGGTAGGCCAGCAGCGCGGTCAGCGTCAGGCTCTCGCGTACCAGCGCCAGCAGCGCGTTGACCAGCAGCTGGGCGCCTTGCTGCACCTCGTAGACCAAAATGTTGGTCAGCTTGCTGGCCGAATGCCGCGTGAACAGCGAAGGGTGCGCGTCCAGGATGCGTTCGAACATCGCCCGGCGCAGGTTCAGCACGCCTTCGTTGGCGGTCCATGCCAGCGCGTACTGGGCCGTGAAGCTGGTCGCGCTGCGCAGCACGAACAGGCCGATGATGACCGTCGGCACCAGCCACAGCGCGATATCGGTCTGGCCGAAACCGCTGTCCAGCAGCGGCTTCATCAGCGCCGGCAGCACCGGCTCGGTCAGCGCCGCGATCAGCGAGGCCACGATCGCGACCACGATACCGCGCTTGCCGGACTTGAAGTACGGTCTGAGCTTGGCGATTCGCTGCGACAACGTGGGCATGGGAGAGAAGGGCGCGGCGCACATCGCGCAGCTCGGGCCGGTGCGATTATCGCGTTCGCGCCGGGGTCGGCCGCCGCCTTGCCTACAATCGGGGTTCAACGGCTCGTAACGAGGTCCGAGGGAACTGTCACCCCGCCGCCCGGCTCTATGCAGGGCCTCACACGGCCGTCGACGAACAACCACCCGTCCACTCAGTGATCCGAAGCACGCCTCCCGCCTTCCCGAACCCGCCCTGGCCACGCCGCCGTTTCATCGGCGCGCTCGCCGCCGCGGCTGCCGCGCCGGCCGCCGCACAGTTCCGCGTCGAGATCACCGGCATCGGTGGCAACCAGATCCCGGTGGCCATCGCCACTTTCCGCGACGAGGCCAGTGCGCCGGTGCCGGTGGCCGCCATCGTGCGCGCCGACCTGCAGCGCAGCGGTTACTTCCGCATCGTCGACGCCGGCGGCAGTTTCGACGAGAACAGCCGCATCACCGTGGCCGAATGGCGCGGCCGCGGCGCCGACGCGCTGGCCGTGGGCTCGGTGTCGCGCCTGGCCGACGGCCGCTACGACGTGCGCTTCAAGCTGTGGGACCTGGTCAAGGGCGAGGAACTGGTGGGCCAGAGCCATGCCGCGCTGCCGGCCGACATGCGGCTGGCCGCGCACCGCATCGCCGATTCGATCTACCAGAACCTCACCGGCGAACGCGGCGTGTTCTCCACGCGCATCGCCTACGTCACGCGCGCCGGCAGCCGCTATCAGCTGCACGTCACCGATGCCGACGGCGAAGGCGGCCAGCTTGCATTGGCCAGCCCGGACCCGATCATCTCGCCGGCCTGGGCGCCCAACGGCAAGGAGCTGGCCTACGTGTCCTTCGAAAGCCAGAAGGCCGTGGTCTGGCTGCAGGACGTCAGCTCCGGCCAGCGCCGCATGCTCGCCAACTTCCGCGGCTCGAACAGCGCGCCGGCCTGGTCGCCCGACGGGCGCGAGCTGGCGCTGACGCTGTCGCGCGACGCGGTGGCGCAGCTGTACCTGATGTCGCGCGACGGCGGCACGCCACGACGCATCACCAACAGCCAGGCCATCGACACGGAGCCGGTGTTCACGCCCGACGGGCGGCAGATCTACTTCGTCAGCGACCGCGGCGGCGGACCGCAGATCTATCGCATGCCGGCCGGTGGCGGCAGCGCCGAACGCGTCAGCTTCAGCGGCAGCTACAACATCAGCCCGGCCCTCAGCGCCGACGGGCGTACGCTGGCCTACATCACGCGCCAGGGCTCGGCCTTCAAGGTGATGGTGCAGGATCTGTCCGGCGGCACGCCCACCGCGATCACCGACACCAACGACGACGAGAGCCCCAGCTTCGCGCCCAATGGCCGGCTGCTGGTCTACACCAGCCGCGCTGGTGGCCGCGACGTGCTGATGACCACCACACTCGACGGCAAGATCAAGAGTCGATTGCTCACCACCGGCGCCGACATGCGCGAGCCCGCCTGGGGCCCGTTCGGCCGCTGACCATTTCCCTCACCGGAGAAGCACGATGCACAACACCCGACGCACCCTCAGCAGCGCCGTCCTGGCCGTGGCCCTGGGCGCCTTGTTCGCCGGTTGCAGCACGACCAAGCTGGACGAGACCCCGGTGGAAAGCCGCAACGTACCGGCCGACGGCAGCAGCACCGCCGGCGGTGCCGGCGGCAGCGGCAGCGGCACTGCGCAGTCCAGCGTGGCCACGGTGGACCTGTCGAAGCAGGGCGACGCCGGTGCTGCCACCGGACTGCTGGCGCAGCGTATTGTTTTGTTCGACTTCGACAGCTTCGTCGTCAAGGACGAATACCGGCCCATGCTCGAGGCCCATGCCAAGGTGCTCAGCGCCAACCGCGGCAAGCGCATGATGCTGGAAGGCCACACCGACGAACGCGGTGGGCGTGAATACAACCTGGCGCTGGGCCAGAAGCGCGCCGATGCGGTGTTGCGCTCGATGGTGCTGCTGGGCGTGCAGGACGTGCAGCTCGAGGCCGTGAGCTTCGGCGAGGAAAAGCCCGCCGTGCCCGGCAGCGACGAGGCCGCCTGGGCCAAGAACCGCCGCGTCGAACTGAAGGACAGGTGAGATGCGCGCAGCCGTTGCGGCGGGGTGCCTGGTGTTGGCGGCCGGCGCGGCGCAGGCGCAGCTGTTCGCCGACGACGATGCGCGCAAGGCCATCCTCGACCTGCGCTCGCGGCTGGCACAAAGCGAAGAGCAGGCCAAGGCACGTTATGCCGAGCAGAGCGAACAACTGCAGGCGCTGCGCCGCAACCTGCTCGACATGAACAGCCAGCTCGAGGCCGCGCGCGCCGAGATGGCCAGGCTGCGCGGCAGCAACGAGCAGCTGGCGCGCGACGTGTCCGAACTGCAGCGCAAGCAGCGCGACCTGGGCCAGGCGGTGGACGAGCGGCTGCGCAAGGTCGAGCCGCAGAAGGTGTCGCACGAGGGCCGTGAAATCAGTGTCGACCCTGAAGAAAAGCGCCAGTACGACGAGGCCATCGCTGTGCTGCGCAGTGGCGACTTCGACAAGGCCAGCCAGGCCTTCGCCGCCTTCCTGGCGCGCTGGCCGGCCAGCGGCTACGCAGCGTCGGCGCGCTACTGGCAGGGCAACGCGCTGTACGGCAAGCGCGACTACAAGGAAGCCATCAATGCTTTCCGCATGTTCCTGGCCAAGGCGCCCGACAGCGAGCGTGCCAGCGAGGCCATGTTGGCCATCGCCAACAGCCAGGCCGAGATGAAGGACAAGCCCGGCGCGCGCAAGACGCTGGACGAACTGATCAAGACCTACCCCAAGTCCGAAGCGGCAGTGGCGGGCAAGGAACGCCTTGCGGCGCTGAAGTGACTCCCCCCGTAGCGCCTTCGGCCCGGCTACCGGCAAGCATGCCGGCAACCCTTCTTGGGGGGCGTGCGACAGTCCGCAGGGACTGTCCCACGTCGCCGCTCAGCCCCCCCAGGGGCCCCGCCAGCGGCCCGGCAAGGCCGGTTCCGCGGCGGCTTGCTCGACTGCGACGCAGCGGTGCCGGTGCGGCGCGCGTCGGCTAGGTTCCGGCCGCTTGCCCGTATGCAGGAATCCGATCTGCCCGGCCTGACGGCCACGGTGCTGTGGGCCGCCTTCGGCCTGGCGGTGGCCTTCGGCGCCATCGCGCAGCGCACGCACTTCTGCACCATGGGTGCGGTGGCCGACATCGTCAACATCGGCGACTGGACGCGCATGCGCATGTGGGTCATGGCCATCGGCGTGGCCATGATCGGTTTCAACGCCATGGTCGCCGCCGGCTGGGTGGAAGCCGCCAGCAGCATCTACGCCGGCCCCCGCCTGCTGTGGCTGTCCAACATCGTCGGCGGGCTGCTCTTCGGCGTGGGCATGGTGCTGGCCTCGGGCTGCGGCAGCAAGACGCTGGTGCGCGTGGGCGGCGGCAACCTCAAGTCGCTGGTGGTGCTGCTCGTGCTGGCCATCGCCGCCTACGCCACGATACGCGGTGTGGTCGCCGTGGCGCGCGTGGCCACGCTGGATGCCGCGGCCATCGCATTGCCCGCCGGGCAGGATCTGCCCTCGCTGCTGGCGCATGCCACCGGTGCGTCGCGCCAGACGCTGGCGCTGTGGCTCGGCGGCGGCCTCGGCCTGGCGCTGCTGGCCTGGGGACTGTCGCGCCCCGAGGGACGCGGTGCCGAGGTGCTGCTGGCCGGCCTGGGCATCGGCGCCATCATCGTCGGCGTGTGGTGGGTGTCGGGGCGGCTGGGCTTCGTCGCCGAGCATCCGGCCACGCTGGAAGCCAGCTTCCTGGCCACCAACTCGCGGCGCATGGAAAGCCTGAGCTTCGTCGCGCCGGTGGCCTTCACGCTGGACTGGCTCATCCTGTTCAGCGACACCAGCCGCGTGCTCACGCTGGGCATCGTCAGCGTGTTCGGCGTGGTGCTGGGCTCGGCGGCGGTGGCGCTGGCCGGCGGCAGCTTCCGCTGGGAAGGTTTTGCCGGCGCCGAGGACACGGCCAACCACATCGTCGGCGCGGTACTGATGGGCGTGGGCGGCGTCTGCGCGATGGGCTGCACCATCGGCCAGGGCCTGAGCGGTGTCAGCACCCTGGCGCTGGGCAGTCTTCTGGCGCTGGGCGGCATCCTCGCCGGCGGTGTGCTCGGTGTGCGCTACCAGACCTGGCGCGTGGAGCGCAGCCTTTGACGGCGCCGGCAGCGCTGCAGGCCGACATGGAGCGCCGCTTCGGCGCGCTGCGCCGCCTGTACGGCGATGCCGGCTATGCGCGGCTGCGTGCCGCGCGCGTGGCCGTGGTCGGCGTGGGCGGCGTCGGTTCCTGGGCTGCCGAGGCGCTGGCGCGCAGCGGTGTGACCACACTGGTGCTGGTGGACCTGGACCACGTCGCCGAAAGCAACATCAACCGCCAGGTGCAGGCGCTGGGCCACACGCTGGGCCAGGCCAAGGTGCTGGCGCTGCGCGAACGCATCGCCGACATCCACCCTGGCTGCGAAGTGTTCGGGGTGGAAGAGTTCGTCGACGAACACAACTGGCCGGCGCTGCTGCCACAGCCGGTGGACGTGCTCATCGACGCCTGCGACCAGATGCGCGCCAAGGCTGCGATGGCGGCGTGGGCGCTGGCCCACACGCGGCCCTTTGTCAGCGTGGGCGCGGCCGGCGGCAAGCGCCTGGCGCAGCGGATCGACGTCGACGACCTGGCCGCCGTCACGCACGACCCGCTGCTGGCGTCGTTGCGCCAGCGGCTGCGCCGCGAACACGGTGCGGCGCGGCAGGGGTGCATCGGGCTGCGTTGTGTGTTTTCACGCGAGCCGATCAGCCAGCCGGCCGAGGCTTGCGACAGCGACGGCACGCTCAACTGCCACGGTTATGGTTCCAGCGTCACCGTCACCGCCAGCTTCGGCATGGCCGCGGCCGGCGAGGCGATCACGCAACTGCTGTCGCTGCCCGCGGCCGGGGGCTGACGGGCCTGGCTATAATGCGCGCCTCTACGGACGGGTTGTTAGCTCAGTCGGTAGAGCAGCGGACTTTTAATCCGTTGGTCGCAGGTTCGAATCCTGCACAACCCACCACTCGATTCATCGAGCGGGTCCTTAGCTCAGTTGGTAGAGCAGCGGACTCTTAATCCGTTGGTCGAAGGTTCGAATCCTTCAGGGCCCACCA
>CAYUPF010000102.1:0-14382 GCA_964446545.1 uncultured Rubrivivax sp.
ACAGCGAGGTGCTGCTGCACGGCTATGCCGCCTGGGGCGACGACGTGGTGCTGCGCCTGAACGGCATGTTCGATTTCGCGCTGTGGGACGCGCGCCGCCGCCGGCTCTTGATCGGCCGCGACCGGCTGGGCGTCAAGCCGCTGTACGTGCTGCAGGACGGCCGGCGCCTGGCGTTCGCCACCGAGGCCAAGGCCTTGCTGCAGCTGCCCGGCGTGCGGACTGAACTGAACCGGGATGCGCTGGCCGACTACCTGCACCTGGGCTACGTGCCGGCACCGTTGTCCATCTTCCAGGGCATGCGCAAGCTACCGCCGGCCACGCTGCTGGCGGTGGAAAGCGGGCAGGTCCGGCAGTGGCGCTGGTGGCGCATGCCTGCCGCCGTCGATCGCCAGACCACCGAGGCCGAATGGGTGGAGCGCATCCGCGACGGCATCGACCGCTCGGTGCGCATGCAGATGGTGAGCGACGTGCCGATCGGCGCGTTTCTGTCGGGCGGCGTGGACAGCAGCGCCGTGGTGGCCGCCATGGCACGCCACAGCGACCGGCCGATTCGCACCTATGCCATCGGCTTCGAGGGTGGCGCCGCCGAGCAGCTCTACAACGAACTGCCCTACGCGCGCCGCGTGGCCGACCTGTTCAAGACCGAGCACCACGAGATCGTCGTCAAGCCCGACGTCGTCGGCCTGCTGCCCAAGCTGCTGTGGCACATGGACGAACCGATCGCCGACTCGGCCTTCATCACGACCTACCTCGTGAGCGAGTTCGCGCGCCACGACGTCAAGGTGATTCTCTCGGGCGTCGGCGGCGACGAACTCTTCGGGGGCTATCGACGCTACCTCGGTGGCCGCTACGCGCAGCGATTCAATGCCCTGCCCGGGTGGGCGCGCCGCGTCGCCAGCGCCACCGCGTCGCGGCTGCCGGCCGACCGGCACCGCAAGTGGCTGAACGTGGCCCGGCTGGCCAAGGGTTTTGTCGCCAGCGCCGAAATGGATGCCGACGAACGCTACCGCAGCTACCTGCAGGTGCTGGCACGCGATACGGTCGCGGGTCTGATACTGGCGGCGCCGTCGCCCGCCGAAGACCGCCTGGCCGCGGCCTTTGCCGCCGCCGGCAGCGACGACGAGCTCAACCGCATGTTCGCGGTCGATGCCGAGACCCAGCTGCCCGACGATCTGCTGTTGCTCACCGACAAGATGAGCATGGCCGTAAGCCTGGAATGCCGCGTGCCGCTGCTCGACCACGGCCTGGTCGAGCTGGCGGCGTCGATCCCCGGCGAGTTGAAGGTCAAGGGCGGCCAGCTCAAGCACCTGATGAAGGCCGCGCTCGCGCCGGCGCTGCCCGACGACATCCTGCATCGCGCCAAGCGCGGCTTCGGCACGCCGATGGGCGCCTGGCTCAAGAAGGAACTGCACGCCGTCGTGCGCGAACTGCTGTCGCCGGCGGTGGTCGGGCGGCGTGGGCTGTTCCGCGCCGAGGCCGTGTCGGCGCTGGTGGCCGACCACGAGGCCAACCGCAGCGACGGCACGGACGCAATGCTGGCGCTGCTGAACTTGGAGGTCTGGAGCCGCGTCTATCTGGATCGCCGCGCGCCGGACGACGTGGCGGCGGAGCTCCGGTCGCTAGCGATCCCGCGGTCGCGCATGCATGCTCAATCCGCACTGGCCTAGCGAGCACTGGAGATCCCGGATGAACTTGCGTGCTTCGCTACTGTTCGCTCTTTCCCGCTGGCGCTTGCCTGCTCCCGCGCGGCGCACCATTGACTACGGGGCCTACCAGGATTGGCGTCGACAATCGCTTTCTGCGAGCTGGAGCTCGTTTGCAGACACGGCGGTCCAGGGTAAGGATGTCTTGGATTTTGGTTGCGGCGACGGCCCGCTCAGCCTCTTCCTTGCCGCAGAGAAGTCACCCAGAAGTGTTGTTGGCGTGGATCTCGAGCGCGGCGCATTGGAGCGTGCCAAGGAAGCGTTGGCGCGCAGCAGCCTGCCGCCCTCGGTGCACGTCGACTTTGTCCAGGGAACTGTCGACGGCATGCCGTTGCCAGATGCATCGGCGGATGTCGTGGTGGCGTTCGATTGCCTGGAGCATGTGATGGCGCCGCTGCCGATACTGCGGGAGTGGCAAAGGGTGCTTCGGCCTGGCGGTAGATGCCTGCTGGAGTGGTTTCCGTTCAAGGGGCCCTGGGGTCCACACATGGAGTCATTGATCCCGATTCCATGGGCCCATGTGATCTTTGGTGAGCGGGCCATGTTCCGGGTCGCCGAGCGCATGTATGACCTCCCGGAGTTCGTTCCCAGGCACTGGGATCTCGATGCGAATGGCAACAAGAAGCCGAACAAGTGGCGGCAGTGGTCCTCCTTCAAGGAGCAGGGCTATGTCAATGAGCTAAACATCCGCACGTTCCGTTCGCTTGTTCAAGAGGCAGGCTTGGGGGTCGAGCGTCTGGAGACCCGATCATTCGGCGGCGCTGCACCTCGACGGGCTCTGGGACGCATGCTGATGTCTCTGCCCTTCTTGGGCGAGTACTTCGTTTCCTATACGGTGATTCAGCTGGTCAAGCGCTGACATCACGCCGGCCCGATTTTCGCGAATGCGCATCCTGTACTTCTGCCACCGCTTCCCGTTCCCGCCCAAGCGGGGCGGCAAGATCCGGCCCTTCAATATGATCCGGCACCTGCACGAGGCCGGCCACAGCGTCACGGTCTGTTCGCTGGCGCGTTCGGCGGCCGAGGCCGAAGAGGGCGCCGGGATCGCGCCGCACTGCACGGCTTTCGAGATGGGCCGCGTTCACGAGCCGCTGCAGTTCGCGCGCATGATCGTGCGCCTGCCGCTGGACACGCCATCATCGATGGGTTATTTCTACAGCCCCGAGCTGGCCGCCAAGGTGCGCCACCTGCTGGTCGCGCAGCGCTGGGACTTGATTTTCGTACATTGCTCGTCGGTGGCGCCTTACGTGGCGCATCTCACCGACGTGCCCAAGATCCTCGACTTCGGCGATATGGATTCGCAGAAGTGGCTGGAATACGCGCACTACAAGCCGTTCCCGCTATCGCTGGGCTATACGCTCGAAGGCCACAAGATGCTGCGCGCCGAGAAGCGCCTGGCCGGGCGCTTCGACCTGTGCACCGCCACCACGCGCGCCGAGTGGGAGACGCTGGAGGGCTACGGCACGGGTGCGGCCACCGACTGGTTTCCGAACGGCGTCGACGCGGACTTCTTCAGCCCCAGCGATGGCGCGTACGACCCCGACACCCTCAGTTTTATCGGCCGCATGGACTACTACCCCAACCAGGAATGCATGGCGCGCTTCTGCAAGGAAGCCTGGCCTCTGTTGAAGGCGCGGCGGCCGGCCATGAAGCTGCTGATCGTCGGCGCCGACCCGTCGCCCGCGATGCAGCAACTGGGCAGCCTGCCCGGGGTCACCGTCACCGGCTCGGTGCCCGATGTGCGGCCCTACATCCGCGGCTCGGCGCTGATGGTGGCGCCGCTGGCCATCGCCCGCGGCACGCAGAACAAGATCCTGGAGGCCATGGCCATGGGCGTGCCGGTGGTCACCAGCCGCGCCGCGGCCGGCGGCGTCGACGCCGAAGCCGAAAAGCATTTCCTGGTGGCCGACAGTGCCCAGGACATCACGGCCGCCGTGCTGCGCATCGTCGAAAATGCGGCGGAACGGCAGCGCCTGGCCGCCGCCGGCCGCGAGCGCATGCTGAGCCACCATGCTTGGCCGCGGTCGATGCAGCGTCTGGACGGCATCATCCAGCGCTGCCGCGGCGCCTTTGCCGCGCGGCGGGCGCAGACCCAAGAAAGCATCGCATGAAGATTAGCATATTCGGCCTGGGCTACGTGGGCGCGGTATCGCTGGCCTGCCTGACGCGCGACGGCCACCAGGTCGTCGGCGTCGATATCGACCGCAGCAAGCTCGAACTCATCGCCGCCGGCAAGACCCCAGTGGTGGAAGAGGGCATGGTCGACCTGATGCGCGAGGCCGCCGCGAGCGGCCGCGTCAGCGTCACCACCGATACCCGGCAGGCGGTGATGGACAGCGAGATCTCGCTCGTCTGCGTCGGCACGCCGTCGGCCGCCAACGGCAGCCAGGACCAGGGCGCCATCCTGCGCCTGGCCGAAGAGCTGGGCCGCGCGCTGGCGCACAAGAGCGCACCGCATGTGGTGGTGTTCCGCTCGACGCTGGTGCCTGGCACGGTGGAAGACGTGCTGCGCCCGATCGTCGAGCGCGAATCGGGCAAGAAGGACGGCGTGGACTTCCATCTGTGCTTCCAGCCCGAGTTCCTGCGCGAAGGCTCTTCGATCCGCGACTACGACAAGCCGCCGTTCACCGTCGTCGGGGCCAACCATGCCTACCCGGCCGAGCGGCTGCGCGCCTTGTTCGGCCACCTGCCGTGCAAGTTCATCGAGACCTCGGTGCGCAGCGCCGAGATGATGAAATACTGCTGCAACAATTTCCACGCGCTGAAGATCACCTTCGCCAACGAAACGGCGCGGCTGTGCGGCGCACTGGGCGTGGATCCCTTCGAGGTCATGGACCTGGTGTGCCAGGACACGCAGCTGAATATCTCCAGGGCCTACCTGAAGCCCGGCTTCGCCTTCGGCGGCAGCTGCCTGCCCAAGGACCTGCGCGCCACCAGCCACCTGGCCAAGGTGCACGACGTCGAGCTGCCGATGCTGTCGGCCATCCTGCCGTCGAACCAGGAGCACCTGGCGCTGGCGCGCAAGAAGGTGCTGGACAGCGGCAAGCGCCGCATCGGCTTCATCGGCCTGAGCTTCAAGAGCGGCACCGACGACCTGCGCGAGAGCCCGCTCGTCACGCTGGCCGAGCAGCTCATCGGCAAGGGCATGCGGCTGGCCATCTACGACCCCGAGGTCCATCTGGCGCAGCTGCTGGGCGCCAACCGGCGCTACATCGAGCAGCATCTGCCGCACATCGGGCAATTGGTGCGCGCCGACCTGGCCAGCGTGATCGAGGAGTCGGAGCTGCTGGTCGTGGGGCTGAACACGCCCGACGTGGCGCAGGCGCTGGCAAGGCTGGTGCGCCCCGGGCAGACGGTGCTCGACCTGGTGAGCCTGCCCAAGGGCGAGCCGATCACGGGCCGAGTGGAAGGGCTGTGCTGGTGACACAGGCGTTGCGTCGGCGCTCAACCGTGCGGCGTTGGTTCGCCTGGCTGTCGGTGGCCTTGGTCGTGCTGCCGATGCTGGCTTTGACGCCGTACCTGAGCAGCGGGACCGAGCTGGTCCGCCTGCGCAACGCGGTGCTGCTGCAGGGCACGCTGGGGCCGGAATTCGACTGGGCGGCTCCGCCTCCCGCCAACTTCCCTTTCGACGCGCCCCCGCTGGATCCGTTCTTCGTCGACATCGCCCGGAAGCTTCAGCTACAGGGCCTGCAGACCGACTGGGACCGCGCACTGGCCATCAGCCGTCACCTTCTGGGCTCGCACGTGCCCCTGTCGGGCGGGGGGGTGCAGACCGATCTGCGCACCACGTACGCCGCGATCGTCGAACGAGGCGAGGGCTACTGTGCTGACTTCGTGCGTGCCTTCATGGCCATCGCTTCGGCGGCTGGGATGCCCGCCCGTGCCTGGTCGTTCTCCTTTGACGGGTTCGGTGGTCACGGCCATGTGTTTCCCGAAATCTGGGACCGGCAGGCGGCGCGATGGCGGCTGGTCGACGTGTTCAGCAACTACAGCTTCGCCGTCGACGGGCGCGGCCCGCTGTCGGCCGCCGAGTTCCGGGATGTCCTGTCCCGCCGGCCCGATCGACTGCAGATGAACCTCCTGACTCCGCAGGCTCGCTCGGGTTGGACCGTCCGGGCGAAGGCGATAGACTATTACCGGCGCGGGTTGGACGAGTGGTACTTGATGTGGGGCGGCAATGTGCTCGCGGTGGAGAAGGCGCCGGCATTCAGCGCCCTGCGCCCGCTGTCGTACACGCTGGCCCAGGTGGGAGCCGTGTTACAGGGAGTGCATCCCGGCATTCGCCTGCTGCCGACGCCTAGCAACGTTGCGCATGTCGCGACCTTGCGGCGCTTGCGCGCGCAGCTCGGCATCACGGTCGCATCGATGGCTGCCGGGGTGGCGGGTCTGTCCTGGCTGGCATTGACGAGGCAGCCCCGCTCGGGCCGCGGCCCAGGTAAGCTAGAGGTGCAGCGCGGTGTCTGAGCAAGCCGTCTGGCCCCGCGTGTGCGTGGTCGGACCGCTACCACCCCCATCCGGTGGCATGGCCAACCAGTGCGAGCAATTGGTCCGCCTGTTGCGCGACGACGGGGCATCGGTCGACCTCGTCCGCAACAATGCACCATACTGGCCGACCTGGGTCGGCCGGCTGCCGGTGGTCCGCGCGGCGTGCCGGCTGCTGCCGTATCTCGTGAGCATCTGGCGCGCCATGGGCCGTGCTCAGGTGGTGCACCTATTGGCCAACTCGGGTTGGGCGTGGCACCTGTTTGCCACGCCCGTCTTGCTGGTGGGACGCCTGCGCGGCACGCCGGTGATCGTCAACTACCGGGGTGGCCAGGCCGACACGTTCTTTGCATCGGCACCCGGGCATGTGCTGCGGCTGCTCCGTGGCGCTGCCCTGCGGGTTACTCCTTCCACCTTCCTGCAGCGGGTTTTCAGGAAGCATGGGCTCGATGCAGAGGTAGTGCCGAACATCATCGACCTGTCGCGCTTCAGGCCGGCGCCGGCGCGATCGGTCGGCGACGCGCCCCACCTGGTGGTGACGCGGAACCTGGAGCCGATCTACGACATCGCCACGGCCGTTCGAACGCTGCGGCGCGTGCGCGAGCAGTTCCCGCTGGCGCACCTCACCGTCGCGGGCACAGGGCCGGAGCTTGTACGTCTGAAGCAGCTGGCACGGGAACTCGGGCTTGCCGACGTGGTCCGATTCCCGGGCCGCATCAACAATGCCGACATGCCGGGCCTTTACGCAGCGGCCGACTGCGTGCTCAACCCCAGCACGGCCGACAACATGCCCAATTCAGTACTCGAGGCCTTTGCCAGCGGCGTGCCCGTGGTCAGCACGGATGCCGGCGGCATCGCCGACATGGCCGAGCATGGCCGCCACGCCCTGCTCATGCCCGTGGGCGACGATGCAGCCATGGCCCGTGAAGTGGTGCGACTGCTGCGGGATTCGGCGCTGCGCCAGCGTCTAGTGGCCGCCGGACTGGACGAAGTGCCCAAGTACACCTGGTCCGAGGTGCGCGAGCGCTGGCGCGCAGCCTATTGGCGTGCCGCCCGCACGAGGGGGGCCGCGTGAGTCCGTACACCCACTTGTGCGCCGGCTTGCTGTTCCCGCTGCACGAACACCTGAAGGGCCACGACAGCGTGGCCATGCGTCGGCGCCTGGAGCTCAGCCAGTGGCACTCGCCCGATCAGATCGCCGCCGAGCAGATCGAGCGGTTGCGGGCGTTCCTTACCGACGTAGAACAGCACGTGCCCTACTACCGCGACCAGTTCCGGCGCCTGGGCTTCGATCCGCGCGAGCTACGTTCAATCGACGCACTGCAGGCGCTGCCGCTGCTGACCAAGCAGGACATCCGTGCCCACACGGATGCGCTGAAGGCCGACGACCACGGCCCGCTGACTCGCTACAACACCGGCGGCTCGTCGGGCGAGCCGCTGATCTTCTACATCGGCAAGCCGCGCAAGAGCCACGACGTGGCGGCCAAGTGGCGCGCCACCCGCTGGTGGGATGTGGACATCGGCGACCCCGAACTCGTGGTCTGGGGCTCACCCATCGAGTTGGGTGCGCAGGACCGCATTCGCCGCCTCCGAGATACGCTGATGCGCAGCACCTTGCTGCCCGCGTTCGAGATGTCGCCAGACAGGCTCGACGGCTTCGTCGCCGCCATCCGCCGGCAACGCCCGCGCATGCTGTTCGGCTACCCGTCGGCCTTGTCGCACATCGCCCGCCACGCCCAGGCGCGTGGCGTGCCGCTCGATGACCTGGGCATCCGGGTGGCCTTCGTCACCAGCGAGCGCCTGTACGACGACCAGCGAGCCACCATCGCCCGCGTCTTCAACTGCCGCGTGGCCAATGGCTACGGCGGGCGCGACGCCGGCTTCATCGCGCACGAATGCCCGGCCGGCGGCATGCATATCACGGCCGAGGACATCGTCGTCGAACTGGTCGCCGCGCAGGGCCGGCCTGTGCCCGACGGCATGCCGGGCGAAATCGTCGTCACGCACATGGCCACGCGCGACTTCCCCTTCATCCGCTACCGCACCGGCGACGTGGCCGTGCGCGACGCCAGCCCCTGCGCCTGCGGCCGCGGCCTGCCGCTGCTGAAGGCGATCCAGGGCCGCAGCACCGACTTCGTGGTGGCCGCCGACGGCACCGTGATGCACGGCCTTGCGCTGATCTACATCCTGCGTGACCTGCCGGGCGTGGATGCGTTCAAGATCGTGCAGGAGAGCCGGCAACGGACGACGGTATCGGTTGTGGCGCACCCCGCGCTGGACGACGACAGCATGCAACGCATCGTGCACGGGTTCCGGCAGCGGCTGGGGCCATCGGTGGAGGTGGACGTGCGCTGCGTGGCCGAGATTCCGCCGGAGAAATCGGGCAAGTTCAGATACGTGGTCAGCCACGTGGCGACCAGGGACAGGGAGACGCAGGAGGTGACGACCCCATGAGCTTGCGCGACCTACTTGTCCTGAGCATCGTGCTGCTGGGTGCTCTGGTGGCCATCCGCAAGCCGTGGATCGGCGTCATGTTGTGGACCTGGCTCAGCATCATGAGCCCGCACCGCTACACCTGGGGCATTGCCTACGACGCACCGCTGGCGGCAACTGCCGCCGCGTCGACGCTGCTCGGCATGCTCATGACGAAGGAGCGCGATTCACCTTTCAAGGGCGCCGCCGTGGTGGCCTTCGCGCTGCTCAGCATCTGGATCACGCTGTCCTGGGTTTTGGGGCTCGACCCGGCGGGCGACTACGAGCAGTGGAAGAAGGTGATGAAGGTCAACCTGATGATCCTGGTCGCCCTGGCGCTGCTGCGCACCAAGCAGCACATCATCGCGCTGGTCTGGGTGGCCGCAGGCTCGCTGGCGCTGCTGGGCATCAAGGGCGGGGTGTTCACCGTCCTCGGTGGTGGCGAGAACCGGGTCTGGGGCCCACAGGGTTCGTTCATCGAGGACAACAACGAGTTTGGGCTGGCTGTGATCATGACGATCCCGCTGCTGCGCTTCCTGCAAATGCAGCTGAGCGGGTTCTGGGCCAGGCAGGCGATGACAGGGGCCATGGTGCTTTGTGCAGCCGCGGCCCTGGGCACGCACTCCCGAGGTGGATTCCTGGCGATCATGGCCATGGCCCTGCTGTTGTGGTGGCGCGGTAAGAGCCGTTTCCTGGGCGGTGCGCTGATCGCGGTCACGGCCATCGGCCTGCTGACCTTCATGCCGGACGAGTGGGCTCAGCGTATGTCCACGATCCAGACGTACCAGGAGGACAGCTCGGCCATGGGCCGCATCAGCGCCTGGTGGACAGCCTGGGGGGTTGCCACGCACTACCCGCTGGGGGCCGGATTCAACGTGGCCCGGCCCGAACTGTTCGCACAGTTCTCGCCCTATTACCAAGGCAGCACGCACGCCGCGCACAGCATCTATTTCCAGATGCTGGGCAACCACGGCTTTGTCGGCCTGGCGCTCTTTCTGCTGATCTGGCTGCTCACCTGGGCCGTGGCCGGCCGCGTGCGTGTGAAGGCGGCCCTGGTACCGCAGGCCCAATGGTGTTCCGATCTCGCGGCCATGTGCCAGGTTTCGCTGCTGGGCTACCTGGTCGGCGGTGCCTTCCTCAGCCTGTCGTATTTCGACCTGCCCTACAACATCATGATGCTTGTGGTGCTGAGCCGCGTCTGGCTGGAGAGTCGGGCCTGGGAGCGTGAGCCCGTGTACGAACGCAGCTGGAAGACGCTGCCGGGCTTGGTGGCGGCGTCCAAGATGGGCTGACACGTGCTGCTGCGTGCGCTGCTTTCGGCGGCCTCTCCCGCCGGCGTGCGGGGTCGCCTGTCGATCCTGATCTTCCACCGCGTGCTGCGCGCGCCGGACCCGCTGTTCCCCGATGAACTGGATGCGGCCCGCTTCGCTGCCGTGTGCGGCTGGCTCAAGGCCTGGTTCAACGTGCTGCCGCTGGCCGACGGTGCGCGCCGTCTGACGGCTGGCGCACTGCCATCGCGGGCGCTGGCCATCACCTTCGACGACGGCTATGCCGACAACCACGATGTCGCGCTGCCCATCCTGCAGCGCCACGGGCTGCCGGCTACCTTCTTCGTCGCCAGCGGCTTCCTGGACGGCGGCCGCATGTGGAACGACACGTTGATCGAGGCCGTGCGCGGCTGCCCCCACCCGGCACTGGCGCTCGCCGGCACCGAGGCGGCGGCGCTCGGTGAACTGCCGCTGAAGACGACCGGTGACCGGCAGCAGGCGATTGCGCGGCTGATCGGCGCCGCGAAATATCTGCCACCGGACGAACGTGCACGCTGGGTGGCGGCAGTGGCGCAGCGTGCCGGTGCCGAGTTGCCGGATGACCTGATGATGCGGTCCGCGCAGGTCCGCGCCTTGCACGATGCCGGCATGACGGTGGGCGCGCATACGGTGACGCACCCCATCCTGACGCGGCTGGACGACGCCCAGGCGCGGGCCGAAGTCGCCGATGGCCGGCGCGCTCTCGAAGACATCACGCGTGCGCCTGTAACGCTGTTCGCCTACCCCAATGGCAAACCCGGCAGCGACTACGACGAGCGTGCCGTTCAGGTGGTGCGGGACCTCGGCTTCGAGGCGGCAGTGTCCACCGCCTGGGGCGCCTGCCGTGCGGGGCAGGACCCGTACCAGCTGCCGCGCTTCACGCCCTGGGACCGTGGGCGCACCCGCTTCGGGCTGAGGTTGCTGAACAACCTGTTGCGCACCTGAGGGCGCGCAGGTTCAGGTCGCCCGATAAGCCGGCTCGTGCGCCTGCAGCCACTGCTCCAGCATCATCAGGATCCACACCATCTCGCCGTAATACCCCGGGTGTTCGGCCAGCCGCACATCCAGCACCTCCTTGATGAAGGCCGGCCGCACGACGCCGCGGGTGGACAGGCTGCCCAGGCTGTCGGTGGCCAGGCGGCGCAGGCCCTCGTGGCGCGTGGCCCAGACGCCAAAGGGCAGGCCGAAGCCCTGCTTCTTCTTGGCCAGGATCTCGTCGGGCAGGAAGCCGCGCAGCGCCTCCTTGAAGAACCAGCGCAGTTTCTGCCCCCGCAGCTTGTACTCGGGCGGCAGCTTCATCGAGAACGCCAGCAGTTGCTGGTCGAGAAACGGGAACCCGACGTCCACACCGGCCAGCCGAGTGGCGCCGCACACCTTGGGCAGGTCGGCCTCGGCCAGCGTGTAGCGCCAGTCGTAGGCGAGCATGCGGTTCACCGCGTGGCCGGCCCGCGCCTGCCGCCACACCTCGCGCTGCTGCCTGGCCGGGTCACCGGCGTCGATGCGGGCCACGAAGTCGTCCGTGAACACCTGGTCGACACCGAGCCGCAGCAGCAGGTTGTACATCTGCATGCGGTCGGGCAGCGGCACTTTGGCCTGCTGGATATAGCTCGCGCCCTTGCGCAGCAGGGGCGCCCGGCCCACGGGCGAGCGTTCGAGCAGCGGCTCCAGGACGCCACTGCGCAGACTGGCGGGCATCCGCTCGTACCAGCCGAAGATGCGCTGCTTGGCATAGCGCGTGTTGCCGCCGAAAAGTTCGTCGCCACCGTCGCCGGCCAGCAGCTTGGTGACGCCGTCGTCGCGCGCCATCCTTGCGCAGTAGTAGGCGGGCAGGGCCGAGGAGTTGCCGAACGGCTGGTCGTAGTGCGCCGCCACCGCCGGGATGCTGCGCACCAGATCGTCGGGCGTCACGTAGTACTCATGGTGCTCGGTACCGAAGTGCCTGGCCGCGATGCGCGCGAACTGCATCTCGTCGTAGCCTTCGGCCTCGAAGCCGATCGAGTAGGTGGCCGCCGGCCGGCCGCAGGCCAAGCCAATCATGCCGGCCACGGTGGAACTGTCGGTGCCGCCGCTGAGAAAGCACGCAGGCTTGCTGCCGTCGAGCTGGGCGGCCACCGCATCGCGCAGCAACTGCCGAAACTCATTGGCCAGGGGCGGGAAGTCGCCGTTTTCCGGTTCGTTGAACTCGGGCACCCAGTAGGGCTCCACGGTCAGCTTCCCGTCCTCGAACAGCGCGTAGTGCCCAGGGGGCAGCCGGAATACGCCCTCGAAGATCGTGCGCGGTGACGGGATGACGTGAAAGTACAGGTAATCGAAGATCGCCTGCTGGGCTATGCCGGCCGCAGGCGGCAGGGCGGCCAGTTCGTCGGCGCGCTCTGCGAAGTGCATCCGGCCGTCGATGACGCGGTAGCACAGCGACCGGATGGCGAAGCGGTCGACGGCGAGGAAGGTGCGGCCTCCCGCGTCGACCAAACCAACGGCGAAGTCACCGCGCACGGCCGCGGCAGCCCGGGCCGCATCACCGATGGTCAGCGCGGCCCGCCAAGCGACCAACGCGCCCTCGCTGCGTGCGCAGGCAGACAGGCGGGTGTCCTCAAAGATCGGATCACCTTGAATCAATTGGGGCAAGTCAGTAACTGAGAAGTCGGTCATGCAGAGTGGAGACGTAGAAGACTGTGGCACCTCCCAGCCTCATCCACACGTCCTATGAACCTGAGCTGCTGCGCCGTCGCGGTGACCTGACAGCACACGTATAGTCTCGGGCGGCCGTCGATAGCCGCGGATTATGGGCGACCGGTCGCGCTGCTGATCGCGCAGTTCTGCACAGAGAACTCGAGGGTGCACGATTCGGGGCGCCTCAATCACGTAGTCTGTGGTCGGGGCGAGTACTGTGTCGGAGTGGCATCGGAGTTGGGCGGGCGCGATCTGCCTCAGGCCTGCGTTGGATGGTTGCCTGGCGACTGGCGGCGCAGGCTGTATCGTTGGCCTGCGTCGGCCGCGCATCCAGAACAGTGGTACGCAAGTGGTTGGCGAATGAAGAAACTGAAGAACGAGGTCGAGAGGCGGCTTAAGGCGCTTCGACGCGCAGCCCTCGGCGCGCTCTACCCCTTCGATGTAAAGAGTGGTTCTTATATGCGCGCCGGATATCCGAATTGGGCGACGAAATAATACTACTTGGATGCACTTATCTTGCAGCAATTGCGACAGGTTCGATGAATATCAGAGCCAAGGCGCTCTCAGGCTTCCGTTGGACCGCGGGGGCACGGCTGACAAGCCAATTGATCACACCTGATTCGCGACGAGTCTCAGCAAGCCCGTAGCTCCGCCTGGTTCATCGCAGGAGTGACCGCCGCGGCGCGTACGAGGCGCGACAGGATCGCTCGCAGGTCGTAACGTCGGTTGAAGCGGTACTGCACCTCGGCCAGGTATCGGTGGGCGTACTTGGCGAACTTGATCGCGTGGTAGGTGCCCGTCATCGCCGTCTTCAGGTTACCCAGGATGGTGTTGACGGCCCAGTGTTCTTCCACCTCGACGCTGCCCCGCCCGCCACCGGTGACCGTCCGGTCATGGGCCATGCCCATTTCCTGGGCGACGGTGAAGCAGCTCAAGCCGTCAGACACCACGGTCGCCGGCAGGACGATCGACGTGGACATGAATTCCCTGAGCGATTCCTTGGTGAAGGCACGCTTGGAGAAGCAGGCCAGGTGGGGTTGACCCAACTCGGTGGTCTGCACCGCCGCGACAAACGAGACCTTGTTCTCCGAACCGCGGCCGGTCGTGCCGCCGTGACGCTCTCCACCGAGGTAGGCGTCGTCCATCTCGATCCGCCCGGTCAGCTGCCGAGCCTCTTCGCGCTGGTGCATGACCTCAAGCAGCTTGTGCTTGATCAGCCAGGCCGTGCGGTAGCACACGCCCAGGTGCCGCATCAGCTCCAGCGCGGCGACATTGTTCTTGGCCTGGGTCAGCAGATGCATGGCCAAGAACCAGACCGTCAAAGGCAGCTTGGTGTTCTCCAGGATGGTGCCGCTGGTCACGCTGCACTGGTACTGGCACCCACCGCACTGCCAGTACAGCCGCCCCTGGCGTCGAAACGACGAGCGCGACGGACTGCCGCACTCAGGGCAGGCGAAGCCCTGAGGCCAGCGCGCGAGCGTGAGCGCGGCTTCGCACTGCTCCTGGGTGCCCAAGCGCCGCATGAATTCGGCCATCGACAGCCCCGGTTGAAACTGCACGCGGTTCATTGGCATGGGACACCTCCTGTTGTGGTGCCCCATCTTCGCCCTTGACTGGCTCATGGCGTGAGCCTGCTGAGACTCGTCGCGAATCAGGTGATCACATGGTCGATCACCCTGCTAGATTCCTTGACTGACCTGAATTCGTATTGATTGAGCCTAGAAACAGCAGTTGAAGCTGTGTCGCCG
>CAYUPF010000103.1:0-14291 GCA_964446545.1 uncultured Rubrivivax sp.
GCTCAAGCTGGTGGCCGGTGCCGATGTCTTCAGCGAGAACTTCAAGGTCGGCACGATGCACAAGCTGGGGCTGGGCTACGCGGCACTGTCGCAGCTGAATCCGCGGCTGGTCTACGTGTCGCACAAGGGCTTCCTGCCCGGGCCCTACGAACACCGCACCGCGCTCGACGAGGTGGTGCAGATGATGGGCGGGCTGGCCTACATGACCGGCCCCGAAGGCCGGCCGCTGCGCGCCGGCAGCAGCGTCAACGACATCATGGGCGGCATGCTCGGCGCCATCGGCGTGCTCGCCGCGCTGGCCGCGCTGGCCGCGCGTCAGAAGACCGGCCGCGGCCAGGAGGTGCAAAGTGCGCTGTTCGAGAACAACGTGCTGCTGGTGGCCCAGCACATGATGCAGTTCGCCGTCACCGGCCAGGCCGCGGCGCCAATGCCCAGCCGCATCTCGGCCTGGGGTATCTACGACGTGTTCACCGTGCAAAGCGGCGAGCAGATCTTCCTGGCCGTGGTGTCCGACACGCAGTGGGCGCTGTTCTGCGACGCCTTCGGCCTGCCCGATCTGAAGGCCGATGCGCGCCTGGCCAGCAACAACCAGCGCGTGCATGCGCGCGACTGGCTACTGCCGCTGCTGCGCGAACGGCTGGCGCCGCTGGCCGCGGCCGAGATCGGTGCGCGCTTCGAGGCCCGGGGTCTGCCCTACGCGCCGATCACCCGGCCCGAGGCGCTGTTCGACGATCCGCATCTGCGCGCCACAGGCGGGCTGGCGCCGGTGACGCTGCCCGCCGACGCCAGCGCCGCCGGGCACACGATCGACACGCACACGCCCTTGCTGCCCTTGACGCTGGCTGGCCAGCGGCTGCCACTGCGCAGCGCGCCGCCGGCGCTGGGCGAACACGGCCTGGAGCTGCTGCGCGGCCTGGGCTACGACGACGGCGCCATCGCCGTGCTGTGCGCCGACGGCGTGGTCGGCGGTGCAGCGACGAGCGCTACTTCTTGATCAGCTGCTCGCGCGCCTTGTCCCGCTCCTGCGCCGCCTCCAGCGTCAGCTTGTACGAGGTGTAGTACTTGAAGATGTTGCGCACGTAGGTGGTGGTCTCGATGCCGATCTTCTCGGCCGTGACCAGCTCGACGTTGTTGAACCACTTGTCCGGGTTGAAGCCGCGCTTCTCGGCCTCCTTGCGCATCGTAGCGATGCGGCCCGGCCCGGCGTTGTACGACGCAAAGGCAAAGAGCGCCCGGTTCGCCGGGCTGAAGTCCACGCCCTTGAAATAGCGCGTCATCAGCTGGTCCATGTACTTGGCGCCGCCGTGGATGTTGGCTTCGGTGACGCGGATGTCGCCCACCTTCAGCTCGGCGCCGGTGGCCGGCATGATCTGCATCACGCCGATCGCACCGACATGGCTCTTGGCGTTCTGGTCGAGCTGCGATTCCTGGTAGCCCTGCGCGGCCAGCATCACCGGATCGAAACCATAGCGCTCGCCATACTTCTGGAACAGCACCAGCAGCTCGCGAAAGCGTTTGCTGTCCGCATCGGCGCCGGCATCCCTGAGCGCGCGCACGCGCTTGCCCTGCTGCTGGCGCAGGACGTTGGCCACGCCCAGCTTCTTCAGATGGTTGGCATAGAAGTCGTTCAGCTCGGCCGCCAGCTGGGGGCTGTCCTTGCGGATCGCCCAGCCGACCAGGCCGCCTTCGCGCACCACCGCGCCTTCGTTCAGGCTCATCTTCGGCAGCACCGGCGCCCACATCTTCGCCTTCCAGTCGTCGACGACGATGTAGTCGAGCAGCCC
Organism: uncultured Rubrivivax sp.; assembly: GCA_964446545.1. Taxonomy (GTDB): domain Bacteria; phylum Pseudomonadota; class Gammaproteobacteria; order Burkholderiales; family Burkholderiaceae_C; genus Rubrivivax. The sequence goes on from CAYUPF010000103.1 coordinate 1,785, forward strand.
GACGTTGAGCATCTCCATCATGTCCTCGTCTTCCAGCTCGTCGGGCACCGCCACCAGCGTGATCGCCGGCTTGCCGTCCTGGGCCAGGCGCTGGTTCAGCGCCACCAGGCTGTCGTGGTAGCTCGAGGTCCAGCGCACGTGCACGGTCTTGCCGGACAAGGCCTCGGCCGTGTCCACCGGCGCAGCCTTCGGGCCACTGAGCACGAGCTCGCGGTTCGGCTTGGCATCGGGCGGCGCGACGAAATCGACGAGCTGCGTGCGGGCGTCGATGACCGTCAGATTGCCCGCGGCGATGTCGCCCACGCCGGCCACCACGTCTTCCAGCAACTCGTCGCGCGTGGTCGGCACCAGGTACAGCGTGATCGGCCGCTTGCCCAGCTGTGCCTTGTACTTCTTGTTCAGGTACTGCTCGAAGGCGCGCGCCGCCTCGGCGGTGATGCCGCGCTCGCGGCCCTTGTCGTTGTAGTACAGCGTACGGCTGTTGGGCACCAGCACGCGGATATGGCGGCGCTCGAGCATGCCGTCGAAGTCGCCCTTCCAGATGCGCGCTTCGGTGGGCAGCGCACGCAAGGTGGCGCCGCCGGCCGCCACCGGCGCCGAGGCCTGCGCCCGGACAGCGGCGCTGCACAGCAGCAGCACGACAACGAAGGCGAGCCGGATGGATGGCTTCATCTGAATATCTCCCGGGGGTTGTCGGCGTAGCATCGACGAGGCTGCATGATGCCGCAGCCGGCGGACGCATCGCCGAATACCCTTCTGCCCATGAGCGACCCCCTTCAGTTCGACTACATCATCGTCGGCGCCGGCACCGCCGGCTGCCTGCTCGCCAATCGCCTCAGCGCCGACCCGTCCAGGCGCGTGCTGCTGGTCGAAGCCGGCGGCAGCGACCACCACCCCTGGATCCATATTCCGGTGGGCTACCTGTACTGCATCGGCAACCCGCGCACCGACTGGTGCTACCAGACCGAGCCCGACGCCGGCCTCAACGGCCGCACGCTGCGCTACCCACGCGGCAAGGCGCTGGGCGGCTGCTCCAGCATCAACGGCATGATCTACATGCGCGGCCAGAAGCGCGACTATGCGCAGTGGGCCGAGATCACCGGCGATTCGGGCTGGCACTGGGACAAAGTGCTGCCCTACTTCAAGCGCCACGAGGACCACTACAAGGGTGCGAACGAATGGCACGGTGCCAGCGGCGAATGGCGCATCGAGAAGCAGCGCCTGCGCTGGGACCTGCTCGACGCCTGGTCGATGGCCGCGCAACAGGCCGGGCTGCCGGCGAGCGAGGACTTCAACCGCGGCGACAACGAAGGCGTGGGCTACTTCGAGGTCAACCAGAAGAGCGGCTGGCGCTGGAACACCGCCAAGGCCTTCCTGCGCCCGGCGTGCATGCGCCGGCCCAACTTCAGGCTGTGGACACGGGCGCAGGTGGCGCGGCTGCAGTTGGAGCGCGATGCCGATGGCGCATGGCGCTGCCGCGGCATCGAGGCGGTCAAGGACGGGCAGCGCGTCGAGGCCGTGGCCACGCGCGAGGTGATCCTCAGCGCCGGCTCGATTGGTTCGGTGCAGGTGCTGCAGCTGTCGGGCATCGGCGACGGCCCGCGGCTGCAGGCCTGCGGCGTGACGCCGTTGCATCAGCTGCCGGGCGTCGGCAGCAACCTGCAGGACCATCTGCAGATCCGCGCGGTCTACAAGGTGCGCGGCACGAAGACGCTGAACCGCATCGCCGGCAGCCTGTGGGGCAAGGCGGGCATCGGGCTGCAATACCTGCTGACGCGCAGCGGGCCGATGAGCATGTCGCCGTCGCAGCTGGGCGCGTTCACGCGCAGTTCGCCGGAACAAGCCTTTGCCAACCTCGAATACCACGTGCAGCCGCTGAGTCTGGACGCCTTCGGCGAGCCGCTGCACGGTTTCGACGCCTTCACCGCCAGCGTGTGCAACCTCAACCCGACGAGTCGCGGCTGGGTGCACATCCGCAGCCCGAAGGTCGAGGATGCGCCGCAGATCGCGCCCAACTACCTGAGCACACCCGAAGACCGCCAGGTCGCCGCCGATTCACTGCGCGTGACGCGCCGCATCTGCGCACAGCCAGCGCTGGCACCCTACCAGCCCGAGGAATGGAAGCCGGGGCCGCAATACCAGAGCGACGAACAGCTGGCGCGCCTGGCCGGCGACATCGCCAGCACCATCTTCCACCCGGTGGGCACCACACGCATCGGCCGCGACGGCGACCCGCTGGCGGTGCTGGACACGCGCTTCCGGGTGCGCGGCGTGCGCGGGCTGCGCGTGGTCGATGCCGGTGCGATGCCGCTCATCACCAGCGGCAACACCAATTCGCCGACGCTGATGATTGCCGAGAAGGCAGCGGAGTGGATCGCCGCCGACGCGCGCGGCGACGGCGCTGCTCAGACCAACTCGTCCTCCTGATCGCGTGCCACCTTGCCCATGGCGGCGAGCGCGGCTTCGAGCAGCGCCATGCCGGGCGCGATGGCCAGCTGCGCTTCTTCGCACAGCAGCGCGATGTCCTGCGACGACACTTTCAGATGCGGGTTGAGATCGGTGCCCTTGACGACGATCTCCCGGCCCAGGCGCGGCAACAGGGCCACGGTGCGGCCGTCGCGCCGCTGCTGCAGTTCGATGCGCGGCTGGCCGTGCTGGTTGAAGGCCTCGATGGCGGCGACGAGACTCATGGTCGGTCCTTGGTCAAGCCACCCATTGTCCCGCATCCGCCGGTCGGGCTCTGCGCCCGCGGCCCGTGCAGGCTACAGTGTGCCCGACCCCTGGCCCGAACCCGCGCATGCCCGCCTTCCCGCAACGCATCGTCTGCCTGACCGAAGAGCCCACCGAGGTGCTGTATGCGCTAGGTGAAGAACATCGCATCGTCGGCATCTCCGGCTTCACCGTGCGGCCCGCCCGCGCGCGGCAGGACAAGCCGCGCGTGTCGGCCTTCACCAGTGCCAAGCTCGAGCGCATCCTGGCGCTGCAGCCCGACCTGGCGATCGGCTTTTCCGACATGCAGGCCGACATCGCGCAGGCCTTGATCAAGGCCGGCATCGAGGTCTGGATCAGCAACCACCGCTCGGTCGAGGGCATCCTCGGCTACGTGCAACGCCTGGGGGCGATGGTCGGCGCGGCCGCCAGGGCCGAGGCCTATGCCGCGCGGTTGCGCGCGCATGTGGATGCGGTGCGCGAACATGCCGCACGGCTGCCGCGGCGCCCGCGCGTGTACTTCGAGGAATGGGACGAGCCGCAGATCAGCGCCATCCGCTGGGTCAGCGAGCTGGTGGGCATCGCCGGCGGCGACGACATCTTCCCCGAACGCGCCGCCGCCAGCCTGGGCCGCGAGCGCATCGTCGCCGACCCGATGGAGGTGGTGCGCGCCGCGCCCGACCTGATCATCGGCTCCTGGTGCGGCAAGAAGTTCCGCGCCGAGAAGGTGGCGGCGCGGCCCGGCTGGGCCGAGCTGCCTGCGGTGCGCGACGGCGAGCTGCACGAGATCAAGTCGCCGCTGATCCTGCAGCCCGGCCCGGCGGCGCTGACCGATGGGCTGGATGCGCTGCATGCCATCGTCTCGCGCTGGGCGCTCAGATGAGCAGTGCGACGACGAACAGGCCGACCATCATGAAGGCGATGACCACCTTGGACACCAGCCCGGCCATGATGCCCAGCCAAGTGGCGACGCCGACCTTGAGCGCGCGCCCGTGGTCGCGCTGCGCCAGGAACTCGCCGATGGCCGCACCCACCAGCGGCATGAAGAGCACGCCGACGATGCCCATGAACAACCCGGCCACGGTGCCCAGCACCGCGCCGATGAGAGCCTGCCGGCTGGCGCCGGCCTTCTTCGCACCCAGCAGCCCGGCCACGTAGTCCAGCACCCAGGCCAGCACGGCCAGCACGATCACCGCCGTCAGCACGCCCCAGCCGACGCGCGTGAAATCGTCGATCCAGGCGCCGAGCATGATGCCGGCGAGCACGAACAATGTGCCCGGCAGCGCCGGCAGCACGGTGCCGGCGATGCCGACGACGATGAGCGCGACGCTCAGGATCCAGAGCAAGGTGACGGTCATGCGTGTCCTGGTGCAAGGGCTCGGCCGCAGGTGGCGCCGTTGCGCCGCAGTTCAAGACCGGCAGCCCCGACAATCGCGCTGCCATGCGATTCACCGACACGCGCGCCGCCCTGGTGCTGAAGGACCCGGGGGCCTTTGCCCTGCGCACGCTGCGCTCCTTCCGCGCCCACCAGGGCATGCTGCTGGCCGGCGCGGTGGCCTACTACGCGCTGCTGTCGATCGTGCCGCTGCTTATCCTGAGCGTGATCGTGCTGTCGCACTACGTGCCGCAGGACGCGCTGCTGCAAACGCTGAGCCGCTACCTCGAATGGCTGATGCCGGGCCAGTCGGGCGCCATCGTCGGCGAGCTGCAGAACTTCATGGCGCACCGCGAGGTCATCGGCTGGGTGCTGCTGGCCAGCATGCTGTTCTTCAGCTCGCTGGCCTTCACGGTGCTGGAGAACGCGATGTCGGTGATCTTCCACCACCGCGTGGCCATACGCCGGCGGCACTTCATGGTGTCGGCGCTGATCCCCTATGCCTACATCCTCTGTCTGGGCATCGGCCTGCTGCTGGTGACGCTGGTGGCCGGCAGCCTGCAGGCCATGGGCGAAAGGGAGGTGCAGTTCCTGGGCCGTGAATGGTCGCTGGACGGCGCCTCCGGCGTGCTGCTGTACCTGATGGGCTTCGGCGGCGAGATTCTCGTGCTCGCTTCGGTGTACATGATCATGCCGGTGGGCCGGCTGTCGTGGCGGCATGCGCTGATCGGCGCGGCCACCGCGGCGCTGCTGTGGGAGCTGTCGCGCCACCTGCTGCTGTGGTACTTCGGCACGCTGTCGCAGATCAGCACCGTCTACGGCTCGCTGACCACCGCCATCGCCGTGCTGCTGAGCCTGGAGGTCGCGGCCGCGCTGCTGCTGCTGGGCGCGCAGGTGATCGCCGAATACGAGCGCACCGGCCGCGACGATCTGCGCTCGCCGCCGCAGCGCTTTCACACCGATTGATCACGGCGGGAACAGGCCCGACTGGCGTGCGCCTTCGAGCAGTTGCGCCGCCATCGTCGCCAGCTGCTGGTTCACGTCGGAAGACGGCGACGCGCTGGCCCGCCCGCTCCACATCAGCCGGCCGCTGGCGACGTCGCTGAGCGCGGCGCTCGCGCCGTAGCCGGTCTGGGCCGGACCGCCGCCGCCGATCGGCGCCGACATGCCGATGCCCACGCCGCCGCCGCTGCGGTAGCCGCCGCCGAAGCCGCCGATACCGATGCCGATGCTCGGCCCGGGTGCCACTGCCGCCACTTCGGGGCTGATGGTGGTGCGCCACAGCGCGACCGCGCCGGCCGATTCGGCGACACGCAGCAGCGTCGCTTCGTCCAGCGGCGCGGGGTCGGGTGCCGGCACCGGCTGCACGCCCACCGCCAGCAGTTGCTCGCTCATGCGGTCGCTGCACAGCCGGCGCAGCGTCAGCTCCGGCGCCTCACAGGCGACCATGACCTTGGCACCGTGCGGCGGCTGGCCAGCGAACTGCGGGTCGTTCCACTGCGCCACCAGCTGGCTGCCGGCGCAGCCCGACAGCAGCAGCGCTGCGACAAGGGTCGGGGCAACGCACTTCATTCCGGCGCCACCTGCACCAGCCGCTTGCCGATGGCCTCGCCCTTCATCATGCCGATCAGCGCGGCCGGCGCCTGTTCGATGCCCTGCACGATGTCCTCGTGGAACACCAGCTCGCCGCTGCGCAACCAGGGTGCGATGCGCGCCTGGTAGGCCGGCAGCTTGTGCACGTGGTCGTAGATGATGAAGCCGGTCATGCTGATGCGCTTGGTCAGCACGGCCTGCAGGCCGCGGATGCCGGAGTCGTGGGTTTCGTTGTAGGCCGAGATCATGCCGCACACCGCCACGCGCGCCGCCACGTTGGCATGGCGCAGCGCGGCTTCGAGCGTGCCGCCGCCGACGTTGTCGAAGTACAGGTCGATGCCGCGCGGGCAATGCTCGCGCAGCGCCGCATCGAGGTCGGCGCCGCGGTAGTCGAAGGCGGCATCGAAGCCGCAGCGCTGCAGCAGGTAGTCGACCTTGGCGGCGCCGCCGGCCGAGCCGACCACGCGCGCGCCGGCGCGCCTGGCGAACTGCCCGGCCAGCTGGCCCACGGCACCGGCCGCCGACGACACGTACACCGTGTCGCCCGGTGCCGGCCGGCCGATCTCGATGGCGCCGATCCAGGCCGTGAGGCCGGGCATGCCGAGCACCGAGACGAAGTGGCTGGGCCGGCCCAGCGAGGCGTCGATGCGCTGCAGCCCCGCGCCCTGCGGCACGACACAGCGCTCGGCCCAGTCCAGGAAGCCCCACGCCAGATCGCCGGCGGCCCAGCCCGCACAGCGGCTTTGCAGCACCTGCGCCACCACGCGCGAGACAATGGGCCGGCCGAGTTCGAAGCCCGGCGCATAGGACGGCCCGGCATTCATGCGCCCGCGCAGGTAGGGGTCGGTGGACAGGTACAGCGATTGCAACAGCACGTCGCCAGGACCGCATTCGGGTTCGGCGACGCGCTCGACAGCGAAGCAGGATTCGTCGACCCAGCCCTGCGGCCGCTGCCGCAGCACGATGCGCGTGTTCATGCGCGCATGTTGCCTCAACTACCGCACCAGCAGCACACGCATGCCCAGGGTCTTGCCCGCAGCGCGATCCAGCACCTGCACCGTCGTTTGCCGCGGCTTGAAGCCTTCGGGCAGCGGCACGCTGCCGCGCATCACCTCATGGCTGCCCATCGACAGCGCGACCGGCTGCAGCGCCAAGGTGGCCGGCGCGCCGCGTGCCGATTCGCCGGCGACGGTGAACTGCAGCACACCGGCCAGCGGCTTGCGCCCGCTGCCCTCGCGCGCCAACACCACCTGGTAGTCCAGCGCCCCGTCGCGCGCATTGAACTGGCCGGCGCGCACCTCGACGCTGCCGCCGCGTGGGTCGGGCGGCAGCGACTGCACCACGGCCGCCAGGTCCTCGCGCAGCCGCTCGGCCAGCGTGCGGCTGCTGGCCAGCGCCTCGTCGGCCGCAGCCTTCTGCTCCAGCGCCTGCTGCAGTCGCTGCTGCGTCTGCGCCCGCTCGGCCTTCAGCTGCTGCCGCTCGCCGTCGGCCTGGTCGAAAGCCTGGCGCAGCGCCGTCGACTCCGCAGCCGACAGGCGCGGTGGCAGATAGCGCTGCTGAACGATGATGACCGCGGCAGCGCCGGCGAACGTGCCGCACAGCAGCAGCACCAGCCAGCGCGGCACGCGCCAGCGCGAACGGCGGCTGCCGCGGGGGTCGAACAACACGGGTCGGGAACTTGAAAACACCTCGGGGAACTTCGACTTGAGAAACAGAACTGAAAGCTACTACGTCCATCGGTAGGAACTGCAACACGATGTACCGTCCTGCGCAGCCAAGCCGCCCTGCTGCCGCGCGCAGCGAGTGTTGCTGCAGCTTTACGGTTGGTAGCATTCCAAAGGTACTGCACGAGCGGCAGACGCGCTAGATTGTCCGTACCGACACCGGATTGAGCAAGGGGAGAATGACATGTCGGACGAGTTTGACGAGATCCTGGAGTCGCTGGCGCCGCCTGCGCGCGCCGCCGGCCACGACCGCAACACACGCGGCGCCATTCCGAATTCGCGCTTGGTCGCGCGCCTGTTCACCGCGGCCGGCGCACCATTGCGCGTCAGCTTGCTGCGCTGCCTGATGCGCCCGCTGGGCACCTTGGGTGCCGCGGGCGTGGCGGCGGGCGCCTTCGTCGCCTTCCTCGACCGCCGCGGCGACGAGCCGCTCATCGATGCCGACGCGGTGTCGCAGGTGTCCGGTCAGCAGATCTACGAGTTGGCGCACTTCGTCGAGCAGGTGGACCCGCAGGCGCTGCAGCAGTTCGTCAGCCTGGCGTCGAGCAGTTCGTTGGCCATGGCCACCACCTTCAGCGCCGCCGCACTGCTGCTGCTGTACCGCCGGCTGCAGCCGACGGCGCGGCAGCGCAGCGCGGCCGGCACGCTCACGCCACCAGCCTGAGCAGCATCCAGACGAACAGCATCAGCTGCGCCGCCCAGAAGTTTGCGCGCACCAGCACCTGCAGCCGCCCCACGCCCCACAGGTGCGCGGCCGACTGGCCGATGCGCGCATAGAGCACCCAGGGCGCCAGCGCATCTACGGCCGGCAGCCGGCCCAGCGCCGCGGCCGCCAGCACGATGACGGCGAAGACCGGCAGGTTCTCCAGGCAGTTGGCATGCGCGTCCTCGATGCGCCGCACCAACGGCGCATCGTCCTCGGGCTTGCGCGCACGCGGCCAGTGGTTGATGGGCGTGCCGCCAAGAAAGCGCGCGCCGCGGTAGGCAAAAACCGCCAGCACCAGCAACAACGTCCAGGCCGTGAAACCGATCAATGCCTGCATCGCGTTCATGCACTGTCCTCGAGTGTGCGCCGGCCCCGGCCGCGCACACGCCGCCGCTCAGGGTGCGGACAGGCCGATGCGCAACTGCACCGCCGCCACGTCGGTGGCGCTCGAAGCGGCCAGCTGCTGCGAGGATACGCCGCGCGCGATCAAGTGCTTGCGCACGCTGTCGCCGCGCTGCTGGGCCAGTGCCGAACTGCCCGCAGCATCGCCCGGCGCAGCGAGCCACTCGATACGCGCCTCGGGCTTGCGCTGCAGGCTCTGCGCCAGCTTGTCCAGCACCGCCGCCAGCGGCGGCTTGACGATGCTGCGGCCGGCATCGAAACAGTACTCGCGCGGCACCTCGATGCTGAAGGCCGCCTCGCTGCTCTGTTCGATGCGCACCGGCGTGCCCTTGAACCAGGACTGAAGCCACTGGCGCTCGACGGCCAGGGCCGTGGGCCGCGGCGCCGGCGGCGCGCTGGGCTTCGCTGCGCCGGGCGGCGCGGGCGCGGCGGGGGTCACGCCGGCGCAGCCGTGCAGCACCAGTATCGCCAGCAGCGCAGCCACCCGCCAGGCCATCGCCATGGCTGGCGCATCGTGGGCTCGTTCCCTGTGCACCGGCGCATGCTACGGCCGGGCCGCGTGCCGATCTGCCACCAAAAGTAACGTCAGCCGCCCGGCGTGCAGGTCCAGCGCGGCAGGCCGACGAAGCGCACGTTGTGGTACGGGCCGGAGATGAAGACCACGCGCTGCGACTGCCGTGCCGGCAGCGTGGCCTGCGTCGTCACGCCGCGCGCGCCGCCGGGCTGATCGTCCGAGGTCCAGGCGAAGTTGAACACGCAGTGGTAAGACCGGTCCGTGTCGTTGCGCCCGTCGATGCTGATGACGCTGCCGCTGGCCTGGGTCACGAAGCTGGGCTGCAGCGTCGATGGCGTTGGCGCGCCGCCCTGGGGCGCTGCCGGCGCAGCGCCGATGCGCGGCGCCACGATCGGCGCGGCCGTCCGCGCGTGCGGGCCCGCGGCCAGCGCATGGCCGGCCTGGGCGCAGGCCTTGCGGATGGCCGGTGTGTGGAAAGCCGGCGCGATGGCGGCGCGCTGCTCGCGCGCATAGGTCACGTAAAGCACGCCCTTGGTCACGCCGCAATGCAGCACCTGCGCATCGGCGGGCACGAACTGCAGCGCCGGCCCGGGTTCGGGCTGTGAGGCCGCCACGCTGGCTGTCGCCAGCAGCGCGGTGCACCCCAGGATCAGTTCAAGCGGAATCATCGCAGCAGCTCGCGGGTGCAGACCCGCGTCGAGTCGATAATCCTGCCATGACCGTCTTCTATTGGGTGATGGGCGTGCTCATTGTGGGTACCTTCGTGCCTTCGGTGCTGTACATGGTGCTCTATGCAGCCACCGGCGAGGACGGCTGCCTGCGCCGTGCCCGCGGCCTGTGGGCCTACACGCGGCTGCTGACGCTGCTGGCCGGCAACATCTTGATCTGGGGCCACGTGCTGGTCGGCCTGTGGCGCATCTGGTTCTCGTAACCCCGGCCCCGCCATGCACGAAGCCTGCGACCACGATGCAACCCCGCCGCCTGCCGACGGCCTGGGCATTGCGCGCACGGGCTCTTTCGATGCCGCGGCCTTCGAACGAGCCGTAGCCGATCTGATGGCGGCCTGCGGCTTGCCCGCCGACGGCGCGCACACCGGCCAGACGCCGCGGCGCGTGCGCGAACTCTGGCAGCGCCGGCTGCTCGGCGGTTATGCGCTCGACCCTGCGCAGGTGCTGGGTAGCGGCTTCGCCGACCCGCGCGAGGACATGGTGGTGGTGCGCGGCATCGCCATCCACGGCGTATGCCCGCACCACCTGCTGCCCTTTCGCGGCATCGCGCACGTGGCCTACGTACCCGGCGGCCGGCTGCACGGCTTCGGCCGCATCGCGCGGCTGGTCGACGCCATCGGTCACCGCCTGACCTATCAGGAATGGATGACACGCGACATCGCCGATGCGATGGTGCAGCATGGCCAGGCCCAGGGCGCGGCCTGCATCATCGAAGCCGAGCAGCTGTGCCTGCTGCTCGGCGAGGACCGGCGCGGCGACGAGCGTGTGTGCACGCAGGCCTTTGCCGGCAACTTCGTCGACGACGACCGGCTGCGTGGCGAGTTCATGCGCGCCATTGGCAGCCGCGGCTGACCACTGCCGCCGCTGCCTTTCAAATGCTTTGAAGGCGGGGTTCGCCGGGCCGCAACCCCGGGGCGTGGTCGAAGCGCCAATATTGCTGCATTGCAACAGGGTCCTGTCCCGAAAGACGCAGCATGGCAAAGGTTCTGGTTCTCTACTACAGCAGCTACGGCCACATCGAGGCGATGGCCGAAGCCATCGCCGAAGGCGCACGCTCGGCCGGCGCGGCGGTGGACATCAAGCGCGTGCCCGAATTGGTGCCCGAGGACGTGGCGCGCAAGTCGCACTTCAAGACGCAGCAGGCCGCGCCGGTGGCCGAGGCCGGTGACCTGGCCGGCTACGACGCCATCATCGTCGGCACGCCCACGCGCTTCGGCAACATGGCGGCGCAGATGAAGAACTTCCTCGACCAGACCGGCGGCCTGTGGGCCGGCGGCAAGCTGGTGGGCAAGGTGGGCGCGGTCTTCACCTCCACCGCCACGCAGCATGGCGGCCAGGAGAGCACGATCCTGTCCACGCAGACGGTGCTGCTGCACCACGGCATGGTCATCGTCGGCTTGCCTTACGCCTGGCAGGGGCAGACGACGCTGGCCGAGATCTCCGGCGGCAGCCCCTATGGCGCATCGACCATCGCCGGCGGCGACGGCAGCCGCCAGCCCTCGGCCAACGAGTTGGAAGGCGCACGCTTCCAGGGCGCCCACGTGGCACGCATCGCCGCCAAGCTGGCAGGCTGACACCGTTCGGCCCGACGAGTGGCGACAATGCGGCTCACCCAGTGTCAGCGGAGCGCGCCATGAGCATCGAGATCCAGCGAGATCTGTCGAACAAGATGAAGCACACCGTGCGCGTCGGCGCGCACAGCTTCACGGTCGATGAACCCCCTGCCAACGGCGGCGAGGATCTGGGCGTGACGCCGCACGACCTGTACGACAGCGCGCTCGGCGCCTGCAAGGCGCTGACCGCGCTGTGGTACGCCAGGCGCAGGCAGATTCCGCTGGAGGACATCGGCGTCACGGTCGAACGCGACGACAGCCAGGAACGCCAGGGCATCTACCGCCTGCGCGTGACGATGCGGCTCGGCGGTGCACTGAGCGATGCGCAGCGTCAGGAGCTGCTCAACGTGGCCGGCAAATGCCCCGTGCACAAGCTCATGACCCAGGCCAGCACCGAGGTCCTGACCGAACTCGCACCGTCGGCGTCCTAAGTACGCAGTTTCATAACTACGGCAACGTATTTTGTTGATAAGTTTGGCCGCATATGGCATCGTGATGCGATCATTCGACGAGGGGTCGCGTATGCCAAGGAAGAGCCCGTTCGAGATCAAGCTGTCGGCGGCCGAGGCTGCCGAGCTGAGTCGTCGTGCAAGCCGATACACGTTGCCGTACTTCGAGGTCGTCCGAGCGAAGATGATCTTGATGGCCGCCGACGGCATGGGCAACGACGAGATCGCCGCGCGCCTGGACACCGGGCGCGACGTCGTCAGCCAGTGGCGCAAGCGCTTCTTCAAGGAGCGATTGGCGGGCCTCGAAGAGCGAGCCCGCCCGGGTCGCCCTCGGGTCTTTCCCCCCAGGGCTCACGGTTGAGATCAAGGCGCTCGCCTGCGAGCTGCCGGCCAACCTTGGCCTGCCGCTGTCGCGACTCAGCGTCGCCGACGTGGCTCGACACGCTGAGCGCTCGGGCCTGGTCGCGCGAATCAGCCACAGCACGGTCTGGCGTTGGCTGCACGAGGACGCGATCCGCCCGTGGCAGCACCGCTGCTGGATCTTCCGGCGCGATCCGCACTTCCAGGCCAAGGCCGGGCGCATCTTGGACCTGTACGAGCGACGCTGGGAGGGCCGGCCGCTGCGACAGGACGAGTACGTCGTCTCGACCGACGAGAAGACCAGTATCCAAGCGCGGCTGCGCATCTATCCAAG
>CAYUPF010000104.1:0-4127 GCA_964446545.1 uncultured Rubrivivax sp.
GAGCGCGCGCCGATGAAGCAGTTGTCCTCGATGATGGTCGGGTTGGCCTGCAGCGGCTCGAGCACGCCGCCGATGCCGACGCCGCCCGACAGGTGCACGTTCTTGCCGATCTGCGCGCAGCTGCCCACGGTGGCCCAGGTGTCGACCATCGTGCCTTCGTCGACGTAGGCGCCGATGTTCACGTAGCTGGGCATCAGCACCACGTTGTTGGCGATGTAGCTGCCGCGCCGCGCCACCGCCGGCGGCACCACGCGCACGCCGGTGGCGCGCATTTCGGCTTCGTCCAGGTGCGCGAACTTGGTCGGCACCTTGTCGAAGAAGCCCAGCTCGCCGGCGCGCATCGTCTTGTTGTCGTTGAGGCGGAAGCTCAGCAGCACCGCCTTCTTCACCCACTGGTTCACCGTCCACTGGCCGACGCCCTGGCGTTCGGCGACGCGGATGCGCCCGGCGTTGAGGTCGCCGATGACGTCGTCGACGGCCTGGCGCACGTCGGGCGCCGAGGCGGCGGTGATCTGCGCGCGCCCTTCCCAGGCGAGGTCGATCAGGTCCTGCAGTTTGTGTGTCATCGGTGTTCGCGCAGTTGGCGTGTGAAGTTGCGGATGCGTTGGGCGGCTTCGACGCAGTCGTCGGTGGGGGCGACCAGCGCCATGCGGATGCGGCCCGTGCCGGGGTTCTGTCCATGGGCTTCGCGCGCCAGCAGGCTGCCCGGCAGGACCGCGACATTGTATTGAGCCAGCAGCTGCAGCGCGAAGCCGATGTCGTCGCCGCCGGGTACGGCGGCCCAGAGATAAAAACCGGCGTCGGGCAGGCGCAGGTCCAGCACGTCGGCCAGAAGCGGCGTGACCTGGGCGAACTTGCTGCGGTACAGGTCGCGGTTGGCCTGCACATGGGCCTCGTCGCCCCAGGCGGCGAGGCTGGCGCGCTGCACCAGCGGGCTCATCGCACTGCCGTGGTAGGTGCGATACAGCAAGAAGGCCTTGAGCAGCTTGGCGTCGCCGGCGACGAAGCCGGAACGCAGCCCGGGCACGTTCGAGCGCTTGGACAGGCTGGTGAAGGCTACCAGGTTGCGCAAGTCGTCGCGGCCGAGCGCCTTGGCCGCCTGCAGCGAGCCCAGCGGCGGCTCGTCGCCGAAGTAGATCTCGGAGTAGCACTCGTCACTGGCGATGACGAAGCCGTGGCGGTCGCTCAGCTCGAACAGCGAGCGCCATTCGGACAGCGGCATCACCGCGCCGGTGGGGTTGCCCGGCGAGCACAGGTACAGCAGCTGCGTGCGTGCCCAGGTGGCCTCGTCGATCTGCGACCAGTCGGCGGCGAAATTGCGCGCCGGGTCACTGTTCGCGAAGGCGGTCTGCGCGCCCGCGAGCAGCGCCGCACCCTCGTAGATCTGATAGAAGGGATTGGGGCAGACCACGGTGGCGCCGGGGCGCGTCGGGTCGATCAGCGTCTGCGCCAGCGCAAACAGCGCCTCGCGCGAGCCGTTGACCGGCAGCGTCTGCGTCAACGGGTCGACGCCGACGCCGTAGCGCCGCTGCAGCCAGCCGGCGAAGGCCTGGCGCAGCGCCGGCTCGCCGGCGGTGGCGGGGTAGGACGACAGCCCCGGCAGCGCCCGGACCAGCGCCTCTTCGATCAGCGCCGGCGTGGCATGGCGCGGTTCGCCGATGCCCAGGCCGATGGGTTTGTAGCCACGGGCCGGCACGATGCCGGCGCTCAGTTCCCTCAGGCGCTCGAAGGGGTAGGGGTGCAGTCGCGCCAGCAGCGGATTCATGCCCCGATTATCCCGGAGCCCACCTCAGCGGCGCGCGCCGATGTCCGGGATCAGCACCGTGCAGACGATGCCGGCGCGGCCGTTCTCGCGCCACTGCACGTTGCCGCCCAGCAGCTTGACACGCTTGCGCACGCCGCCCAGCCCCAGGCCATGCGACCAGGCCTGCGGGTCGCGGCCGATGCCGTCGTCGGTCAGCGTCAGGCGCAGCCGCCCGCCTTCCAGCGAGGCCGTCACCTCCAGGTGCGTGGCGCAGGAATGCTGGATGGCGTTGCTGACCAGCTCGCGCAGCACGCGCGTCAGCGCCGACCACTGCACCACGCCGAGCACGATGTCGCGGTCGAAGTTGAAGGTCCAGTTCAGTTCGATCTGCGCCGCGCCCAGGCGCTGCGCGATGTCGGTCTTCCACTCGGCCGTGGCATGCGACAGCCGCTGGTCGCTGCTGGCCAGGCCGCGCGTCAAGGTCTTCAGGTCCTTCAGCGTGTGCCGGACGTAGTCCTCCATCTCCGGCGACTGCGCCTTGTACATCAGCGTCAGCAAGCGCGCGCCGATGTCGTCGTGCAGGTCCTGCGCGATGCGCGCGCGTTCCTCGCTGCGCCCGCGTTCCACCGCCTTGTCGTAGGCCACCGCGCGGCGCAGCTGTTCGACGACGCGGTCGGTCAGCCGCGCGTCGTCGCGCGAGAACATGCGCGTGCCGCGCTCGGCATAGCGCAGCACGATCGAACCGTCGGTGCCCCTGCCGTGCTCGGCGTCGATGGTGGGCAGCGGCACCAGCAGCGCCGAGCCTTCGGCGAGCACGCGCGAGCGCGTCGACGGTCGCTCCAACGTCTGCACCTGCAGCGGCTCGAACAGATCGCGCAGCAGCCGCGTCAGCAGCTCGGCGCTGTCGCGCGGCCGCGCCTCGACCTCGCGCAGCACGCGGTACAGGCGCTCGAACATGCGCTCCGCGCCCGGCACGTGCTGCCCGCTCATCGGCTGCAGCAGCCAGCGCCGCGTGCCGGCGTACACCGCCAGCGCGAAGAACACCGACAGCGACAGCGAGGCGAAGGTGCCGAGCGCGAAGGTCGCGGCGAACAGCAGGTCCAGCGAGGTCGCCACCGTGCTGGTGCCGGTGAGCATGGCGAGCTCGCGCATCAGCGGCTGCGCGCGCGAGAACATCGGCAGCAGCAGGATCAGCGTGGCCATGAACAGGTACCAGATGACGGCGCTGATCGCGGCGTCGCCCTGCGCAATGCCCTGCTGCCGGCTGGCCACTGCCATGGCCACGCTGAGCAGCAGCAAGGTCACCGTGGCGGCGGCGGCCAGGCGGCGCATCAGCAGCGCAAAGGGGTTGGGCTCCAGCCGGTAGGACCAGGACATCAGCACCAGCGTGAGCACGCCGCAGCCGAGCATGCCGGCCTGCGTCCACCACCAGGCCTGGGGCAGCGCCTGGCGTGCGGCCAGCGCGGCCAGGGCCGCGGCGCCGGCCCAGACGGACGCGGCGATCCAGCGACCCGAAGGCAGGCGCAGCGGCTGCAGTGTCGACAGATGCACCACCGCGGCCGCGCTGCCCAGATCGAAGGCCAGACGCGCCCCCAGGCCATGCTGCGCATAGGCCAGCGGCTGGCCCAGGCCGGGCAGGGTTTCGATGCCGATGGCCAGCAGGCTGGCCACCAGGCACAGGCTGAGCAGCGCATAGGGCAGGTTGCGCGGATGCGGGTGCTGCAGCAGCACGGTGCCGGCCACCATCAGCAGCGCCAGCGCCACGGCTGCCAGCAGCCCGATGAACGGGCCCAGCCCGCTCAGCCCGCGCGGCATCGGCTCCAGCGTGGCCTGCTGCCCGCCGGCGAAATGCAAGGTCAGCGCGCCGTCGCGCAGCATCGAGGCCAGCTGCTGCTGGGATTCGAGCTGCTGCCGGCGCCGCGCATCGTCCACGCTCCACCGCGCCGAGCGGTGCAGCAGGTCGGCGTCGGCACGCAGCGAGCGGCCGTCGCTGCCGTCGATGCGCTGCAGGTGGGCGCCGGCCAGGCCCTTGAGCGCCGGCAGCGGGCTGGAGGCCAGCGCCACCCCCTTGCCGTCCTCGACGCGCCAGACGGCATCGATGTAGGGCTGCATTGCCAGGCTGCGCAGCAGCACGAACAGGCCCAGGCAGCCGATCAGCGCCAGCAGCAGCAGCTCGCGGCGCCGCAGTTGCAGTTGTTGTCGCCGCCTTGCGCGCTGCGGCGTGGCCTGGGTCGTCGTCGCCCGATCCAGGCTGTCGGGCACATCGCCTGGGCTCATCGGCGCACCCCACGGCCTTCGGCCGGTCCCGCCAAGCGGGAGTGAACCCCTTCGAGCGGCCGGGCGAGGCTCACTGGACAACCCTGCGCGCTGCGCGCTGCGCGCT